>JALEYW010000014.1:0-13288 GCA_022773145.1 Bacteroidales bacterium
AAAGTTACTAAACATCAACAAATTAAACGGATTTTCAAAGAACTATTTCGTTGTCTGAAGTGTTAAAAACAGTAACATATAAGCACTGAAACCTAACGCTTATTCGAGCACAATTTTATGTCTGTTTTGAACACCCTACCCTAAGCGGTGCATCGTCCTGTACGACGGTCGTAGATTCATTATACATTAAAAACTCTCACCGTGCCGTGATGTGGAAACACGACTGTTTCAGTTCATACTTCACGTAGCAGGTGCCCATCAGGCGTTGGTCCTCTAATACTTCGGCCAGGATGGATTTGAACACCGTCACCCAGCGCACTTCGTCCGTGCCGTCGTCGTTGATTTGCAGGAAGCGGTTGTAGGAAATGTCGAATGTCGTTCCGTACTGGTGGCAGCTGTTTTCCGATGCGTTACGGTTTACATTACGCAAGCGGCGCACGTCCTCCTTGGTGCGGAGCACGGAGGTGACAATCAGTTTGTGCGGTTCGTAGCCTTTGGTTACCAACGAGTCGTTAAAAGCCCGTGCAATCTCGCCCAGCAGTGTAGCGGCGCGGGGTACGAGGTAGGGGATGGATTGGCGCAGCGGTTGGATGGAATAGAAAGGGTTGTCGCCCACGTAGACCAGTTCCTTCATGCGGCGGTGCGCCTCGTCGCGGTTTTCGATGTGGGAGATGCCCAGCCGACTGGCCGTAGCTAACTGCACGTCGTTCAGGTCGGGAAATGACTCTTCAAAGCGCCGGACGCTCGTTACGCGGTTCTTCACCGGTTTTCCGTCCGGCTTCAGCAGCGTCAGTTTGGCGCGTGGACGCATCAGCAAGCTGTCCACGTGGAGAGCTTGGAGCTCAATGCTGTCAGGTTCGTGGGGTACGGTAGCTGCTTCGGGTTGTTCGGTAGCCGTTTCGATGACGCGGTGAAGGGTGAGGTGGGGATTGACGCATTTGGCAATGCCAAGTGCAGTGACGATGAGGACAAAAGTCAGCAGAAAATAGCCTCGGTAGGCAGTGGCCTTATGTTTCATTGTTTATATGCAGAGGGAGGGGGTTACGTTTAAAAGCACACAAAAGTAAGGATTTTTCATATACTTTCAAGGGGATTGCTTAATTTTGCGAGGCAATTCAGCTCAAAACCTATTAATCAATTCAAGTTTCGGAGGTTATGAGATTTAAGGTTATGAGGTTATAAAGCTGTTCGTTGGGCTACTTTGACTGCGGCATACAGTATTATTATAACCTCATAACCCTGGGAGCGAAGCGACCAAAATCTTATAACCTTCAACTTTGCAAAAGTTGAATTGATTGATTTAATCCTTTCAGCATTTTCAATGATTGAAAAGCATTTTATTCTCGAAGAAGCCGACCCCGTTCTCTTTTACGGCGCTAACAATGCCAATATCAAAATGTTGCGTGCGCTATGTCCCAAATTGCGCATCATGGCGCGCGATAATGTGGTGCGCGTGGTGGGCGGAGAGGAGGAGATGGCGGAGTTTGAGGAAGTGATGCAGCAGCTTGAAAAGCATTGTGCCAAATTCAATCGCCTAAGTGAAGAAGATTTGCTCAATATTGTCAAGAAGCGGATGATATCAAACGATTCGGGCGAGGGAGCCATTGTTTACAGCACGGGGGGCAAGCCCATCACGCCGCGCAGCGAGAACCAATTTCGCCTGGTTGAGGCTTATTCCTCCTGCGACATGATTTTCGCCGTTGGCCCTGCCGGTTCCGGTAAAACATACACCGCCATTGCTTTGGCGGTCAGGGCGTTGAAGAATAAGGAGGTGAAGAAAATCATCCTCAGCCGCCCTGCCGTGGAAGCAGGAGAGAAGCTTGGTTTCTTGCCCGGTGACATGAAGGACAAAATAGACCCTTATCTCCAGCCCCTCTACGATGCCTTGCAGGATATGATACCGGCAGCCAAGCTGCAAGAGTATATGACGACCAATGTTATCCAGATTGCTCCTTTAGCCTTCATGCGTGGCCGTACGCTCAACGACGCCGTGGTCATCCTTGACGAGGCACAAAACACTACGACGGCGCAGATTAAGATGTTCCTTACGCGCATGGGATGGAACACGAAGATGATTATTACCGGCGACCGCACGCAGGTAGACCTGCCGGCTTCGCAGCGTAGCGGTTTGACGGAGGCGCAGCGCATCCTCCGGGGCATTCCGGGCATTGCCTTTATCGAAATGAATGAGCACGACATTATCCGCCACAAACTCGTGACCCGCATTGTAGAAGCCTATGCCCGTGAAGAAGAACAGAAGAAGCAACGCCACGGTGAGCCGTCTGCAGCTTTAGAGGGCTGAGAAAAAGGGTTATGAGGGATTAGGTTATGAGGTTATAAGATTACTATTTGAGCGGGCGATGTTCAAATGTTATAACAGTAACTTTATAAACTCATAACCCTGGGAGCGAAGCGACCGCAAACTTATAACCTTCAACTTTACAAAAATTGAATCAACTAATACATATTATCATGTCTGCATTAACTCAAACAGCGTTCAACTTTCCCGGACAGCAGGGAGTGTATCACGGCAAAGTACGTGATGTCTATCATCTTGGCGACCGCTTGGTCATGGTGTCCACCGACCGCATTTCGGCCTTCGATGTCATTCTTCCCGAAGGCATTCCTTTCAAAGGACAGGTGCTCAATCAGATAGCAGCCCAGTTCCTCGATGCCACAGCCGACATTTGTCCCAACTGGAAATTGGCTACTCCCGACCCTATGGTCACTGTCGGCTTGCTTTGCGAGGGCTTCCCCGTGGAGATGATTGTGCGCGGTTATCTCTGCGGCAGTGCCTGGCGTGCCTACAAGAGCGGTGTGCGCGAGATTTGTGGCGTCAAGTTGCCTGAGGGCATGAAGGAAAACGAAAAGTTCCCTACGCCCATCATCACCCCCACCACCAAGGCAGAGATTGGTGAGCACGATGAGGATATTTCTAAGGAAGAAATCCTGGCTCGCGGCCTGGCTACGCCTGAGGAGTATGCCCTTTTGGAGAAGTATACGCTGGCGCTCTTTGCCCGGGGCACAGAAATCGCTGCCAAGCGCGGTTTGATTTTGGTAGATACCAAGTACGAATTCGGTAAGCACAATGGGGAAATATACCTCATGGACGAAATCCATACGCCCGACTCTTCGCGTTACTTCTATGCCGAGGGCTACGAGGAACGCCTGGTCAAGGGCGAACCGCAGAAGCAGCTGTCGAAGGAGTTCGTGCGCGAGTGGTTGCTCAACAACGGTTTCCAGGTTCATGGTGCCGCCGACCAGCCCATACCGGAAATGACACCCGAGGTGGTGAAGAGCATCTCCGACCGTTACATCGAGCTGTACGAGCACATTACCGGCACGCCTTTTGTTCCTGCCCCTGCCGACAATGTCTTAGCACGCATCGAGCAGAACGTGACGGCCTATTTGGCAGAATAAGCCCTGTTGACCGCCTCGCAGGCGGATAAAAAGTTCCCATAAGTATCCCCGCAGCAAGCCTTTCCGGCCTCCTGCGGGGAAACTCGTTTTGTGCCCTTACGAAGGGGAGGGCGGACAATCAGGCGGTGCCGGATTTGTCCTGCCTCAGAAGTCCACACAAGCGCGCTCGGCGATGTGTTGCATCAGCGCCGAGGCCACGGCTTTGTGGGCGGGGTGAACGCTGTAAGATTTCACGTCGTCGAGCGTGTCGAAGCGCGAGATGAGACAGATGTCCCACTGCTCCGCCGGATTGAGGTTGAGCCCCACGTTCACCTCGCGGATGAAGGGGATGACGGCCGGCAGCGCTTCGATGCCTGCCTTGAACTGTGCCGCCGCTTTGGCGCGCAGCGCTTCGGGCACGTCGGCCCGGAATTTGAACATGACGATGTGTTGTATCATGGCTTGCATTTTAGGGGGTTGACAAAGAGTTTTGCAGTATAAAGTCCGTGATTTGCCGCAGGGCCTCCGCGTCCATCTTCCCCTCCTTCAGGTAGTCGGCGGGGCAGGCCATTTCCGGCAGTTCGCGCAGCAGGTGGTCCAGTTTCGGCAGAAGCACACAGCGCGCCTTGGGCTGTTTCGCCAGTGCCTTCTCCCACAGTTTCAGGTCCGCTTCCGTCACCTGGTAATCGTGGCCGCCTTGCAGAAACAGCATCGGCAGATCCTTGAGCCGCTGTGCCGTGGTCGTAGGGTCGTAAGTCTGCTGGAAATCCACATACTCCCGGGGCAATGCCGCCATCATTTGCTTGGCCGTGGCTTCCGCCTGCGACTGCGCTGTGGCCTCGTCGGCCCCTTGTTTCCGGGCTATGTAGACGAGCTGCTCCATCAGCGCGTCGCGAAACGGGCGCGCCAGTGCCGCCCAGCCGATGATGCCCGCCAAGGGCGTGTCCGCCTTTTCCGCAATGCGGGGTACCAACGTGCCGCCCAGGCTGTGGCCTATCACAAAAAGTCGCTGCTTGTCCACCTGCGGCAGTTTGGCCGTTTGGCGCAGCGCCTGCACCGCATCGTCCACTACTTCCGTGTCGTACGTCAACTGCCCACCCGACACTTCCGCCATGCGCGCTCCGTATACCTTGGTGCGCTTATCGTAACGCACCACGGCGATGCCGCGGGCCGCCAGAGCGTGCGCCAGTTCGCGGAAGGGTTTGTTCGGTCCCAGCGTTTCGTCGCGGTCCTGCGGTCCGCTGCCCTGCACCAGCACTACCGCGGGCACCGGTTTCGACAGGTCTTTGGGCAAGGTCAGTGTGCCCGAAAGTTCTATCCCGACGTGCTTCACGACGAAATCTTCCTCCGTGAATGCCTCCGCCGCGTCCGTCCGGCCAGGCGTTGCGGGCTGTGTGGCGGTGGCTGGTGCCGGTGTGAAGGTCAGTCCCGCCAGCAGCAACTCATCGTTCAGCACCACGTTCATCTGCAGTGGCAGTCGTTCAAAACGCAGCACGCTTTGGCACACGTGCATCCCCTGCCGTTCCGTCAGCGACCAGGCCTCCTGCTTTTCCAGCTGTCCTGCCTGCGTCAGCAGTTGTTTCCAAATGGCCTGCACCATGGCAGCAGAAAGTTGGGCCTGTACTTGTGGCGTGGCGTGCGCCAACACGCTGTCGGCCTGCCCGGTTTTAATCCATTCCAAGTGGCGCCCAGCCATTTCGGTAAAGCGGTCTGCGTTTGCCGTCATGCTTCCGCACCACAGCAGGAGTAGGCATAAAATCTGTTTCATAAGTAGTAATGTATTCTGTCAGGTTATTCGTTCCAAGCTCCGCAGTGCGGGCACCGTCCCTTTTGGGGAATTGACCGGCGGCACACTCCGCAGAGCAGGTGCGAGGGACGGTGGAGATAGTAGCGGCGGATGGCCCACGCCCAATAAACTACCAGCAGCGCATAGCCTATATAATAAGGTGTGGTCAGGGTGAACACTAAATAGAGCACCACGCAGACGCCGCCGAGGGAGGTGAGATAAGCCAAACGGTCGCCCAGGTCGGGCTGGCGGCGCAGCTCGTCCACCACGGCTACTGCTACAATCAGGATGGCCCATACAGAGGCTATGAAAAGTGCCAGGATAAGCGGCAACTCCGTGTCGAAGGGGTTGAGCGTGGGGTGGTAATAAAATTCTACCCAGGTGGTCGGTACAAACCGCTGCATGCTGCCATATACCGCTGCCGATCCGCTGACGCACAGGCAGAGCAGGGTGGGGTAGAAACTGGGGATGTCGTGGAAATGGACCAGGCGGTAGTGTTTGTGGCGGAAGTATTGGATAAGGCCGAACAAGGCTGCCAATGCCAGTACGCAGAGCACTACTATCGAGCGCGTGCCGGAGAAATAATAGATGAATTTCGAGATGGGATCGTCGGGTACCACGCAGTCGAGTAAGGCCGATTCGTGAATCCATCCCTGCGTCAGTTGGTCGCGGGCCACTTTCACCCATACGGAGTCTGTGGTGTCATTGGGCACATAGGCAATTCGGGCCACCACCAGTTTATCGCGTTTTTTCAGTCGCACCGTATCGCCCGGCTGATGGTCATACTCGGCCATGTTGTTTAGGGGTGGCATGGTGAGCAGCTCCATGGAATCGGTGGCTTGGAAGTTGTAGCCCGTCCAGTAGTGGTGGGCGATGTAGAAGTTCACCGAATCGACGGCTCCTTCGCCCGTTACCGTCCAATGGTCCTGCTTGTTCGGGTGGGAATAGTAGCAGGCCGTCAGCAGATTGCCGGCCAGCAGCAGGAGAAGTAAGGTGTGGAGGTGGCGCATGGTGTATGTTGTTGAATGAACGTGGGAAAAATGTGGTACGTGTTTTACTTTTTAGCGGTATTCTATAAATTTGGCTTTAAAGAATGCCTATGTATTTGTTTATTTATTCCGGCCTTATTTATAGAACACCCTTTTATTCTTTCAACACCTGCATCTCGCAGCGTTGGCAGTCGAAACGTAGCGGGAAGGTGCGTCCGTCGGGCAGCCGCAGTGCGAGTGGTCCGGGCGTGGAGCGGTCCTTTTTCAGGCAAATGCCCAAGGCGTGGCGAATGCAGTAGCGGCAAGTCATCAGTACTGCCTCGCCTTGCGGCTCCTGCAACTCAAACGCCGGGGCCAGTTCCGTCGCGCCGTACGATTGGTAGAACGCGCGTGCCTGGTCGTTGGCCACATTGGCGGTGTAGCCGAGCTGTTGAGGGGTCAGGCGGCGCAGTAGAACTTCATCGCGCTTGCCCGGCCGGTCCGTTTGGTACGCCAGCTTGTGGTCGCGCAGCAGGGCATCGCACACCTGCCGTCGCCAGTCTGCCAGCACCGATGCCGGAATGAAACGTTCGCCCTGTGTCAGCACTTCCACCTCCTGCGCCGTCCAGCATGTGCCGCCCAGTTTTGTCAGCTGCCGCACGATGGCCTCGCGCTGGTTCGTACGTGCTGCTTCGTGCGGATAATCAAAGCCGAGCGACACGTGGCAACCCGTTTCGTCCGCCATGTCGATGGCATAGCCCTGCGGTGTTTCGCGTAGCGTGAGGCGGGTCGCCAATGTCCGCTCCGCCGTGGGGTGTGCCAGTTGTTGGCCGAAAGCAAAGTCCAAGCTGCGGTGAAGGGCCGTGCCCGGTTGCAATCGGGGCATTTTGGCCGGAAACACCTGCCGGCCTTCCACACGGTTCACGCGGAAACCTTCCAACCGCCCTTCGCGGTCCACGAAGCACAGGCCGTCGCCTGCCACCAAGGGCGGCGTGGCGGGAGAGAGCGGTTCAAAAACGAAACTCTTGCGCTCCATCCGTTTCACCCACCCCACCTGCGGCCCGGTGGCCTTGGGCGAGTGGAAGGAGTGGATGGGCTGTGGTGTGCGACCTTGGAGGAAATAGTCCGTAAATCCCCGGTTGAAGCTGCGCTGCACGTCGGGCTGGAACGCGAGGCGCGACTGTCCTTTGGAAGCGCGCATATATTCGTTGGTGCGTCGCTTCAGGATTTCGTCAATCCGTTGCCGGTACCACGCCGTGACGTTCTTCACATAGCCCGCATCCTTCAGCCGTCCCTCAATCTTGAACGAGCGTACCCCAGCATCCATCATTTCCTCCAACAGTTCCGTGCGGTTCATGTCGCGCAGCGACAGCAGGTGACGGTCGGCCACCAGCGTGCGCCCTTGTCCGTCCACCAGGTCGAAGGCCAAGCGGCAGAACTGCGCGCAGCAGCCCCGGTTGGCCGAGCGTCCGAAGCAATGTTGCGATGCATAGCAGCGTCCGCTGTAGCTCACACAGAGTGCGCCATGGACAAACGCCTCGATGGGCACTTTCACTGCCGTGGCCATCTCGCGGATTTGTTTGAGCGACAATTCGCGCGCCACCACGATTTGCCGGAATCCTGCCGCTTCCAACCATTGCGCCTTTTCCGGCGTGCAGTTGTCCATCTGCGTGGAGGCATGCAGGGCAATGGGCGGCAGGTGCAATTGCAGCAGTGCCAAATCCTGCACAATGAGCGCGTCCACCCCGGAGCGGTACAGCTGCCACACCAACCGCTCCACCTCTGCCAGTTCCTCGTTCCACAGGATGGTGTTGAGCGTCACGTACACACGGGCGTTGAACAGATGGGCGTATTGGCACAGCGCGGCAATGTCCTCTACGCTGTTGCCGGCTGCCGAGCGTGCCCCGAAGTCGGGACCGCCTATGTACACAGCATCGGCTCCGTGGCGGATGGCCTCCATGCCGCAGGTCAGGTCGCGGGCCGGGGAGAGAAGTTCGATGGTTTGCATGATCTTGGGGGAATATGGGGAAATAGGGAGAAAGGGGAGAGGGAAAAACTTGGCTGTTGGGAGGTGGAAAGGTCAGCACGGGTGTCCAGACAAGGCGCGGAGTGCCAATGCTCGGGCTTCCTGTCGCGCCGGTTTGCCCGTTTCGGTCAGCGGCAGCGCGGCCACCCGGAGAAAATGGCGGGGTTGTGCATGACGTTCCAGCCTTTCGCGGCAGCGCACGGCGAGCTCCGCCTCCATGTCCTGTGGGGCGGTGTAGAGCAGCGTGACCGCCTCGCCCAATCGGGCATCGGGCACCGCCGTAATCTGAAATGGCACGGGCAAGTCCGCTAACCGGCTTTCCAACTCCTCAATGGACAATTTCAGTCCGCCGGAACAAATCACGTTGTCCCGCCGTCCCAAGATGAGGAACGAACCGTCGGGCAATAGTTCCGCGAGGTCGTTGGTGGTGAGCCTGTCCTGATGGATGTGGGGCGCGAAAATCTGCAACGTCCCCTCGTTGGAGAGCGACATTTCCACGTCCGGCAACGGCCGGTAGGCATCGGTTGCCTGCGGGCCGTTGAGCCGGCGCAAGGCAATGTGCGAGAGCGTTTCCGTCATGCCGTAGGTGCTCCACACGGGGTGCGGAAACGTGCGCAATTCCCGTTCCAGTGCAGCCGGGATGGCTCCTCCGCCCAATATCAGGCAACGGGTGCGGCGCAGCAGCGAACGCTCATGGGGCACACGCAGACTTTCGTAAGCCTGCATCGGCGTGAGGGCGGCAAAGTCCGGGGCTTCATGCAGTCCGGCGAAGGGATGCAGCCCGGGAGTCACGGGCACGAGATGCAACCGTCCCACCATGGCGCGCACCACCACCATCTGGCCGGCTATGTAGCGCAAGGGCATGGCCAGCAGGGCCGTTTGCCCCTCCCGAAGCCCGAGTGCCGCAATGGTGGCCTGCGCACTGTGGCGCATTCGCTGCTTCTCCACCTCCATGGGGCGGGGGCGGCCTGTGCTGCCCGAGGTGTGTACCGTAAGGGTGGGACATGGGGCGTTCCATCGCGCTTGGAAATCCGCCAGCTCCAGCCGAAATTCCCGTTGCCGTTCGTCACCGTACCACAGGGTGTCGCCCTGTAGCTGCAAGGGGATGCCTTCGAAGTTGCGCACGAAGAGGCGGCCCGTGCCCAAACCCTGCGGCAAGGGAGACTCGCCGTCGGTGGCGGCACACCACTGCGCAATGGCATTCAGTCCCAGGTTGCTTTCCAACGCCGAGGTGGTCCAGAAGCCCATGCCGCGCCGGCGCGCCAGCTCCATCCATTCCTCCGCGCCCGAAAACGCCCCGTGGAGTGAAGGCTTCAGGATAATGTATTGTGGACGAATGGTGTCGAGCAACGCCTCCTTGTCCTCCCGGCTGTTTATGCCGATGAGCTCCTCATCGAGCGCGATGGGCAGGGGCGTGGTGGCACAGAGGCGCGCCATCTCCTGCCATTGTCCTTGGCGGATGGGCTGTTCGATGCTGTGAATGTCGTAGCGGGCCAGACAGTCGAGCACGCGCGGTGCCTCGGCCGGCGTGAAACTGCCGTTGGCGTCGACCCGCAGCTCCACCGTCTGCGAATCGTAACGGCGGCGCAGACTGCGGATGAGTGCCAGTTCACTGTCGAAATCGATGGCCCCGATCTTCAGTTTCACGCAGGCAAAGCCTTCGGCCAACTTCTCCTCCATGCGGCTGCACATCTCCTCATAGTTTCCCATCCACACGAGGCCGTTGATGCGCAGGCTGCGCCGCCCTTCCGTGAAAGGAGAGGGAAAAAGCAGACGATAATCGCCGCGCAACGAACCCTGAGCCGAACGGAACGCCGTTTCCAGTCCGAAGAGCATGGAGGGAAAGGGACGCAACGCTTTCGCGTCGAGCCGCTGCGAGCGTTCCACCTCGCGGCACACTGCCCGGAGCCGTTCCTCATAGTCGGGCGTGAAGTCGCAGCTGAGGTCGGGCAGCGGCGCACACTCGCCCAACCCCGTGAAACGGAGGCCGGGCTGGGCGGACGTGAGCAGGATGTACCACACGCGGCGTTCGGTGTAGACACCGCGCGAGGTGCCGGCGGGCTGCTTGAAACGGAGCGTGCGCGGCAGTACACGCAGACGGAAGGGAGGAAGTGGCATAGAGCGGATAATATTAAATATAGGGTACACCGAAAAATCGGCCCCCAAAATAGGGAAAGTGCATAGGAAACGCACCGTCCGGCTTTAGAAAAGCGGATGGCCTTTTCCGAAAAGTTGAACTTGCCGGATAAAGTCCGTAGTCAGGCAGCGTGGATATCAGGTCAGGGAAGTTTAGGATATTTACTGAAGTCCGGCTTGCGCTTTTCGAGGAAGGCACGGCCGCCCTCCTGCGCTTCGTCGAGCATATAGTAGAGCATGGTGGCGTCGCCAGCCAGTTCTTGAATGCCTGCCTGACCGTCGAGCTCGGCGTTGAGCCCCGCCTTGATCATGCGCAGGGCCAGCGGCGAGCGTTCCATCATGACCTGTGCCCATTCCACGACCTCGTCTTCCAACCGGTCGAACGGAACAACCTTATTGACCATGCCCATCTGCTCGGCCTCGGCAGCGGAGTACTGGCGGCAGAGAAACCAAATTTCGCGTGCCTTCTTCTGCCCCACGATGCGGGCCAGGTACGACGCGCCGAAGCCGGCATCGAACGAACCCACCTTGGGACCGGTCTGGCCGAAGATGGCATTTTCCGAAGCTATCGTGAGGTCGCACATGAGGTGGAGCACATGGCCGCCACCGATGGCGTAGCCGTTGACCATGGCGATGACGGGCTTGGGAAGCGAACGGATTTGTTTCTGCACGTCGAGCACGTTGAGACGGGGCACTCCGTCGCCACCGACATAGCCGCCCCGGCCTTTCACGTGCATATCGCCGCCGGAACAAAATGCCTTGTCGCCGGCACCGGTGAGCACCACGACACAGATTTCCTGAGCTTCGCGGCAGTAACGCAGGGCATCGGAAATCTCAGCCACCGTGAGCGGCGTGAAGGCGTTGCGGTAGCGCGGGCGGTTGATGGTGATGCGGGCAATGCCCTCGAAGTAGTCGAACAGGATTTCCTGATAGGTTTTAAGGGATTTCCATTCTCTCATAGCAGATATTCTTTTTAGGATTTATGCGGTAAGGAAAATCTCGATCAGTCCGGCGCGCCCGTCCTCATGCAGCCATTGCCGCATGACCGCTTCGAGCGTGTCGTCAGCGCGCGTCGAAAAGTAACCGATGTGGAACGTGCGGGCAATGCCCTCCGCCGAGAACGATTGGCCGCTCGCAGCAATATATTCCGGCAGGGCGGGGGAGACTTCGAGACCGGGAAGGCGGTGGAAAATGCCGCCGCCGTGGTTGTTGAGCAGCAGGATGCGCAGGTTGGAAGGCAGACGCGTGTTCCACAGGGCGTTGGCATCGTAGAAGAAACTGAGGTCGCCGATGACGGCAATGCTCAGACCCCACATCTCCAAGGCATAGCCCACCGTCGTCGACAGGCTACCTTCAATGCCGTTCGTGCCCCGGTTGCACAAGATGGGGAATTGTCCCGACGAGAACACTTGTGCGGCGGCGCGCACCGCCGTGCTGTTGGCCAAGTGGAGCGTGAAACCGGCAGTGTGGCCCTGCAACACATGGCGCAAGGTGAGCAGTACGTCTGCCGCCGTGTGAGGTTCGGGAGGAACCGCAGTCCGGATTTGTTCTTCAAAGTACAGCCTCGCCCGTTCCACGCCTTGGTGACGGGAGGGCAGTTCGGCGGCCAGCTGATGCAACGCGGGGTGCGGAGGACACGCCATGTTGTATGTCAGGTGGCAGAACGTATCGGTTAGCTCGCAGTCCTGACCGATGCGTATCACACGGCAATCAGCCGTGCGCAGCAGTTGCTTGAACCGTTTGTGGACAAAGTTGCCGCCCACGTGGATGACCACGTCGGGCAGGAGGTCCGGGCGGTCAGCTGGCAGGGCATCGAACACGTTCATCCGTTGCGAACCCGGCACATCGGAGAGTATTTCCGGCAATACCAACAGTTGGCCGTTGCGGTCGAGCTGCTCCACCTCGGCGCGCAGGTCGCCGCCATCGTATTGCCCCATGATGAGTGCCGGCAGACGGGCCTCGGCCACCAGCCGCACCCACTCGTCAGGCAAAGGCCGGGAGGTGACGGGATGGAGGCAGGTGACGGTGCGTTCGGTGGGCAACTCCGGCGTGGTGAAGCGGAACATGGGTTCGGCAATGGGCACGTTGAGGTGCGCCGGCCCGCCGCCGTGTTGGCGTAGCGAGCAAAGGGCTTCGTTGATGAGGCGGTTGTTGGCCCAATGCAGCTCCTTGGTGTGCGGCTCCGAGAGTCCGCAGGTGGGGCAGTAGGGTTGCAGTGCGCCACACTGCGGGAGCGTCTGCCCGTCGTACTGCCCGATCCATTGGGCGGGACGGTCGGCCGAGATGACCAGCAGGGGCAGGTGGCGATAGCTGGCTTCGGCCACCGCCGGCAGGGTGGCCAGCAGGGCCGAGCCGGAGGTGACACATACAGCGGCGGGTCCGTCCGTGGCCAGCACGATGCCGAGTGCCACGAATGCCGCGCTGCGCTCGTCGGTGGCAGGGTAGAGCGTGAAGCCCGCCTCGCGAAAATTGTGGAGCAACGTGGCATTGCGCGAGCCGGGACAGGCCACTATACGGGTCAGGCCGTGGCTGAGCAGTAAGGCCGTGAGCTGGTTTACTTGGGGTATGTCGCAATACATGAGCAGATTTCTTGTTTTGGGGTATGAGAAGTAAGATTATGAGGTTATAATCGAGGTGATGAGGGATAAGGTTATGAGGTTAAAAGATTACTATTTGAGCGAGCGATGTTCAAGCGTTACAACTGTAACTAAATAACCTTATAACCCCATAACCTGATAACCGAGTTGCGCAGTAACTTTATAACCTCATAACCTCATAACCTAATCCCTCATAACCTGATAACCGAGTTGCGCAGTAACTTTATAACCTCATAAACCCGTTGGCGGAATTAAAATGGAAATAATATGAACTAAAAGAAGTTGCACATATCGCAGGATATTGTTAACTTAGAGTGCTCAATCTTTAAGTTATACTATCTGGTTATGTGCAACTTGTACACAAAGTTCGTTAGAT
>JALEYW010000044.1:0-15885 GCA_022773145.1 Bacteroidales bacterium
CTTGTTTTTTCGGTCACATAGCCCGCTATGCACCCCCTCCAACTCCCCCGTTATCGGGGGAGAGCAATCTCAAAAAAAGAAACTAACTGCATCCCAATAGAGCACACATGATATAAACTAATTTTCAACACCTACTTAAAATAAAAATACATTTACTTGTTGAGCTTCCAGGCAGCTCCCTCTTTCGTATCCTTCACCTCAAATCCGAAAGAAGCCAGGTCGTCGCGGATTTTGTCGCTTGTGGCCCAATCTTTGGCCGCTTTGGCCTTGGCACGCAGGTCGAGCAAAAGGTCGATAGCCTGTGCATAAGCTGCCTCGCGTTCGGCGTTACCACCCTCAGCCTCGCTCTTCAGACCGAGTATGTCGCAAACAAAAGTCTGCATTGTCTGTTGCAGAGCCTCCAGTCCCTCGGGCGTAATGGTCTGCGTTTTGTCGGCCAACTGGTTGATGGTGCGTGCGGCATCGAAGAGGTGACTGATGACGATGGGCGAATTGAAATCGTCATCCATGGCTTCGTAACACTTTGCAGCCAGTTCGTTGGCATACTCTTCGTTCAGTTTACCCTGTGCCGTCGGTTCGATGCGTGCCAGCTGTGCCATGGCGTCCATCAGGCGGTCGAAACCCTTTTTCGAGGCTTGCAATGCCTCGTTGGAGAAGTCCACCGTGGAACGATACTGCGCCTGAAGGATGAAGAAGCGGATTGTCATGGGCGAATAAGGCTGTTCCAGGAGCGGGTGGCTGCCGGTGAAGAACTGTTCGAGCGTGATAAAGTTGTTATAGCTCTTGCCCATCTTCTTTCCGGCAATGGTAATCATATTGTTGTGCATCCAATACTTCACCATGGGTTGTCCCTGCGAGGCCACGGCCTGTGCAATTTCGCATTCGTGGTGCGGGAACACCAGGTCCATTCCGCCGCCGTGGATGTCGAACTGCTGTCCCAAGTACTTGCGTCCCATGGCCGTACATTCGCAGTGCCATCCGGGGAAACCCTCGCTCCAGGGCGACGGCCAGCGCATGATGTGTTCGGGCTGTGCCTTTTTCCAAAGCGCGAAGTCCACCTGGTGCCGCTTTTCGCCCACGCCGTCCAGCTCGCGGCTGGCATCGTGTACATCCTCCAGGTTACGTCCCGAGAGTACACCGTAGTGATGGTCTTCGTTGTACTTCACCACATCGAAGTACACCGAGCCGTTCGATTCGTAGGCATAGCCATTATCCATGATTTGCTTTACCAACTCCTCCTGCTCGATAATGTGTCCTGTGGCGTGCGGTTCGATGCTGGGCGGCAACACGTTGAGCTGCTGCATGGCCTGGTTGAAGCGATTGGTGTAGTACTGTGCCACTTCCATCGGCTCCAGCTGTTCGAGCCTTGCCTTTTTGGCTATTTTATCCTCACCCTCATCGGCATCGTGCTCCAAGTGGCCCACATCGGTGATGTTTCTGACGTAGCGCACCTTGTAGCCCAAATGTTTGAGGTAACGGAAAACGAGGTCGAAAGTGATGGCCGGACGCGCATGTCCCAAATGGGCATCGCCGTATACGGTGGGGCCGCAAACATACATCCCCACGTGTCCGGGATTGACGGGTTGGAAAAGTTCCTTGCGCCGTGTAAGCGTGTTATAAAGGAATAAGTTGTGCTGCATAATCTGTTGTAATATTTTTCGGGCGATTTTTGGAAATACAGCCAAAGCGTTTTGTCCAACGCACTGGCAGTTCCGCCCCTTGTTTTGGCGCAAAATTAGTGCAAGGTCAGAAAAAAGGAACCATTTGCCTTGATATTTCTTCCTATATATATAGGTATAAGCTGTAAAATAGGGAAAAACCGAAGCATTTCGGCAGAGTTCGGCGGCTTTTTCTTTTTTTCATCAGAATAATTTGCCTGCTTCGGCTATTATACCCACATTTGCAACACAAAGAACTAACCTTATAAACACAAATCCAACAAATCCAATGAGTACATTGACCCTTGCCATCGTCGCAGTCTTTGTTATCGGTTATTTTTTCATTGCCATCGAAAGCGTTACGCGGATCAACAAAGCTGCCATCGCCTTGCTGATGTTCGTAGGCTGCTGGACCATATTCATGTGCGACCCCTCGGCCTACATAGCCTCCGCTGTAGGTTCGCAAACCGCCCTTGAAGTGAGCTCCGTCATTGAGCATCACCTCGGCAGCACCGCCACCACCCTTTTCTTCTTGATGGGAGCCATGACCATCGTGGAACTGGTAGACCAGAGCGGCGGTTTCAATTTTGTGCGCAACATGCTGCGTACCAAAAGCAAGCGCAGCCTGCTTTGGCGTATAGCCTTCCTCACCTTCATCCTCTCCGCCATTCTCGACAACCTGACCACGAGCATCGTGATGGTGATGATACTGCGCAAACTCGTTGCCGACCACAAAGACCGCATCATCTATGCTGCGTTGGTCATCATTGCGGCCAACTCCGGCGGAGCCTTCTCGCCCATTGGCGACGTTACCACCATCATGCTTTGGAACAAGGCACTCATCACCGCGCCCGGCGTGATCAAGGAGATATTTGTGCCCTCATTGGTTTCCATGCTCATTCCCGCCTACGTGCTCTCGCTCCACCTGAAAGGCGATTTGTCATACAACGACAAGCAAGGCTCCCACAGCACCGACACCGGTCTGACAGCCCGGCAGCGTAAAATCGTGTTTTTCCTGGGCGTGGGCGGCCTCATCTTCGTGCCCATATTCAAGAGCATCACCCACCTGCCGCCGTTCATCGGCATCCTGCTCGTACTCGGCGTTCTATGGACCGTAACGGAAATATTCTACCGCCATCTCGCCCACGGCGGTGACCACGACGGCACACAGAAGCGCGTCACCAATATGCTCTCGCGCATCGACATGAGCACCATCCTCTTCTTCCTGGGCATCCTCATGGCAGTGGCCTGTCTGGAAGTGATAGGCGTGCTGACGCAGCTCGGCATGGGGCTGAACGAATGGTTCAACGGCAACCACTTCATGGTAACAGGCATTATCGGCGTGCTTTCGAGCATTGTCGACAACGTGCCCCTCGTGGCCGGTTGCATGGGCATGTACCCCATGGCAGCAGCGGGTGACTTTGCGCAAGACGGCATCTTCTGGCAGTTGCTGGCCTACTGTGCCGGCGTGGGCGGCTCCATGCTCATCATCGGCTCGGCGGCCGGCGTGGTAGTGATGGGCTTGGAAAAAATCACCTTCGGCTGGTACATGAAGCGCATCACGTGGATTGCATTCCTGGGCTACTTTGCCGGCATCCTCTGCTACTATCTGCAACGCATCGTGCTGGGCATTTAAATGCCAACGGGCCGTTTGAGCCATAGAAATCCTTTATCTGTTTTCTTTTGTTTTCCTATATATTTTGGTGTGTAGCCATCGGAATGACGAAGTTGCGGAAACTTCTTTCCGATGGCTACATTTTTTTTGCCCTGCACCCACCCTGCATTACCTTTTCACAAGACAGGCGGCAAATCGACTGAGAAAACATTACCTTTGCAGCCCGAAAATTCACAACTAAATGGACTTTTTGCACATTGTTACGCAAATGCTGATGATATTCGGCATTGTGCTGGTTGGGTTGGCCTCGGCCAAACGAAACCTCTGGGCGGGTGAGCTGGATCGCAAACTTTCGGTGTTTATCCTCAACGTGTCGATGCCGGCACTCATCCTGGCCTCGGTGATGGGGAAGGATTTGGAATTTGAAGCCTCCGAAGTGCTCACTCTGAGCCTGGTGGCTGTGGTAAACTACGTCATCCTCATAGGCATGGCCTGCCTCATCCCCAAAATATGGCACGTGAACCTTTCGCGTCAGGGGCTGGCGCGTTTCATGTTGGCCTTCGGTAATGTCAGCTTCATAGGCTATCCCGTATGCGACGCCGTGTTCGGCCCCAAGGCGGTGTTCTGCGCTTCCGTACTCAACATTCCCTTCAACCTGCTCATTTTCACCATCGGCGTGTCGTTCATCAACGGCGGCAAAGCCCGCTCTGCCTTTTCGCCCAAGCTGGTCTTTTCGCCCTGCGTGGTGGCCTCACTCATCGCGGTGGTCATTGCCTTGATGGGCATCAGCGTACCCGCGCCGGTGGGTCAGTGGTTCCACCTGCTGGGCGACCTCACCACGCCCTGTGCCCTGCTCATCATCGGCTCCAGCCTGAGCCACATTCCTGTGCGCGACATGTTGGGCAACCGCTTTGCCTACGCCATCAGCCTGCTCCGCCTCATCGTGTTGCCGTTGGTGGTGGGCGTGGTGCTGCGCCTGATGGGAGTGGACCGTTTCGTGGCCAACGTGGCCGTGGTGCTGAGTGCCATGCCCATAGCCACCAATGGCATCATGCTGTGCCTGCAATATGGCAAGGACGAACGGGTGATGACGCAGGGCCTCTTCCTTTCCACGCTCTTCTCCGTGGTCACCATTCCGCTCATTGCCTATCTCACCCAACTGTTCTAAGCTCATGCACACATTTCTCATTATTCTTGGCATTTTGGCCGGCTTTGCCGCCGGTTATGCCCTGGCCTTGCTGCGCCACCAGCGCGAAACGGTCAAGGCGAAATCACTCTTGGAGGCCGAACGCACCCACAGCGAGGAGGCCATGCGCAAGCAGGCGGCGGCACTGCGGGCGGAATTCAAGGCGATGTCGGTGGAGATGATGCGCACGCAGGGCGACCAGCTCCGCCAGCAGCATCTCAACAGCCTGGAGGCGTTGCTGAAACCCCTGGGGCACGACATTGAGCAGTTCCGCACGCAGTTTGTGGCGGGCCACGCCTCGCTGGACCGTTACATCAAGGACTTGGTGGCGCAGACCAGCTCGCTGGGACAGGAGGCGGACAACCTGGCGAAAGCTTTGAAGGGAAATAACAAACTGCAAGGCAACTGGGGCGAGGCGGTGCTGGCGAACTTGCTCGGGACGTCGGGGCTGACCGAAGGGCGCGACTACACGCTGCAACAGCACGTGGCCGACGGCAAGGGAAGCACGGCCATCCCGGACGTGGTGGTACACCTGCCCGAAAACCGCCAGGTCATCATTGACTCGAAGGTATCGCTCAAAGCTTTCACCGACTATGTGGCGGCCACGGATGCCGCCGCACAGGAACGCTTGCTCAAGGAGCACGTGCGCAGCGTGCGCCAACACGTGAAGGAGCTGGCTGCCAAGGATTACCACAAGGCGGTGCGCGACAGCATCGGCTATGTGCTGATGTTCATCCCGGGCGAGGCGGCTTATATGGCGGCGGTGCAGGCTGACCCGCAGTTGCCGGCCGATGCCTATGCCGCCCGCATCATCCTCATCAACCCGACCAACCTGCTCATGGCCTTGCAGCTGGCGCACAACCTGTGGCAGAGCGAACTGCAAAGCCGCTCGGTGAACGAGATTTACTGTTCGGCGGACAAGCTGTACAAGAAGTTCAGCACCTTTGCCCAGAATTTCGTCAAAATCGGCAATGGCCTGAACCAGTTGCAGCGCACCTACGACGAGGCCTTCCGCCAGCTTTCCACGGGGCGAGGCAACATCGTGAGCCAGCTGGAGGGATGGAAAAAGAAAGGACTCACACCTTCTGCTTCGCTGCCCGAGGAACTGACGGACGAGGCGGAGGAATAAGGTTATAAGGTTATAAGGTTATCAGGTTATGAGGTTATAAGGTTATAAAGTTACTGCTGTAACCCGGTTATCAGGTTATGAGGTTACAAGGTTATAAAGTAACTACTGTAACGCCAGAATACCATCCATTCAAATAGTAACTTTATAACCTCATAACCTTATCCCTCATAACCTCTGGTCATAACCTCATAACCTTATCTCTCATAACCTCAACTTTCGGAAGTATCGAAAGTTGAACAAGTTATATTTTGCCACACTTCACCGTTACATTTCACGTTTTTTATGCCTGCAAACAAAGAAAAGGCTCTTTTTTCGCGGCAAAATTTGTCAGATTGTTTTAAACCAGTACCTTTGCTTGCGTAAATGTTACTTATAGCATAAATATTCTTACTATGGAAAAAGTAGACCAGCTTGACTTGAAAATTCTGAAGATTATTTCGGTCAACGCGCGTATTCCCTTTAAAGATGTGGCCGCCGAATGTGGTGTTTCGAGGGCTGCCATCCATCAACGGGTACAACGGCTCATCGAAGCCGGCATCATCACCGGATCGGGCTACAACGTCTGTCCCAAGAGCATCGGTTACAGCACTTGCACCTACGTCGGCATCAAACTGGAGCGCGGCTCAATGTACAAAGGCGTGGCCGAGGAACTGGAGAAAATACCCGAAATCGTAGAATGCCACTTCACCACCGGCCCGTACACCATGATCATCAAGCTGTATTCGCGCGACAATGAGCACCTCATGGACTTGTTAAACAACCGCATACAGGAAATCAAAGGAGTCATATCGACCGAAACGCTCATATCGCTCGAACAGAGCATCAGCCGGACGGTTCCCGTTACCATCGAAAACCTGAATTTCTGAAACTGACTTTCCCCATCATCCGCTTATGTCTTACACAGGGCCACTTATCGGTTTGGCCACCTTTGCGGTCATCGGTATTTTCCACCCCATAGTTATCAAAACGGAATATTACTTCGGCACCCGCCCGTGGTGGGTGTTCCTGCTTGCAGGCATCGGCGCCATAGTCGGTGCCTTCTTCATAGAAAACGTATTCGCCGCTTCGCTCTTGGGCGTAACGGGTTTTTCATGTCTGTGGTCCATTCTGGAACTCTTTGAACAGCGCCAACGGGTGCGGAAAGGATGGTTCCCCAAAGGACCGGGACACCAATCGTAAATAAACACTTTTTCTCATGTCACTTTTCCATTTAGCGGATGCACTCGACCGCCTCAGCAGAGAAAGCCTGCACGGGTGGCGCGAACAGAAGCCGCTCATCGCCATCACGGGCAACTTTGCCGACGACCGGCTGCAGCTCCTGCCGGGCTATTTCCGGGCGGTAGAGGCTGCGGGCGGACTGCCGGTGGTGGTGCCGCCCTGCCGCAAACCGGGAACGGAGCTGGTGCAACTGCTCGACCGCGTGGACGGGGTATTGCTCTCGGGCGGCGCGGACATCAACCCGCTCTGGCTGGACGAGGAGCCGGTGGCGGCACTCGGCGGCATCAATCCGGAGCGCGATGCCTGCGAACTGGTGCTGGCGCGCCTGGCTTTCGACCGACAGATGCCGCTGCTGGGCATTTGCCGGGGCATCCAGGTGATGGCGGCTGCCTTGGGAGGCCGCGTGGAGCAGGACATGGCTACCGCACATCCTGAATGTCAACTGCTGAAACATTCGCAGGACGCACCGCGCTGGGAGGCCACGCACACGGTCAGGGCGGAGGCGGACTCTTTGGTGACCCGGCTGCTCGGAAATGTCGTTGCGGTGAACTCTTTCCACCACCAGGCGGTGGCAGACCCGGGGCCGCACTTCCGGGTGACGGCCCGCTCGGCCGACGGCGTTATCGAGGCCATAGAGAGTACGGAGCAGAAGCCCGCCATGGGTGTGCAGTGGCATCCGGAATGCTTCATCCTGGAAGGCGACCGCCGGATGCAACCGCTGTTTGAGCATTTCGTCAGTCAGGCTGCCGCGTTCCGGCGCGTCAGAACGACGCACCGCCACATCCTCACGCTTGACTCGCACTGCGACACGCCGATGTTTTTCAGCAAAGGGGTGGACCTGACGCACCGCGACCCGCAACTGCTGGTGGACTTCCCCAAAATGCGCGAAGGAAAGCTCGATGCCACGATTATGGTGGCTTATCTGCCGCAAGGAGAGCTGACGGACGAAGGTCACCGGGCGGCCAACGAACAGGCGGTGCAGACACTCGGCGAAATAGAACGCCGCGTGGCGGACGCACCCGGCGTGGCCTTGGCGCAGAGCGTGGAAGAGCTTTACGAACACAAGCGCAACGGGATGCTTTCGGTGATGCGTGGCATAGAAAACGGCTATGCCTTGGGCACAGACTTGGGGCAGGTGGAACGCTTCGCACGGATGGGCATCGTCTACATCACTTTGTGCCACAACGGCGACAACCTGATTTGTGACTCGGCGCGCCGCTCGCAACAGCTGCACAGCGGCTTGTCGGCGTTCGGGCGCGAAGTCATCCGGGAAATGAACCGCTGCGGTGTGATGGTGGACCTGAGTCATGCCGCCGAAACTTCTTTTTACCAAGCCTTGGAGGTGAGCGAGCTGCCCATTGTATGTTCCCATTCTTCAAGCCGCGCGCTGTGCGACCACCCGCGCAACCTGACCGACGACCAGCTCCGCGCATTGGCAGCGGCAGGGGGCGTGGTGCAGGTGACGCTCTACGAGGGTTTTCTCCACGATGCTGCCGACGGACGGCAGGCCACTATCGACGACGCGGTGCGCCACTTGCTGCACATGGTGGAGGTGGCGGGCATCGACCACGTGGGCATCGGCACAGACTTCGACGGCGACGGCGGAGTGCCGGGACTGGCATCGGCATCAGAGCTGCCCAACTTTACACGCCGGCTCTTGGACGAAGGGTTCACGGAGCAGGATTTGGAAAAGGTATGGGGAAAGAATTTTCTCCGCGTGATGGCTCTCTACCACGAGCAACGCAAAATGCACCTTCACCTTTGACGCTCATCGAAAGGGAAAAAAGGAGTGCAGCACAAGCATTCCGCCTCTTGGGACTTCCTTCCGTACAAGCTTAATCTGTTTTCAACGTAAAATATCTTACCACTTTCCTCTACACTCCTATTTTCACCAACGATGAAAGTTATATCCTTTTCCTTCCTGTTGATTATGTTGGCCACATTCACGGGTTGTAAAAACCAAAGCCAGACTTCCTCCGGTCAGGACACCGACACGATTGCCGTAACGCAGGTGCAGTTCGATGCCGACTCGGCCTACGCTTCCGTCGTGGCGCAGTGCGACTTCGGTCCGCGTGTGCCGGGCTCTGCGGCCCACGACCGCTGCGGCGACTACATCATGGCGCGTTTCAAAGCCCTGGGCCTGTCGGTCAGCGAGCAGCGTGCGGACCAGAAAGCCTGGGACGGCAAGGTGCTGCACACGCGCAACATCATTGCGGCCTACCGTCCGGAACTGGCGGACCGCATCATCATCTGCACCCATTGGGAAAGCCGTCCCTGGGCCGACGCGGATCCGGACTCATCGCTTCATCGCGAACCGGTGATGGCGGCCAACGACGGTGCCAGCGGCGTGGCGGTGATGCTGGAGGTGGCACGCAAACTGGAAGAGCTGAAGCCGGAACTCGGCATAGACTTTATCTGCTTCGACTCGGAGGACTACGGTATGCCTTATTGGGCCGAGACGGACGAAATGGAGAACGGCTCCGATTGGTGCCTCGGCTCGCAGTACTGGGCCGCCCATCCGCACGTGCCGGGCTACAAGGCGCGCTTCGGCATCCTGCTCGACATGGTGGGAGGCCGCGATGCGCGCTTCTGCTTCGAGGGCATCTCCATGCGTTATGCCTCGGAGGTGATGGTACAGGTGTGGGACGCAGCCGGACGTGCCGGCGCGTCGCAGCTTTTCCTCACCGAGCAGGGCGGATATGCCCAGGACGACCACGTACCGATGAACGAAGTGGCCGGCATCCCGACCATCGACATCATACCCTACGTGGAGGGCGAACACACCTTCGGGGCGACGTGGCACACCACACAGGACACGCCCGAAAACATCTCACGCGAAACGCTGAAGGGCGTGGGACAGACGCTCTTGCAGTTTCTTTCTGAAAAACCTTAAGGGGTGTTCTATATACGCTTGGATGCTTCTTTTTCTATTATAGAATAGCAAAAACCCTCATACTAATTTTTAGAATACCTCCTAAACCTTTTGCATCATGACTATCAACGAAATACAAGAAGAGATAATCGAGGAATTTTGCTGCCTCGACGATTGGATGGACCGCTACCAACTGCTCATTGACTTGGGCGAAGAGCAGGAACCGTTGGCGGAACAGGAGAAAACGGACCAGAACCTTATCGACGGTTGCCAGAGCCGCGTGTGGATTGTCTGCGAAGCGCACGACGGCCTCCTCGACTTCCGCGCCGAAAGCGACGCACTGATTGTGAAGGGCATGGTGTCGCTCGTCATCCGCGCCGTAACGCACCACACGCCGCAGGAAATCCTCGACAGTCCGCTCTACTTCATCGACCGCATCGGACTGACGGAACACCTGTCGCCCACCCGCTCGAACGGCCTGCTGGCCATGATCAAACAAATCAGAATGTACGCCTTGGTCTATAAGACAAAGTTGGAAGCGTAAATATCCTTTACCTATCTAAGCCGCTTTCTGCTTGAAACCGAGGATATTCATTCCTAAAAATACCGCCGATAGGCAAAGCAAAACCACCGGAAGGAAAAATTGTCTGTCCTTCCGGTGGTTTTGCTTTGCCTATTGGCATACTTACTCCTGATTTTCGCGCTCCAACTCTTCCAATACGACGGCCACCCCGTCGTCCTCGTTCGACAGCGTGATGCGGTCGGCCACGGCACGCAGTTCGGGAGCCGCATTGTCCATGGCCACGCCCATACCGGCCAGCTTGATCATGGACAAATCGTTGTAACCGTCGCCAAAGGCCAAGAGGTCGGAAGGCGTGAGCTGCAAATGAGCCAACAGCCGCTGCAAAGATTGTGCCTTGTCTATCCCCTTGGGCACCAGCTCCAAGAAGAAAGGTGCCGAGCGGAACACGTCCATCCTGTTTTCCAAGAGCAGGGCCAATTCCTGCTCCGCCCGCATCATCTCATCGGGATGTCCTGTCAAGAGCAGCTTCACCGGATGCTTTTCTATGTTCGGCAGCAACTTCTCCACGCCGCATATTTCCATCCGGTTGATACGCGCTTCCTCCGCCACGTAGGGGTCGTCGGGCCGTTGCGTGATGATGCGGTTGTCCTTGTAGCCCACGAGGGCATAACGGTGGGTTTCGGCGTAATGAACCAAGAGGGGTAACACCTCATCGGGCAAATGCTTGGCATAAAGCTCGCGGTGGGAAGACCAATGCACGATTTTTCCGCCGTTATAGGAAAGGATGTAAATTTCGGGGCAGTCCGGCGCCAGCACTTCCGCCACCGGTGCTATGCCATAGGTGGGTCGTCCGGAAGCCAGCACCACAACGGCTCCCTGAGCCGCTGCCCGTGCCAATGCCCGGCGGGTGCGCGGTGTCACCTCCTTGCGGTTGTTGGTAAGTGTGCCGTCCAAGTCGAGGGCTATCACTGGATATTTCATGAAATCATATATATTGAATTGTAAAACAAGAAGGATGAAAAAACGGGCGGCTGTCAGTCTGCCTTCCACTTACGTGCCCATTCCCACATCACTATACCTGCCGTCACACTCACGTTGAGCGAATGTTTCGTGCCGTACTGCGGAATTTCGAGGGCCTGGTCGCAGGCATCCACCACGTTCTGCTGCACCCCCTTCACCTCGTTGCCCATCACCAAAGCGTAGCGTTTTCCGGGCAGCGGCTCGAACTCGCCCAACTTGAGGCTGCCTTCCACCTGTTCCACGGCGAGCACCACGTAGCCCCGCTCCTGTAGCTGGCGGACAGCCTGGAGTGTGTCGGCCTCATAACGCCAGCTGACGGAATCTTCCGCCCCCAGCGCTGTCTTGTGTATTTCTGCCGAAGGCGGTGTGGCTGTGATGCCGCACATCACCACCTCTTCGAGCCGGAAAGCGTCGGCTGTACGCAACACGCTGCCCACGTTGTGCAGCGAGCGCACGTTGTCGAGCACCATGACCAAAGGCAGCTTCCGCGCCTCCTTGAAATCGTCCACCTCCAAGCGGTGCAAATCCTCCACAGTCAGTTTTCGCATAGTTTATCGTTTTAAAACGGCTGCGAAGATAGACAATTTCTGTATGCCCTGCCGACCTACGGCGAAAAGACTGTGCTTTTTTGGCCCGGGAACGCGTCAGGGTAACACCGGTTCCCAAAATACTGTGCACAACCCTGTGGAAAAACCGTGGAAAAGCTGTTGAAACGCATGTGGAAGCAAGAGGCGGCTGACCGCCTCCAAGAGCCTTTTTTGTTTTCCACCACTCCCACCCGTTTTCCCACCGTTTTCGGGCTTTTTACACAGCTTTTTCCGTACCCAAAGGGAAACTTTTTTCATTCACCCGGCAGTTTTCCACAGTCTGTGGATAAGTAATGCCGCTACCTTCAAGAAAGCCTTTTACAAAAGGGCTAACTGACATGTTGAAGCTGTGGAAAGAAAAGTGGGAAACAGCGTGTAAAACGTGGAGAACTTACCGGCCAAATCTTTTCTCCTCTTAGTTTCCACACTTTCCACAGACAATACATATCAGCATCACTATTTTCTTCTTTTTATAATCAAAAGAAAAGAAAGAATGTATAGTTAAAATAAACGGTGCAGGGAGGTGTGTGGAAAAGTTCAAACCGGTCGGTAGCCGGGGCGGAAAGCTGCAAACGAGCGTTGCGGGTTGAAGAAGCGAACTACGTTGTCGCCCAAGGGAAGTCCGTAACCGGCCGACACAGTCCTGCCACCGAAAGGCGAAATGTTAAAATCAAAAATGGCGATTTGGCTGTTTGCGTTTCAATGCTTATATTTGCGATAGCAAAAGGAGGAGGTCTTACGTCGAAGCCTGCCTCCCTTTTTTTGCCCCCTGCTTTCGGCGTTACGAAGCCTGGATTAGGATTTTCTACTCGCCGTTCCGTTATTTCTACTCGCCGAGTTGTCGCGCCAAGTTCGGGAGTTGACAATGCTAAGCCGGATGCCGCAAATCCGGCACGCCGAACCCTGTATGAAGTTGGCACAAAAAACACGTAGTAAGGTTAAATATGTTAATGTAATCGATGCATCGAGGCATCACATTCTGCCTTATATATTTCTACTATATAGAAGTAAGGTTCGTTTCCCTGAAATGCTTTTTCCTTTCCAACTTTTTCCGTGAAAAAACCGTTCGTTGTAACGTGGCGAGCCTTACAAAATGCACTAAATTTGCAGGCTGACAAAAATACATAATTCCTCTACCCCACTCCATTCCCATGAGCAGCAACGGAAGCATCATCATCAAAGGCGCAAGGGTGAACAACCTGAAAAACATTGACCTGGAAATTCCCCGCAACCGCCTTGTTGTTTTCACCGGTCTTTCCGGTTCCGGCAAATCCTCATTGGCCTTCGACACCCTCTACGCCGAAGGCCAGCGCCGCTACGTGGAAAGTCTTTCGGCCTATGCCCGCCAGTTCCTGGGGAGGATGCACAAGCCCGAGTGCGACTACATCAAAGGATTGCCCCCTGCCATCGCCATCGAACAGAAGGTTTCGAGTCGCAATCCGCGCAGTACGGTCGGCACCAGCACAGAAATATATGAATACCTGCGCCTGCTCTACGCCCGCGTGGGCCACACCTTCTCACCTGTGAGCGGTCAGGAGGTGAAACGCCACACCGTGCAGGATGTAATCGACTGCGCCCTGAGTTATTCGCCGGGCACGCGCTTCACCGTTCTGGCTCCCCTGCGGGTCAGGACGGGGCGTACGTTGCAAGAGCAACTGGCCATCAACCTGCAGCAGGGTCTCACCCGCTTGGAGGTGGATGGCGAAATGGTGCGTGTGGAGGACGTGATGGACCAGCCTTTGGAAGGAAAGGAAATCTACCTCCTCATTGATCGCCTGAGCGTGAGTTCGGAAAAAGATGTGCTCTCGCGCATGGCCGACTCCGTGGAGACCGCTTTTTTCGAGGGCGATGGCGAGTGTATGCTCCGTTTCTATCCCGCGCGGTTGCTCCATCGTTTCAGCATCCGCTTTGAGGCCGACGGCATCCGCTTTCGCGAACCTGACGATCAGATGTTTTCCTTCAACTCCCCCGTGGGGGCGTGCAGCCGTTGCGAAGGGTTTGGCAAGGTCATCGGCATAGACGAACGTCTCGTCGTGCCCGACAGTTCCAAGAGCGTCTACGACGGCGCAGTGGTGTGTTGGCGCGGCGAGAAAATGGGACAGTGGCGCGAAGAGTTCATTCGGCGCCAATCACCCAAAGGCTTTCCCATCTTTGAGCCTTACTATAAGTTGACGGACCAACAGAAGGCCATCTTGTGGCATGGCGACGAAAGCGAACAGGCCCTGCCGGAAGAGGAACAGGTAACGGTGGACGCTTTTTTCCGCATGTTAGAGCGCAACCAGTACAAAATCCAGTACCGCGTCATGCTGGCCCGTTACCGGGGTCGCACGGAATGTCCCGTATGCCACGGTTCGCGCCTCAAACCCGAGGCAGAGTATGTCAAGGTGGGCGGCCGCGCCATTACCGAGTTAGTGAAGTGGCCCGTGAAAGAACTCTTGCCTTTCTTTGACAACCTGGAGCTCAGCGAACACGACGCAGCAGTGGCCAAACGCCTGCTCACCGAAATCAGAAGCCGTCTGCATTTCCTCAGCGAAGTCGGATTAGACTACCTCACCCTCGACCGCTTGTCCAACTCCCTCTCCGGCGGAGAGAGCCAGCGCATCAATTTGGCCACCTCTTTGGGGTCGTCGCTTGTAGGTTCCCTTTACATCCTCGACGAGCCGAGCATTGGTCTTCATCCCCGCGACACCGAACGCCTCATCAGCGTGTTGAAGTCTCTGCGCGACTTGGGCAATACCGTCATTGTGGTGGAACACGACGAAGAAATGATGCGTGCTGCCGACATGCTGGTAGATATAGGTCCGGAAGCCGGACGCTTGGGCGGTCAGGTGGTGTTTGCCGGGAAAATTCCCGATCAGCTGCCGGAGGACAACCGGTCGCACACACTCAACTACCTGTTCGGCAAAGAAAGTATCGAAAAACCGCTGTCGCGCCGCGCCTGGAACCGCAGTATCCGCGTGGTAGGCGCACGGGAGAACAACCTGAAAGGCATCACCGTGGACTTTCCCCTCAACGTCCTCACCGTGGTGACCGGTGTGAGCGGTTCGGGCAAATCCACCCTGGTGCGCGACATCCTGTACCGCGCCATGAAACGCGCCATCGACGAGGTGGCCGACCGCCCCGGTGAGTTCGTCCGCCTGGAGGGCGACGTGGAGGCCGTGCAGGCCGTGGAGTTTGTCGACCAGAACCCCATCGGACGTTCCTCCCGCTCCAACCCCGTCACCTACGTCAAGGCATACGACGAGATACGCAAGCTCATGGCCGCACAGCCCCTGGCCAAGCAAATGGACTTCACGCCGGCCTTCTTCTCCTTCAATGCCGATGGCGGACGTTGCGAGGAGTGCAAGGGCGAAGGCGTGGTGAAGGTGGAAATGCAGTTCATGGCCGACCTCGTGCTGGAGTGTGAAGCCTGCCATGGCAAACGTTTCAAGAGCGACGTGTTAGAGGTGCGTTACGAAGGGCAGAACATTTATGATATTCTGGATATGACCGTCAACCGAGCCATTGAGTTTTTCTCGGCCCATGGTCAGCAGCGTATCGTTGCCCGCCTGAAGCCCCTGCAGGACGTGGGGCTGGGCTATATCAAGCTCGGACAAAACAGCTCTACGCTCTCGGGTGGTGAAAACCAGCGTGTGAAATTGGCCTATTACCTTAGTATGGAAAAATCTGAGCCCACGCTATTCATCTTCGACGAACCTACCACGGGTCTCCACTTCCACGACATCAGCCGCCTGCTCGCCGCCTTCAATGCCCTGATAGCGCGCGGCCACAGCATCGTGGTGATTGAACACAACCCCGACGTGATGAAATGTGCCGACTACCTGATTGACCTCGGCCCCGAGGGCGGACGCGAAGGCGGCTATGTGGTGGCAGTCGGTACGCCCGAGGAAGTGGCGGCACAGGGAAAGGGCTATACGGCGAAGGTCCTCATCAATGTATAAGTAGGTGTTTAAAATTAGTTTATATTTATATGATTAATCAAAGTTTGCATATATCATCTGTCCCCTCTTGGGCGCATTTAGTTTCTTGTTTTTTCGGTCACATAGCCCGCTATGCTCCCTCAAAAAAAGAAACTAA
>JALEYW010000054.1:0-71140 GCA_022773145.1 Bacteroidales bacterium
ATACCCCATGAGTGATTTTACTTATTCCGGCCGTCTGCTGTTTTTTAGAGCGACCTTTTGCAAGTCACGTCAGTCGCATAGCCCGCTATGCTCCTTCCTCCACTTACAAAATGTCATCTCTAAAAATCCAGCATCCAGCTCGGCCTATTTTATAGAACACCCCATAAGAAATGTCGGAAACAGCCATCAAGGCACGAGCACCTTCCGGCCACCCACGATGTAAAGGCCATGGCTCAGGCGACCTGCGGCACGGTTGACGCGTCGGCCATCGATGGTGTAAACCACGGGGGTCTCCTTGTCGGAAACGGCAGTCTGGTCCACGCCGGTCACTTCGCCGTTGAGGTCGATGCGGAAGCCGCGTGCCTGCGAAAGTGAAGCGGTGGGGCAAGCCAGGTAAGCCTTGCCGGCCTTCGTCACGAAGGGAGCACCATCGGCTGCGCCGTAGAAGAAGCCCAGCACCTTCTCGCCGTTCTCATAGGAGTAGGTCAGCTTGTAGTAGCGGCTGTCTGCCGGCGAAGCTATCAAACCGTCCTCCATCTGTCCGTAGAGGAGCTGCGAGCCGGAGTAAACATCCTCGGAGCTGGAGTAAGCAAACTCGTAGTTGCCTTTATCGCCCTTGATGAGCAATGCCGTTCCGGCGGGCACTGTCGTTCCGGAGGTATAGGTCCAGGCAGGAACCAGTGTACCTACCGTTTCGCCGTCTTCGATGGTGACATCCTTTACCGTAGCTCCCGTTACGCCTTGCGGCATCACGATGGCACGGTCAGAGTAGAACGTGCCGTAGCCTTCGGCGGTGAGGATTTCCATCACACCCTTTTCGGGCTTCGTGCCGGTCTGGGTAAAGTCAATCTCAATGACATCGTTCTCAGCAGTCTGCAGGCGTACCACATCGGTCGAGAGGATTGCCACACCCACAACTTCGCCGTTCTTGGTGAAGCGGGCCTGGGCGATGTCCTTGGCCTTGATCATGAGGGGCTGTCCCTTGTGGGATTCGATGCGTACGGTGGTGGCGGCATTGTTCTCCCAGTTGATGCTGACGGTGAAGTTGCCCACAGCCTTCAAGCCCTGCATCGTACCCTTGTGCCAAGCCGTAGGCAGGGCGGGCAGGATTTCGATGGTGTCGCTCTGGCTCTGCATGATCATCTCGGCCATACCGGCGCAAGCACCGAAGTTGCCGTCAATCTGGAAGGGAGCGTGCGAGTCGAACAGGTTGTAGAACACACCGGCACCGCCGTTGGCGTGGCGCAGCGCATTATTCAGGATGGTGCGGCTGTGGTCGCCGTCCTTGGCGCGTGCCCAGAGATTAATCTTCCAACCCATGGACCAACCAGTAGCACCGTCACCGCGCAGGCGCAGCGAGTTGACAGCAGCCGTGTACAGGTCGGTGCCCGGAGTTACCTGGCTGAACGGATAGAGGCACATGAGGTGGCTCATGTGGCGGTGGCCGTCTTGACCGGCATCATAGAGCGAGTATTTCCATTCGCGGAGGATGGTAGTGTTGGGTGCCACGCCGTTGCGCGTTTTCTCGGTTTCGTCCGTGCCCCACGTGCCGTCGTACACTTCCGTGGCAAGTCCCTTGTCAAGTTTGTTGAACTTGTTCTTCAGGTCGGCATAATCAGTATCGGTAATGCCGGCTTCGGCCTGACCCAGCACGCGGATGGCTTCCAGGGTGTTGCTGAAGAGGTCGTAAACGAGCTGCTGGGCATGAGCCACACCATTCTCGCTGCCGGGTCCGTGTTCGGGCGAATACTCGTTGGGGCAGACCCAGGTGCCGTCGGTGTCGAGCACGAGGCGGTCAAGCCAGAACTGCGTGGCGGAAAGCATGGCGGGGAAGGCGCGCTTCAGGTAGTCCACATCCAGCGTATAGCGGTAGTGCTGCCACAGGTGAGTGCAGTACCAAGCGTTGGAGATGACATAGTTGTGCATGAAGCTGCCGCAACCGCCGAAGATGTTGTTCTCCGTGTAGCACGTCCAGCCGCGTTCCTGTCTGGCAGCGGTGGCATAAGCCTTCCACTGCGGACTGTTGGCCATGTTGATGATGTAGTTCAGGAAGGGCAGGTGCATCTCGCTGAGGTTGGTCTGCTCGGCGGGCCAGTAGTTCATCTGCACGTTGATGTTGGAGTGGATGTCGGAGTTCCAGGCGGGGTTATCCATGTTGCTCCAGATACCCTGCAGGTTGTTCGGGAGGTCCACACCGCGCGAAGAGCTGATTTCGAGATAGCGTCCGTAAGCGAAATAGAGCTGTTCGAGCATGAGGGCGTTGGTTCCCGCACCGCTGTCGTAGCTGTCGATGAGCTCGTTCGTGGGCACGGTGTTGGTAGTGCCGTTGAGGTCGAGGCTCATGCGGTTCCAGTAGTTCTGGAAGTCGTTGAGGTGGCTGCTGTACAGGTCATTGTAGCTCTTTGCTGCGGCAGCGTTCACGCGTTCGCGGAGGTTGGCGGTGAGCTGCGAGGTGCCGCTCGTGTAGGTCGTCGAGTAGGGATCGAAGTCCGTAGCACCGGCAATGACCACCATCACGTTGCGCGTGCCGCTCACGGTAACGCCCTCTTCGGTCGTGGTGACAGTTCCTTCGGTGTCGAGGTTGACCACTTTGAAGCGGAGGGCATACTTGATGGTCTGGGTTTCACCGTTGAACGTGTTGCCCGAGAAGAAGCCCGAAGCGTCGTTGTAGAAAGTCGTGCGTCCAAGCACATTGCCGCTCTGCAGCGTGAAGCGGAGGTTGAGCGGGGCTGTACCCGTGGAGGTGTACTGAGCCACCACCACATTGTCGGGATAGGAAGCGAAGTACTGGCGTTCGTAGCTCGTTGCGCTCTTCGCGCTCTTGAACTGCACGAAACCGGTGGCATTGGCCAGGTTCAGGCCGCGCACATAGTCCGTTGCGCCTTGTTCCGGGCGGAGCGTGAGGTCGTCGCTGAGGTTCTCAACGAACACGGAGCCGAAGTTTTCGTACTGTCCGTAGTTGGCACTCACGTCGGAGGAGCGTCCGCTCCAGAGGGTCTTCTCGTTGATTTGGATTTCGTCGCGCATCACGCCGCCGAAGAGGCTGGCGCCGAGCTGTCCGTTACCGATGGGCAACGACCATTCCATCCAGTTGCTGTAGCCCTGACCGCCGGAATAGAGGGGTGCGGTGGTGGCAGGCTCGGAGTACCAGAGGGTCAGTTTCTCGGTGGGCTGGTAAGTTTCGGAACCGGCCACCTCGTAGTCGGCATAGCTCATCTCGCTCACGGGCACGAACTTGATGGGGTTGCCACCGTCGCCGGCACTCCAAACGGAAATTGAGGTTCCCTCGTTGGCGCCCTGATACATATTGAGGTGGGGATAGGTGGTGCTGGTCACGCCCGTGGGTTTGATTTCCCACGCCTGGGCATAAGCACCCTTGGAAACAACGAGGCTGAACTTGTATTTGTCCGTATCGTCTGCTGTCGTAGAAGTCTTGAGGAAGCCGTTCTGGTCCGTGCCATCGAAATAAGCAAACTCACCCTTCTTGTTGACGAGCTTGAAGGAGTTCTTGTTGCCGATGAAGCGCCACATCATTTCTTCCTTGTACTTGGCGGCGGCCGTCACTGTGACTTTCTCGCCTACCGAGGCGGGAGCAACCCAGTAGAGGGAGTTGTTGCAGAACTGCATATAGTACCACTCGTCGCCGTCGGCAGGGGTTGCGTCTGCGTAGAAGGCCGGCTCAACGGGAGCGGGGGGAAGTACGACCCGGAAGGGGTTGTTGGGATCGCCAATGTTCCAAATGCCGAGGTCCTTGCCTGCGCCGGTGCCGCCCACTTGGTTCATGGCCTGCGAGGCACCGCTGTTCACCAATTCAAAGTAGCCTGGATGGGCTGAGCTTTGGCGGAGTTCAAAGGTCACGGCACCGGATTCGCTGTCCGTGGTCTTATATCTGCTGTCTGAATAGCTGAGGTATCGTCCGGTCTTGCTGATGGCTTTGAGCGAACGGATGTCTGTGCCGATGAAGGCCCAGCGCTGTGCGTTGGAGTTGGCCATCGTGGCCGTCTTTGCATTGGTGCCGGCACCCTTGTCCTCGACTACGGCACCGCCGGTCTTGAACTGGATGTAGTAGTAGAGCGACTCGTCGTTGAGTTCAGAAGCCGAGGCGTAGAGCGTGGGCTCTGGGGCAAACATACTTTCTGCGGCAAACAACTGGAGACGGTTGCCCTTGTCGTTATTGTTCCAAATACCCACACCTGAAGGGTTGTTGACAGAACGGTCGTTCATACCGTACTTGCTGTTATCGCCCACGCGGACGATTTCCACGTAGTCGCCACAGGGGTCGAAGTAGAAGGTTTCAGCCGAAGCGGCGTCCGTGCCGAGTTGGAAACGGCCACCGTCCGTATTGCTTGCATCCATTTCGTAGACGTACTTTCCGGCTTTGCTCACCATGGTGAAGTTGTCCTTCGTACCGATGAACTTCCACTTGAACTGGTCTTCGTTGGCCACGGTTGCATCCAATTCAAGTTTCGTATCGGTTGAAGCACCTTTGAAATACTTACTGCGCCCCGTCATCTTGACAAAGTACCAATACTCGTTGGTTTCATCGGAGAACTTGGGGAGTTTGGCGAGATAAGCGTTGTAGGCCTCATCGAGCGATGCGGCATCAGAGGCGGCCATCTTGTTGCCGCTGTCGTGGGCGTTCCACACGCCGACTTCCCCGCCGCGTTTGTTGAAGCCCCAGTAGTTGGAATCACCCTTGCGGTAGATTTCAAAGTCGGAGGTGGTGGCACCTACGCCAAAGCGGAAGACGATGGCATCGGCCTGCGTGGCCGAAGCACTGCCGAGGTAGTAGCGGCCATTATTCTGTGAGCCACTCTTTCCGCCATCATCGGAGTCGGAGAAGCTGGTGATGTAACGTCCCTGACGGCTGCGGATGACGAAGTCGCCCCCGTCGCCCACGGCGATGAACTGCCATTGGCGTGCCTTGTCGTTGTGTGTTTCGTCTGTACTGAGCCCCACCTTTGCGCCGGCACCCTGGTCCACGAGATAGGAGGTACCACTGTTGGTCAGTGAGAGGTAGTAGTAGATGGGCTCCTCCTCGTCGGAGAGCAGGGGGAGCTTCGACTGATACGTGGCATAGTCAACCACGACGGTAGCCACGGGCACAAAGATAAATTTGTTGAGGTCGTTGTCGGCGGCCCCCTCGGTAAAGGGTTTGCCGTATATAGCCGATTCTGAAATGGTCAGACGGTTGCCACCGTCGCCCACCTCTGTGCGGTATGCTTCCCAATAATTGGGATATTCGTGCATACCATAGAGTTGCGTTTCGGTGGTAGACGCCTTGTAACGCGATGCTGTCCCATCGTAAACGAGTGTGCGACCTGCTTTGCTCACGAGCTTGAAGCTCGTGGTACTTTCGCCCACGACTTTCCACTGCTGGCCATCGGCCAAGGCAACGTCATAGCCTTTGAGCTGTACATTCTCATTGGCACCCACATCGGTGAGGTAGAAGTCGAAATGCGACTTAAACCGGATGTAGTACCACGTAGCCTCGCCATCTTCTGTAGAGAAGGTGGGAGTCGCCGGTTCTGCGCCCGCAGTGATGAACGCTACGAGCATCAGCCATAAACTGAGGAGTTTTCTCATAGATAAATAGATATGTGATACAATAAAGATAATTCTGTGTATGCACAACGAGCCTTAACGTAAGAACAAGGTCAACAAAGGTTTTGTCAAAACAGGTAAGTCGTACGATGAACGCCGCAAAAGTAAGGCATTATTTCTAAAAAATAAAAAAAATGAGCAATTACGTTGTCGGGCCGATATGATTTTTAGTTTCAAGGGAGAAGCCAGAACTTGATAGAATGCTATAGGAAGCGATAGGTTTTTATAGGGAGCTATAGATTTCTATAGTTTTTATAGATTGCTATAGATCGCTATAGGTTGCTATAGGTTGCTATAGGTTGCTATAGATTTCTATAGCTCCCTATCCCTCACGCGCCCTTCACGCTCCCTTCACGCGCGCAGATATACGATAATTTTTCCCGGAAAAAAGCGTTCACTCCTTCACAGACTGGCCGTTCTGCGCTGATTTTCATCAGGAAATCGTGTGAAGGCTTTGATTTTCAAGCCTTCACACCTAGCCCCCGCAACACCCCCACGCCGCTGGCCTGCTGTGAACACTTGAAAATCAAAGCCTTCACACCGAAAATCGCTGGGTTTCAGCAATAAAAGAGCTATCGGTGAAAGGGTGAATGCTTTTTTCAGGATAAAAAATACGTATATAATAGGTTAGAAAGTGATGAGATTAGGGTCGCTTCGCTCCCTAAGCTCATCACCCAACAACACCGCTACCTTCATGCGCACAAGTCCCGGACTTGTTTTTACAACTCAAGGAGTTGGAAAAAATAGTCCGGGACTTGTGGAGCACTATCGGCGGCCCTGTGAAGGGATGCGTCGAGTTATTTCAGATAATCGTCAAAGTAGCGGGTGATGCGTTCGTGGAGGTGGACCATGTCGTGGCCCATCATGTTGTGGCCGTCGCCGGGATAGACAAAGTAGTCGGGCTGGGTGCCGGCATCCTCGCAGGCGCGGAGGAAGGAGAGGCTGTGCTGGAGCACGCAGGTGGGGTCGTTGTAGCCCACGATGATCTGCAGCCGGCCCTTGAGGTTCTTGGCTTTGGGAAGCAGGCTGCTCGAAGCGTAACCCTCGGGATTCTCCTGCGGCGTGTCCATGTAACGCTCGCCGTACATCACTTCGTAATACTTCCAGTCGATGACAGGACCGCCGGCCACGCCTACCTTGAACACATCGGGATAGCTGCACATGAGGTTGGTGGTCATGAATCCGCCGAACGACCATCCGTGAACGCCGAGGCGGTCGGCATCGACATAGGGCAGGCTCCGGAGGAATTTCACCCCTTCCATCTGGTCGGCCATCTCGTTGTCGCCGAGGTGGCGGTGGGTCACGCTCTCAAACTCGAAACCACGGTTCTCGGAACCACGGTTGTCGACCACGAAGACCACGTAGCCGCGCTGCGCCATATAGGTTTCCCAGGGCCGCGACAGGTAGTTCCAGGACTCGTCGACGTTGTGGGCATGGGGACCGCCATAGACGTAGACCACTGCGGGGTATTTCTTGGCCGGGTCGAAACCGGCGGGTTTCACCAGGCGGTAGTAGAGGTCGGTCTTGCCGTCGGCAGCCTTGATGGTGCCGCTCTCCACGGGGGGCACGCCGTTGCCCTGATACGGACTGTCGGCGCGGTGAAGCTCGGTCTGTGCGGGCTTGGCGGTGGCCACGAGGTCGATGCGGCGGAAGGCATCGGGAGCGGACCAGCGGTCTACGAGGAACGCTCCGCTCTCGCTCAGACGGGCATAGTGTACGCCCCGTCCGTTGTCGAGCAGGGTGCGACGGCCTGTCTGCACGTTGACGCTGTAATGGTTATAGCGGATGGGCGAGGCCTCGTTGCTCTGGATGATAATGCTCTTGGTGCGCTGGTTGTAGCCCAACACGTCGAGCACCTCGAATGGGCCCTTCGTGAGCTGCTTGAGCTCGCGGCCTGTGGTGTCGAAGAGGTAGAGGTGGTTGTAGCCGTCGCGGCGGGTCTGGTAGATGAACTTCGTGTCGTCCCAGGGGAGGAAGCTGATGGGGTGCATCGGTTCCACGTAGCGGGCGTTGGTCTCGGTGTAGAGCACGCCCTTGCGCTGGCCGGTGACGGCATCGTAGGCCACGAGCTCGGCCTTGTCCTGCGTGCGGGGCAGCTCAATCATATAGACGGTGCTTTCGTCGGGACTCCAGGCTATGTTGGTGAAATAGCGGTCGGTGGGGTCGCCGGCCTGGAGGTAGACGGTGCGCTCCGTGGCGGGGTTGTAGATGCCCACGGTCACCTTGTGGCTCGTCATGCCGGCCATGGGGTATTTCTCAGGGGCGAGCTGGGCCACGCGGTGATCAATGTCGACGAGGGGATAGTCCGTCACCATGCTCTGGTCCATGCGGTAGAAGGCGAGCAGGTTGCCCTTGGGACTCCAGAAGAGGCCCTGGCTGATGCCGAACTCGTCGCGGTGGACACTCATGCCGTACTGGAGTTCACGGCTGCCGTCGGTGCTGACCTGGAGGGTCTTGCCGTCGGACCGGGTCACGAAGAGGTTCCAGTCCTTGACGTAAGCGAGCTGCCGGCTCTTGGTGTTGAAGGCCGAAGCCTGGCTGTCCCGGTTGTCGGGCATGGTCCAGACCACTTGCTTCGTGGTCCAGTCATAGATGAAACGGCATTTGTGCGTGTTGAGCATGCACTGCGTGGCCTTGCCGTTGGGGAAGGAGGCATAGAGCAGGGAGTAACATTTGCCCCACTTGGCGGTGTCCACCGCCGCGTTGACCTCGTCGAGGGTGAAAAGGGTTTGGGGCGTTTTCACCTTTTTCCCTTTTTCGTCCATCAGGGTCTTGACCTCTTCCACGTCTATTTCGAGAAGGCGGTCGCCCCAGAAATTGGTTTGAAGGCTCTTGGGTTGCAGTTGCCAGTAGTTCGTGCCGCCCCACATGAGGTCTTCGAGCGAATACTGCTTGGTTTGCTGTGCCATGGCGGGTATGACGAGCAACAGCGCGAGCACCGTGCTCCAAAGGTATTTGGTTTTCATTGAGGTAAAGTTGGGTTGTTTCAGCATAATGGTGATGATGGCCTCCGGCTTAATCCTGGTCGCGGAAGGGCGACCGGCGCGGTCCGCCTTTCCGTCCGTCGGGCTTGGAACCGAAGCCGCCGCGTCGTGAAGCGGGCTTGCCGGTTCCTCCCTTCCGGAAGTCGCCTTTCCGGAAGTCGCCCTTCTTGGCTGCAGGACGCGGCGGCCGGGGTGCGAAACGGCTATCCTGAAATTCGCGGTGCTTGCGGCGCAGCAGGAGGTATTCGGGATCGAGGTCTTCCTCATCGTGTCGCTCGCGGGGCGTTTCGGAAAGACGTTGTTTGAACTCTTCACGGTTGGCCTTGAAGCGGGTGCGGTCGCCCATGAGGCGGCGCTCTTCATCGGTCTTTACCTTGCCGCCCTCGGCACGGAAGTCACCCAAACGGCCCTCGAAGAGCTGGTACTTGCGGAAGTCGCAGTCGAGCTTGCCATTGAAGATCTGCACCTTGAAACTGGGGCGCAGGCCGATGTTTTCGAAGAGTTCCTGCTTGGAGGAGATGACCCACGCCTCGTTGCCCGAGAACTCGTGCTTGAGGGTCTTGCCTATGGTCTGGTAAAGATTGAGCAGGTCGGGGGGCGTGAGGCGTTCGCCGTAGGGAGGGTTGGTCACCATGAGGGCTTTCTGCTCCGGACGGGTGAACTTGCGGAAATCCTGCTGCTGCACGCTGACGATGTCGTCGACTCCGGCACTGCGCACGTTTTTCTGTGCGGCTTCGACGGCGGGCACGTTGAGGTCGTAGCCGTAGATGCGATGGTGGAACTCGCGCTCCTGGGAGTCGTCCTCATAGATGGCTTGCAGGAGGTCGGGGTCGAAGTCTTTCCATTTCTCAAAACCGAACTCTTTGCGGAACACGCCGGGATAGATGTTGCGGGCCATGAGGGCGGCCTCGACCAGGAAGGTACCGGAACCGCAGAAGGGGTCGATGAAGTCGCAGTCGGCCTGCCAACCGGTGAGCTTGATGAGTCCGGCGGCCAGCACCTCGTTGATGGGTGCCTCAACGGTGGCTGTGCGGTAACCGCGCAGGTGGAGGCTCTCGCCGGAGCTGTCAAGCGAGAGGGTGCAGTCTTCTTCGGCAATGTGGATGTTGAGCTTGACGTCGGGGTTGGTGATGCGGATGTTGGGACGCTCGCCGGTGGTGTCGCGGAAGTAGTCGACGATGGCATCCTTCACCTTATAAGCCACGAACTTGGAGTGGCGGAACTCGGGAGAGAAGATGACGGTGTCGACGGCAAAGGTAGTGTCGACGCTGAGGTACTGGCTCCAGTCAATCTTGCGCACCGCATCGTACACCTCGTCGGCATCCTTGGCGCGGAAGTGCTTGATGGGTTTGAGGATGCGCACGGCGGTACGCAGACAGAAGTTGGCACGGTACATCATGGCCTTGTCACCGGTGAAGGATACCATGCGGCGACCTATCTGCACGTTGTCGGCTCCCAGTTCGGTGATTTCCTGTGCCAACACCTCTTCTAAGCCCTGAAAGGTTTTGGCAATAAGTTCAAATTCTTGCATTTCCTGTAATGAGAAAGGAGGGTGAAAAAGTCCGTAAAGCACACGCTGCGGACCACTGTCGCACCTGAAAGAATCAACGCACAAGAGCGCGCGCCGAAAGGCTGTCGGTAACAGAATTTAAAGCCTACGGGAGGAGCGGTGCGGACATTGCGAAGCAAAAGTAGAGATTATTTTTAAAATGGAGGGGTTTCAGGGGGATAAGGTCTTAACAAGGGTGAAAAAAATTAGGAACACGGATAACCTCACTCAGGCAACGTGACGGGGAATAGGGGACTGTCGGTGTGCTCGCGGCGGATGATTTCCTTCATCCGGCTCACTACCTCGGGATGGCGGGCGGAGAGGTCGTGGTCCTCGTGGAGGTCGGTGGCGAGGTCGTAGAGGAGGCATTTGCCCTGCTTGACCACGAGTTTCCAATTGCCCATGCGCACGGCCATCATGTCGGTTTCGGAGAACTCCCAGTAGAGGTATTCGTGCTCGGGCTGGCCGGAACGCCCCAAGAGGGTGGGCAGGAAGGAAAGGCCGTCGAAGGGGTCGGCGACAAGGGCGGGGTTGCGGTAACGCTCTTCGTAACGGGAGATGCCGGCGAGGTCGCAGAAGGTGGGCATGAGGTCGTAGAAGGCGAGCTGGTGGGGGTTGACGGTGCCGGCAGGGACGTGGCCGGGCCAACGGACGATGAAGGGAATGCGGATGCCGCCTTCATAGGTGCTGCGCTTGATGCCGCGCAACAGGCCGTCGCGGTTGAAATAGGAGGGGTCGGCACCGCCTTCCTCATGGGGGCCGTTGTCGGAGGTGAAGATGACGACGGTGGTGGAGTCGAGCCCTTTTTCGCGCAGCTTGGCCATGATTTCGCCCACCTGGGCATCGAGGCGCGAGATCATGGCGGCAAATTCGGCATGGCCGCAGTCGGTGGGGTTGTAACGGGAACCTGCGTTACCGGCATAGGTGCGCTCCTGGCAGAAACGGCCTTTGTAAGCCAAGAGGAGGGAGTCCTCGGGCTGCGCCAGCTCGGCATGTGGCAGGGTGTAGGTGAAGATGCCGAGGAAGGGACGGTCGGAGGTCTGGCGGTCGAGCCACTCCAACGCGCGGCGGTGGATGAGGTCGGCGGAGTACTGCGCTCGCTGTTTGTAGTCGGGGCCGAACATGGGATATTGGATGTTCTGTTCCAGCACCTCGCGCTGCACTCCGGCATCGCCCGCCGCACGGCTGTAGCTGTTGAGGAAATTGGGGAAATAGAGGTGGGCCTGGAACTGGCAGATATAGCCGTAGAACTCATCAATGCCGCGACGGTCGGGCGTGGAGGGGGAGCCTTCGTAGCCACCGGCCCATTTGCCAAACATACCGGTGGTGTAGCCGTTGTCGCGGAAGATTTCGGGCAGGATGACGTGGGCGGTGTCGTAAGGTTCCTGGCCCACGACGGCATAGTCGGTGTTGTCGCCATAGCGGACGCTGCCGCTCCAATATTCCTTGTTGGCCCTGACGTGGGTGTGACCGGTGTGCTGGCCTGTCATGAAGGTGGCACGCGACGGTGCCGACACGGGGCTGCCGGCATACGCCTGGGTGAAGCGCATCCCTTCGGAGGCGAGGCGGTCGATGTGGGGCGTGGCGATAAGCTGCTGGCCGTAGCAAGCGAGGTCGCCATAACCCATGTCGTCGCACATGATGTAAAGGATATTGGGCCGCGTTTGCGCCCCGGCGGCCAAAGCCGCGAAACCGGCACAGCCGCTAAAAAAAATTCGGTTGAGCATAGTGGTAAAGGATAAAGTAAAAGATAGGAAGCTATAGATAGCTATAGATAACTATAGAAATCTATAGAAATCTATAGCTCTCTATTGCAGCTATCAAGGTCCGCCTCGGGCGAGCCTGCGCCTTTGCGCCGCTCCAGCTGCGCTTGAAGTTCCTCAATCTGCGCCTTCTGCCCGTTGTAGGCTTTCAGGGCGCGGGCACGGAGGTCATTGTAGCGGGCATCGGCGGCGGCAAGCGACTGCCGCAACGCCTGGCATTCCTGCCGCAGGGCTTCGTTCTCCAGCTGCAGCTGCCGGAACTCCTCGTCTTGTTGCTGGCGGTAGCCGGTGCGCATTTTGTGCATACGCTCCTTCAGGCCGCCCTCGGTGATGAAATGCTGCTCCACCGACTTCAGGTAGCGATTGAGCATCGAGTCCATTTGGTAGCAGAGCGTGAGCCCCAGGTTAGACAGCTCCTCCTCGGTACAGCGGTTGGCAAAGTCGCGATAGTCCTCCCAGGAATTGCGTTTCCGGGTGAACTCCCGCAACTTGGCATAGCGTGGATGTTGCGCGTCCCACTGCTCCATGCCGCGTGCGGTGAGGTGGTCCTTGTAGTCCTCCCGCAGTTCGCTGATACTGGAGCGCGCCACGTTCAACAGCTTGAGCTCCATCTCGGTAGAGGTCTTGCCGTTCTCCGAACCCTCCACGATGTTCTGCTTTCCGGACCGTGCCGCCTGCACCATCTGGTCCACGGTGCGGTCGCCGTGGAGCGGCAGGAAGCGGCGGCAGAACACCACGGTGAGCTGGTAAAGCGTGTCGGACTTGCGGTAAAGGTGCAAATCCTGCCAGCGGCTGCCGGTGCGCATCACGTGCAAAGACTCCACATTCTTTTCTGTCATAGGCTGTCTTTCCGGATTTAAGGGTTTGGCAGCAAATTTAGCGCAATCAGGCTATAGCTTTTATAGAAGGGGATAGATTTTTATAGGCTTTTATAGAATTCTATAGATTTCTATAGATTTCTATAGCTTTCTATAGCAATCTATAGTTATCTATAGTTTTCTATAGCCCTTCAAAAGAAGCGGCGCGAAAGGCCGCCCGGCGGGGGGGGGGCACTTCGCGCCGCTTGCTTGCTATACGCCCGCATCAGGGCGGGTGGGATTTCCGAGAGCTATTCCTCTTCTTCGTCCCATTCGGTCCAGTTGGAAGGCTGTTCGCACAGGTTGCTGTCGAAACTGTCCGTAGTTCCGCCGATGGGGATGCGGGAGGTCTCCATCAAGTGTGCTTCAGGCCGGAACTGGATGGCCGAAGAGTGCGGTTGTTGATATACTTTTCTCATAAGCTGAAATTCCAGGCGAAAAAGATTAACGGATATACTTTTTACCATTCACGATATATACGCCTTGGGGCAGGTTGTCAAGGCTGCGGGCGGCCTTGCGCACGAGGCGGCCGTTGAGGTCGTAAACGTCGGCGGGTTCCTGCTGCTCCATGGGCTGCAACGGACGGATGCCGGTTACCTCGCCCTCATCGCCTACAAGGCGCAGGCTGATAACCTTGGGAGCTGCTGCCACCTGGGCCGAACGGTCGAGCACCTGCAAGTACCAGCGGAAAGCACCGAGCGACGCGCTGGCGTTCTGAGCCTGCTGCAAGGAGCCGCCTGAGAGGGCGTAGTAGCCTTCTGAGTAGACGGTGGAGCCGGGAATCAGCGTGTAGGTGCCGGTGAAGACGTAGCGGTTGTTCCACGAAGTCACGTCGAACTCGTTCTGAAGGGTGGGCTGCACGACGGCATTCGTCAACTGGATGCTCTTGGGGCCGGCTTCCTTGGCGCGGATAAGGTACGGCGTGTTGGCCGCGATGCTTCCGCTCTTGACGAACATGATTTCCAGCTCGGTGCGGTCGGCCACGCCGTCTTCGTTGTCATCGTACTGGTGTACGTCGTTCAGACGGGCCACGTCGAAGTCGTCCTTCCAGTCTTCATAGCTCATGGCGAAAGGCATATACCAAGCCTGCCAGTTGGTGGAATTGAAGGTACGGGTGTAGGTGAGTTGGTCGGCGGTGAAGGCGCGCACTACCTCGAACTGCTCGGAAGCATCGGAGAGCTGCAAGTTGCTCACGTTCATATAGACTACAGTGTACACGCCCTCGGCGGTCTTCGTCATGGACTGCACGGCATAGCCCGCGATTTCGGGTGTCAGGCTGAGGGTCACCTCGGTCAGGTCGGCATCGACGTAGCGGGTGAAGCCGCCCAGCGAAGTTCCGTCGGTTTTCTCGCAGTTGAAGGTAACGGGCTTGACGCGCGTCACGTTCCACGTAGCGCCCTGGATGCGCGGTGCATCGTAGGTGGCGCCGCTCATGGTGCTGCCGCTGCTTACGGTACCGGCCTCTACCAAGGGGAAGAAGCTGCGGTCGTTGATTTGCAAACGGTATTCGCCACAACTTTCGTCATAGGCCAAAGATACCGTGGCCTTGGTGCTGGCATTGACTGATACGGGGTAGCCCACGCGATTGCTGTAAGAAGTAGCTGCACCGCTGATGTACTGGCCCGTGGTGGCGTTCTGCAAGTTGAGCTGTTGCACGCCGTAGAACTCTGAAACCTCGGAGGAAGTGACGGTCCAGGCGTTGGCGGCAAACGGGTCGGTGCTGTGGAGCAGGCTCGTGTTGCCTTCAGCTGCGGCAAGCGCCGTGGCATCAAAGCCCTCTACGGCATTGCTGAACATGTAGGTCTCGCCGTAGGTCAAGGGCGTAAAGTTGAGGTCGTAGTAGTTGTCGGCAGGGACGAATTCCCAGTAGATGGCATCCACGCTATTAGCTACTTGAAATAAATTCACGCATTTACCTTGACCGCTGGCCGCATTCATATACACAGCTCCGCAATCGGGCGTGTTTATTTTGTAGTAATAATTACCGTTACACGTACCGCCGCTTCCCAAAACAAAGCCGTAATGTTTAGTAGTGTAATCGTAATCCCAACGACAATCAGTGGTAGTATCAAATGTACCAGAAGTCTTATTAACAGGAGTATTACTCAGTGAACCCTCTGGATAAGCCTTGCAGACCAAAGCAAAGCTTCCAGGGTTAGCCGGGTCTTCTTCCAAGCTCCACCATTGGCAGTCATAGTTTGCGTCACCCTCCGCTGCCTGACCATTGGTCCAAAGACGACCTGCCTTAGCTGCATTGCCGGCCTCTGAAGTTATCAGAGAAGAGCCCTCAGCCAATAACTCCATGCAACGTCCATTACGTCCGTCCGTAGCCTTGCTCACAATGCGATAATAATACTTCTTCTCCGCCGTATTGGCTTTGGGATAAATGACAGTAGGCGGTTCGGGCTCGGCAACAGCCATGGGAGCAAATTCCCACTTTGTGCTGGCATCGAGGCTATAAATGTTTACAGCACACCCTTGGCCACTCTTGGAAGAGTTCAGATAATTACCAGAAGCCTGCTGGTCGCTGCAAATAGTATAAAAATAGTTGTCGCCGACTTTGCCGCTTGCACCTGAGCCCAAGACAAACTTGTAATTCTTAACAGCATCATCATAATTCCAACGCCCATAAATGTCATTTGACGTAGGATTGGGATTAACGGAACCTCCAGGCTTTGCCTTGCAGACCAATGCATACTTGCCAGTGCCTGCGGGATCTGCTTCGATGTACCACCACTGATAGTCGTAGTTGCCCGCGCTCTCCTCAGCCTGCGTGTTGGTCCAAAGGCGGCCTACGGCAATGTTTTTTGCGCTAAACTCGGTAAGCAACGGCGAACCGTCTGCCACCAGTTCGATGCAGCGGCCCACGCGCTCGGTATCCGTCGCACCAGAAATCAGGCGATAGTAGTGCTTCTCGCTGGCCGTGCTGACATCGGGCAGAACGATCGGCTTCTCCCAGCCCACCATCTGATAGTCGCACCACTTGTAGTTGCCGTAGTTGAGCAGGAGCGTGTCGGCGGTGATGCGCTGCTGGAAGTCGGAGAAGGTGCGGTTGGCCTGCGGAGTCCAACCAGCTTCGGCAATGGCGGTGAGACGCGGCAAGGTGAGCCACTCCAAATAATCGCGGTCGCTGACAACCTCGGTCCAGAAGGTAGCCTGAATACCGGCATCAACATTCTCTGGGATGGGCTTTTCGTACACCTTCATCACGTCCTCGTTGCCATAGCCCGCAGCAGGGGGATCAAGCGAGGGATCACCTTGGTATTTGTTGATATAGAAAGGATATTGCGGCGTGTAGATGCGGCTCAAGCCCAACTCGGCAGCTTTGGTAACACCATCTTCGGCAGGCATCCAACAATATACCATTGCACCCGTGCTCTGCACCGTTTTCAAGTCAGCATTTGCAGCCGTGATAGACTCATTCCACACGGAAAGCTTGCGGCCTTTGGACTGCACAAAGTCGGACATTTCCTTGATGAAAAGGCTCTGAAGCTGGCGATAATTTGTCAAGTTCAGTGCTGCATATTTTGCCTGACATTCGGCGTTGCTTTCCCATGCAGTGGTGGGGCACTCGTCGCCACCGATATGAACGCGCTCGTAGGGGAACAGTTCTATTATCTCTTCCAAGATTCCCTTGGCAAACGCTACAGCGCCATCGTTGGCCACATTGAGCACGTCGTTCCAAACACCACCTTGATTGGTCTGTACCTCGTGCGAGCCTTCTGGCGTACAGCTATATTCGGGATAGGATGCCATGGCAGCGGTGAAGTGGCCGGGCATGTCGATTTCGGGAACAATGTCGATGTGGAGCTTCTGGGCGTAGGCCACCACGTCGCGGATTTCATCTTGCGTATAGAAGTAAGGACCGTAGGGCTTGTTCTGCCAATACATCGTGTGGCTGTACATATCCGTAAGACGGCAGTTGGCAGCGATGCTTCCCACCTCGGTCAGCTTGGGATATTTCTTGATTTCGATGCGCCAGCCCTGGTCGTCGCTGAGGTGCCAGTGGAAGCGGTTCATCTTGTAGTAGGCCATCACGTCGAGCATACGCTTGATGTCCTCCACGGTGAAGAAGTGGCGCGACACGTCGAGCATGAAACCGCGATACTCAAAGCGCGGCTCGTCCTCGATAGTGACCAACGGCAGGGCATAAGTGGTGACCGCAGGGTCGGCCACATTGGCCATGACATTGGCAGGCAACATTTTCTTGACGCTCTGGAAAGCGTAGAACAGGCCGAGGGCATCGGGCGCGCCGATGGTCACGCTGCCGGCTGCGACGGTCAGGGTGTAGACACCGGGCTTGCTTCCTTCAGCAGCCGTAGTCTTCTCTACCCGGAACAAGGCAGAGGCATCGCCGGCAACGGCCTTGACACGGCTGCCCGTGGCGTGGTTGTAGACGGTGATGAACTTGTTCACCTCTTCGACCATCTCCGCGTCGAGGTCGGCTGAATAGCCCACGACAAAGTCGGCGGGAAGGGTCAATGTGCCCTCCCCTACCGTCATCGTCTTCGGCTTGGGGGTGAGGTTGACGAATGTCTGCGCCGATGCGGCCCAGGGCCACGCCAGCAGACAGAGCAATAAGCTCAGTAAAAACTTGTGCTTCATTGTGATTAGATTTATAGATGATATAATGATGTTTGTACTATGGTAAGAGCAGGTGAAAAAAGATGAAGGGGAAAGGCGATGAAGCCAAGCGGTAACAGACTGATGCTGCGCTGACTGCGACCTTTCCACGCCACCCCTTGCACAAGGAGGGACGTTTGCCGAGTGCAAAGAAAAGTAAAATTGATGGAAAGTGCACTGATTTAGACCGAAAAAAAGCATTTTTCACCTTTTTGGGGCTCCACAGGGCGCGCAGAGGCTGAGGAGACCGCCCCACAACGGAGGATGGACGCTTGCCCATGAACAAACGCAAAAAATCCCCGCCGCTCCTCACGATACGAGGGGAGTGGCGGGGATTTTCGGGATTTATACGCTACGGGCAGCTGTACAGGAGATTGGTCAGATGGTTTCCTGCTGCTGGCGTGCAGCCTGTGCCTTCTCGTACTCTTCCTTGTCGGCCACGACGATGCGGGCGAACTCGCGCAAGCCGGTACCGGCAGGGATGAGGTGGCCGCAGATGACGTTCTCCTTCATGCCTTCCAAGTAGTCCGTCTTTCCGGAGATGGCGGCTTCGTTGAGCACCTTGGTGGTTTCCTGGAAGGATGCGGCGGACATGAAGCTCTTGGTCTGCAGTGCCGCACGGGTGATACCTTGGAGAATCTGGGTGGAGGTGGCTGCCATGGCATCGCGCACCTTGACGAGCTTGAGGTCGCGGCGTTTGAGCTGCGAATTCTCGTCGCGGAGCTTGCGGGCGGTGACAATCATACCCTTCTTCATGGTTTCGCTGTCGCCAGCATCGACCACGACTTTCTTGCCCCAGATGCGGTCGTTCTCTTCGGCAAAGTCGAGCTTGTCGACAATCTGCTGTTCGAGGAAACGGGTATCGCCGGGTTCGTTGATCTGCACCTTGCGCATCTTCTGGCGGACGATGACTTCAATGTGCTTGTCGTTGATCTTCACACCTTGCAGACGGTAAACGTCCTGCACTTCGTTGACGATGTACTCCTGAACGGCGGTAGGACCCTTGATGGCGAGGATGTCGCCCGGGGTGATGGAACCGTCGGAAAGCGGGGTACCGGCACGCACGTAGTCGTTTTCCTGCACGAGGATTTGCTTGGCCAGAGGTACAAGGTATTTCTTGACTTCACCGAGCTTGGAGGTGACGATGATTTCGCGGTGGCCACGCTTGACATTGCCCATGGTGATTTCGCCGTCGATTTCGCTGACCACGGCGGGATTGCTCGGGTTGCGGGCCTCGAAGAGCTCGGTCACACGGGGCAGACCACCGGTGATGTCACCGGCCTTACCGACTACGCGAGGTATCTTGACGAGCACGTCACCGGCCTTGAGCTGCTGTCCGTCCTCCACGGCGATGTGGCCGTTGATGGGGAAGCTGTAGGTGCGGATGACTTCGCCGTCCTCGCCGATGATGTGGGCGGTGGGCACGTGGCTCTTGTCCTTGGACTCGATGACGATGCGTTCGCGAAGTCCGGTGGCTTCGTCTTCTTCTACACGGAAGCTGACACCTTCGGTAACATTTTCAAACTTGATGGTACCGGAGTTCTCGGTAACGATGACTGCGTTGAAGGGGTCCCACTTGGCAATCACGGTACCCTTCTCCACATGGTCGCCGTCGTTGACGAAGAGCTGGGAGCCGTAGGGCACGTTCTGGGTGGAGAGGATGATGCCGGTGTTCTCGTCGATGAAGCGGACTTCGGCCAGACGACCTACGACTACCTTGCCGGGTTGTCCTTCTTCGGTGGTGACGTCAACGGTTCGCAATTCTTCAAACTCTACGCGGCAGTCGCTCTTGGCCACGATGGTGGCGTTAGCGGCAGCGTTCGAGGCAATACCACCGGCGTGGAACGTACGGAGGGTAAGCTGCGTACCGGGCTCGCCGATGGACTGGGCGGCAATGACACCCACGGCCTCGCCCTTCTGTACCATGCGGCTGGTGGCGAGGTTGCGGCCGTAGCACTTCATGCAGACACCGTGGCGGCTCTCGCAGGTAAGTACGGAACGGATTTCGACGCTCTCGATGGGGGAGGCTTCAATCTCGGCTGCAATGGGTTCGGTTATCTCTTCACCGGCGGCCACGATGAGCTTGCCGGTGGCAGGGTGAACAATGTCGTGAACTGACACACGACCCAAGATGCGCTCGCCGAGGGAGGAGATGATTTCGTCACCATCCTTCAGGGCGGTGCAAACGAGACCACGCAGAGTGCCGCAGTCTTCTTCCGTAATGATGACGTCGTGAGAAACGTCGACCAAACGGCGGGTGAGGTAACCGGCATCGGCTGTCTTCAAAGCGGTATCGGCCAGACCCTTACGGGCACCGTGGGTGGAGATGAAGTACTCCAGCACGGACATACCTTCCTTGAAGTTGGAGAGAATGGGGTTTTCAATAATCTGTGCGCCTTCGGCACCGGCTTTCTGGGGCTTGGCCATCAAACCACGCATACCGGCGAGCTGGGCAATCTGATCGGCAGAACCACGGGCACCGGAGTCAAGCATCATGAACACGGCGTTGAAGCCTTGGTCGGCTTCGGTCATCTGCTTCATGAGGGTTTTCTTCAAGTCGGTATTGACGTGGGTCCAGGTATCGATAACCTGATTGTAGCGTTCGTTGTCGGTGATGAAACCCATGTTGTAGTTCATCGTAATCTGGTCGATTTCCTCGTTACCGCGATTGACGATGTCTACTTTCTCCTCAGGGATGATAATGTCGTCGAGGTTGAAGGACAGACCACCCTCGTATGCCTTGCGATAGCCAAGGTTCTTGATACCATCAAGGAACTCGCAGGCACGAGCCATACCGACGGTCTTAATGACGAGGGTGATGACGTCGCGGAGCGACTTCTTGGAGATAACGGTGTTAATATAACCGCACTCCACGGGGATGATTTCGTTGACGATAACGCGGCCTACAGAGGTTTCAACGATGTGCTTGATGCGGTTGCCACGCTCGTCGAGGTCGTCGACCATTACTTTGACGGGAGCATGGACATCCACGCGCCGCTCGTTGAAGGCGATGAGGGCTTCTTCAGGACCGTAGAAGGTGAGTCCTGCACCCTTGGCACCGGGACGGAGCTTGGTGATGTAGTAGAGGCCGAGCACCATATCCTGTGAGGGCACGGTGATAGGCGCGCCGTTAGCGGGGTTGAGGATGTTGTGGCTCTGGAGCATCAACATCTGGGCTTCGAGAATGGCCTCGTTGCTCAAGGGGAGGTGTACAGCCATCTGGTCGCCGTCGAAGTCGGCGTTGAAGGCGGTACAGGCAAGGGGGTGCAGCTGGATGGCCTTACCCTCAATCATCTTGGGCTGGAAAGCCTGGATACCGAGGCGGTGGAGGGTCGGGGCACGGTTGAGCAGCACGGGATGGCCTTTCATGACGTACTCCAGGATGTCCCAAATGATGGGCTCGCGGCGGTCGACAATCTTCTTGGCGCTCTTCACGGTCTTCACGATGCCGCGCTCAATGAGCTTGCGGATGATGAAGGGTTTGTAAAGCTCGGCGGCCATGAGCTTAGGCAGACCGCACTCGCCCATCTTCAGCTCGGGACCTACCACGATAACGGAACGCGCGGAGTAGTCGACACGCTTACCGAGGAGGTTCTGGCGGAAACGGCCCTGCTTACCCTTGAGAGAGTCGGAGAGGGACTTGAGCGGACGGTTACTGTCGCTCTTGACGGCAGAACTCTTGCGGGAGTTGTCGAAGAGGCTGTCAACGGCTTCCTGAAGCATACGCTTTTCATTGCGCAGGATGACGTCGGGTGCCTTTATCTCCAGCAGTCGCTTGAGACGGTTGTTGCGGATGAGTACACGACGATAGAGGTCGTTGAGGTCGGAAGTGGCGAAACGGCCACCGTCCAGAGGTACGAGCGGGCGCAGGTCGGGCGGAGTTACGGGGATAACCTTCATAATCATCCACTCGGGCTTGTTGCGTTCGCGGCTGGTGCGGAAGGACTCTACCACCTGCAGACGCTTGAGTGCTTCGTTCTTGCGCTGCATGGAGGAGTCGGAGTTGGCACGGTCGCGGAGCTCGTAGGAAAGGGCATCGAGGTCAATGCGGGTGAGGAGGTCGTAGATGGCCTCGGCACCCATCTTGGCGATGAACTTGTTGGGGTCGCTGTCTTCCAGGTACTGGTTGTCCTTGGGCAGCTTTTTGAGCAGTTCGAGATACTCGTCCTCGGTGAGGAGGTCCTGCTCTGCCACGTCGTCGGCCAGCACACCCGGCTGGATGACCACGTAGCGCTCATAATAGATAATGGAGTCGAGCTTCTTGGTGGGAATGCCAAGGAGGTAGCCCATCTTGTTGGGCAAGGAACGGAAGTACCAGATGTGGGCCACGGGGACTACCAGCTGGATGTGGCCGGCGCGTTCGCGGCGCACTTTCTTCTCGGTGACTTCCACACCGCAACGGTCGCAGACGATACCTTTGTAACGAATGCGCTTGTACTTTCCGCAATGGCATTCGTAGTCCTTGGTGGGACCGAAAATGCGTTCGCAGAACAGACCGTCGCGCTCGGGCTTATAGGTGCGGTAGTTGATGGTTTCGGGCTTCAAAACCTCACCATACGAATTAGCCATGATTTCTTCGGGCGAAGCTAAACCAATGGTAATCTTCGTAAAGTTACTCTTTATCTTATTGTCTCTTTTAAATGCCATGTTCTAAGAATTGTTGAGAGTGGTTTGTTGGTTTTTGCCCCCTTGCCAGACCGGAGAGAAGGTGCTCTCCGGCGGGTCGGAGGCGGTGAGGCTGTTAATCGAGCGAAACGCTTAAGCCCAAGCCTCGCAACTCGTGGAGCAATACGTTCAACGATTCGGGAATGCCCGGCGTTGGCATGGGTTCGCCCTTGACAATGGCTTCGTACGCCTTGGCACGGCCGGTAACGTCGTCGGACTTGATGGTGAGGATTTCCTGCAACACATGGGATGCGCCGAAGGCTTCGATGGCCCAAACTTCCATCTCTCCGAAACGCTGACCACCGAACTGGGCCTTACCGCCCAAAGGTTGCTGCGTGATGAGTGAGTACGGACCGATGGAACGTGCGTGCATTTTGTCCTCAACCATGTGGCCAAGTTTGAGCATGTAGGTTACACCCACTGTGGCCTTCTGGTCGAAAGGCTCGCCTGTGCCACCATCATAGAGCTGTGTGGAACAGTAACGCGGCAGTCCGGCCTTGTCGGTCCACTCGCACAAGTCGTTGAGCTTGGCACCGTCAAAGATGGGGGTGGCAAATTTCACGCCCAGCTTGCGGCCTGCATAGCCCAGCACGGCTTCGAATATCTGACCGAGGTTCATACGCGAAGGTACGCCGAGGGGGTTGAGCACGATGTCGACCGGAGTACCGTCGGCAAGGAAGGGCATGTCTTCCTGGCGAACAATTTTCGACACAATACCTTTGTTACCGTGACGACCGGCCATCTTGTCACCCACGCCAATCTTGCGCTTCTTGGCCACATAGACCTTGGCTTGCTTGATGATGCCCGAAGGAAGGTCATCGCCGATGGTGATGGCGAACTTCTTGCGCTTGAGCACGGCATCGAGCTGGTTGTGCTTTTTCAGATAGTTGATGACCAACTGACGCACAAGGGTATTGGTGTGCTCATCGTCCGTCCAATCGTGAAGCTCAATGGCGGTGAAGTCGAGCGTGCTGAGAAGCGACTTGGTGAACTTGGCGCCTTTGGCAATGACTTCCGAACCTACGTTGTCCTTAATACCTTGCGATTTCTTCTCGCCCAACAACGAAAGGAGCTTGTCAATCATCAGCGACTTGAGTTCTCCGACTTCCTTGGCAAACTCGTCATCGAGTTTCTGGAGCATCACTTTATCGGCAGCCTTGGAGCTGCGAGTTTTCTGTACACGCGAGAAGAGGCGTTTGTTGATTACGACACCGGCCAAAGAGGGATTGGCTTTCAAAGAGGCATCTTTTACGTCGCCGGCCTTGTCACCGAAGATGGCACGGAGCAGTTTTTCTTCAGGAGTGGGGTCGCTTTCGCCCTTCGGAGTGATTTTACCGATAAGGATGTCGCCGGGAGCCACTCGGGCACCGATGCGGATGATACCATTCTCGTCCAGGTCTTTGGTGGCGTCTTCGCTGACATTGGGGATGTCGTTGGTGAACTCTTCCATACCGCGCTTGGTCTCGCGCACTTCCAAAGAGAACTCATCGACATGGACGGATGTAAGAATATCTTCTCGAACAATGCGTTCGTTGAGCACAATGGCATCCTCGTAGTTGTAACCCTTCCAAGGCATGTAAGCCACCAAGAGGTTACGACCTAAAGCCAATTCTCCATTCTCCGTAGCATAACCTTCAGTCAGGATGTCGCCTTTCTGTACCCGCTGTCCCTTTTCGCAGATGGGACGGAGGTCGATGGTCATGTTCTGATTGGTACGACGGAACTTAGGAATGGCATATTCTTTAACGTTGGAGTCGAAGCTGACGAACTCTTCGTCTTCCGTTCGGTCGTAGGCGATGCGGATGGTGGTAGCATCAACATATTCAATCACACCATTACCTTCTGCGATAATCATGGTGCGAGAGTCTTCACATACTTGTTTTTCAATACCGGTGCCGACAATGGGAGCTTCGCTGCGGATAAGGGGTACTGCCTGGCGCATCATGTTCGATCCCATCAATGCACGGTGGGCATCGTCGTGCTCCAGGAAGGGGATGAGAGAAGCTGCGATGGAGGCAATCTGCTGCGGTGCCACGTCAATCAGCTCTACCTGTGCAGGGGGCACCACGGGATAGTCGGCATCCTGGCGGCATTTTACTTTGTCGCGGATGAAGGTACCATCATCGTTCAGCGGAGCGTTACCCTGGCCAATGATTTTTCCTTCTTCTTCCTCTGCCGAGAGATAAACGACATCGTCGTTGTTGAGGTCGACAACGGAATTTTCCACCTTGCGGTACGGAGTTTCGATGAAGCCGAGGCTGTCAATCTTGGCGTAAACGCAAAGAGAGGAAATCAGACCGATGTTGGGGCCTTCAGGAGATTCGATAGGACAGAGGCGACCATAGTGGGTATAGTGTACGTCGCGCACCTCAAAACCGGCACGCTCACGCGACAGACCGCCGGGACCTAAGGCAGAAAGACGACGTTTGTGCGTTACCTCGGCCAACGGGTTGGTCTGGTCCATGAACTGCGACAAAGCATTGGTGCCGAAGAAGGAGTTGATAACGCTCGAAATGGTCTTGGCGTTAATCAAGTCGGTCGGCGTGAACACTTCGTTGTCGCGAACGTTCATTCGCTCACGGATAGTGCGGCTCATACGGGCCAAACCTATGGCAAACTGGTTGGAAAGTTGCTCTCCAACAGTACGTACACGACGATTGCTCAAATGGTCAATATCATCGACAGAAGCCTTGGAGTTAATCAGCTCGACAAGGTACTTGATGATTTCGATGATGTCCTCACGGGTCAGCACGCGCACTTCCATGTCGGTGCCGAGATTGAGCTTCTTGTTAATGCGGTAACGTCCCACCTCGCCCAGGTCGTAACGCTTTTCCGAGAAGAAGAGGTTGTTGATAACCTCACGGGCGGAAGCGTCATCAGCCGGGTCGGCATTACGCAACTGGCGATAAATGTAGAGCACAGCCTCCTTCTCCGAGTTGGAGGGGTCCTTCTGCAGGGTGTTGAAGATGATGGAGTAATCGGAAGCGGAAGCCTCTTCGTAGTGGAGCAGGATGCTCTGTGCGCCGGATTCGATGATGGCATCCACGTGCTCGGGTTCGAGCACCGTTTCGCGGTCGAGGATAACCTCGTTACGCTCGATGGATACCACTTCGCCGGTATCTTCGTCCACGAAGTCTTCCACCCAGCTCTTCAGCACACGAGCAGCCAGTTGACGTCCAATGACTTTCTTCAAATTGGTCTTGGTAACCTTCACTTCTTCGGCCAATTTGAATATCTGAAGGATGTCTTTGTCCGTTTCAAAACCAATGGCGCGCAAGAGGGTCGTAACGGGCAACTTCTTCTTACGGTCAATGTATGCGTACATCACATTGTTGATGTCCGTGGCAAACTCAATCCAGGAGCCCTTAAAGGGAATGATACGGGCAGAATAGAGTTGGGTACCATTGGCATGGATGCTGGACCCAAAGAACACGCCCGGCGAGCGGTGAAGCTGCGACACCACCACACGCTCGGCACCATTGATGATAAAGGTACCGTTTTCAGACATATAAGGTATCGCACCCAAGAATACGTCCTGCACTACGGTGTCGAAGTCCTCGTGGTCGGGGTCTGTGCAGTAAAGTTTAAGCTTTGCCTTTAAGGGTACACTATAAGTCAAGCCGCGTTCCAAACACTCCTGTATGGTGTAGCGAGGCTCATCAATATAATAGTCAATGAACTCCAGCACAAAGTTGTTGCGAGTATCTGCAATGGGGAAGTTCTCAGCAAAAACTTTGTACAGGCCGTCGTTCTTACGCAATTCACTCGGAGTATCCAATTGGAGGAAATCACGGAAAGACTTTAACTGTACGTCCAAAAAATCCGGATAAGGCATCGGATTCTTTACGGAGGCAAAGTTTACGCGTTGGTTTATTACTCTGGAAGACATTCGAAGAGATATATTGTGGAATAAAAGAAAAGGAAAATACAGAACGTGTACTCAGCGACACGGACCCGGCAGTAACATAGTTCATGGTCTTTTGACCCTATGAACACATGAAGACACAAAAAGGTTATGAACCCTCTACCAGAGGATCCATAACCAAAGAAATATTATGCGCTAAATTATGCGAGTTCTACTTCAGCACCAGCTTCTTCAAGAGCCTTCTTCAGTGCTTCAGCTTCCTCTTTGGCAACGCCTTCCTTCACCTTGCTGGGAGCTCCGTCAACGAGTTCCTTAGCTTCCTTGAGGCCGAGGCCGCAGTGTTCCTTCACAGCCTTAACGACCTGAAGCTTAGCAGAACCTGCGCTCTTGAGAACTACATCGAAAGAGGTCTTCTCTTCAGCGGCGGGTGCACCAGCAGCGGGGCCGGCAGCAACTGCAACAGCTGCAGCAGCGGGTTCAATACCATATTCATCCTTCAGGATGGTTGCCAACTCATTTACTTCTTTCACTGTCAAATTTACCAATTCTTCAGCGATAGCTTTGATATCTGCCATTGTTCTAATGTATTTGTTTTTTGTTTTCTAAAAGTTAATGGTAATCGGAATGTTCCGAAAATTACTCGGGACGTTCGCCCAAAGTTTTGAGTACGCCGTGAATGGTCTGACCGCCGCTCTGGAGTGCAGAAACAACATTCTTGATAGGCGATTGGAGGAGTGCAACAACGTCGGCAATAACCTCGTTCTTGCTCTTGATAGCGCAGAGAGCGTCGAGCTGGTCAGCTCCTACATAGAAGCCCTCTTCAGCATAAGCAGCCTTCAAGCCGGGGATGCCATCCTTGCCAACTTCCTTGATGAGTTTGGCAGGAGCATTAGCCACCTGGCAGAAGAAAACGGCCGTTGTGCCCTTCAAGCAGTCGTAGAGGGGAGAATAGTCAATCTCAGCAGCTTCGAAAGCCTTGTGGAGCAACGTATTCTTCACAACAACCATTTTGATTTCGCTACCGAAGCACTTGCGGCGCAGGTCAGATGTGGCCTGAGCGTTCATGCCCGTAACATCCACCAAATAGAAGTGAGCATACTCTTTGAGTTTCTCACCGAGTTGTTCAATGATTATAGCTTTATCTTCCTTCTTCATGATTTAATTCGTTTAGATTTCATCTACAGTCTTAGGATCAATCTTGATACCCTTACTCATGGTAGAGGAAAGATAAATACTCTTGATGTAGGTTCCCTTTGCGGCAACAGGTTTGAGCTTGTTGATAGTAGCGATAAATTCTTTAGCGTTACCAAGGATTTGCTCGGGAGTAAAAGAAACTTTACCGATTGACGTGTGAACGATACCCGTCTTGTCAACCTTGAAGTCAATCTTACCCTGCTTCACCTCGCGAACGGCCTTAGCTACATCCATGGTAACCGTACCGCTCTTGGGGTTAGGCATCAAGCCGCGCGGACCGAGAACACGGCCCAGGGCACCAATCTTACCCATGATGGCGGGCATAGTGATGATAACATCTACATCCGTCCAGCCACCTTTAATCTTGTCGATATATTCGTCAAGACCTACATAGTCAGCACCTGCTTCTTTAGCTGCAGCTTCAGCTTCGGGGGTACAAAGGCACAAAACACGTACCTGCTTACCTGTACCGTTAGGAAGAGAAACTACACCACGAACCATCTGGTTTGCCTTGCGCGGGTCAACACCCAAACGCACATCGATATCCACAGAAGCATCGAACTTGGTTGTGGTAATTTCCTTCACCAAGGCAGCAGCTTCTTTCAGCGTGTAAGCTTTCCCTGCTTCAATCTTACCGGCTACCAACTTCTGGTTTTTTGTCAGTTTACTCATTGTTCAATTGAAGTTTAATTATTATCCAGGGAAATCGCCCTTAACTGTGATACCCATGCTTCGTGCAGTACCTGCAACCAAGCGCATAGCACTCTCCACTGTGAAGCAGTTCAAGTCGGGCATCTTATCTTCTGCAATAGCCTTCACCTGATCCCAAGTAATCTCGGCAATCTTATTTCGGTTAGGCGCAGATGAGCCTTTCTTTTGTTTGGCTGCTTCCAGCAATTGGATTGCTACAGGAGGGGTCTTTACTACGAAAGAGAAAGACTTGTCATTATAGTAAGTAATGACAACCGGCAACACTTTGCCAGCCTTGTCCTGAGTTCTGGCGTTGAACTGCTTGCAGAAATCCATGATGTTGATACCCTTGGAACCAAGAGCAGGACCAACGGGAGGAGATGGATTTGCAGCGCCGCCCTTAATCTGTAATTTGATTAATCCAGCAACTTCTTTAGCCATTGTTATATAAAAAAATTAAAGATAACGATAGAAACAAGGAGCACGTAACAAGAATACCCTTATTCCTTTTCTACCTGCATAAAGCCAAGGTCCAAGCCCGTATTGCGACCAAACACCTTAACGGTGACGGTGACTTTCCGTTTTTCGTCGTCAACTTTCTCAACAACGCCGGAGAAGCCGGTAAACGGGCCATCGATAACCTTTACACTTTCACCTGCGACAAACGGTATTTCGATTTCCTGCGGAACATCCTCCAGTTCGTCTACTTTACCGAGAATACGGTTCACCTCCGACTCCCTTAACGGAGTGGGGTTGTCCATTCCACCCAAAAAGCCCAGCACATTAGGTGTGTTGCGCAATTCGTGAACGGTCTCACCAACCAGTCGAGCCTCGACAAGGACATATCCGGGAAGATAAAGCCTCTCTTTGACAACCTGTTTGTTGCCACGGATTTGCTTCACCTTCTCGGTTGGTATGAGTACTTGCGCTACATGGCCGCCAAGGCGGCCATTCTTAATTTCTGCGTCGATATACTCTTTAACCTTTCCTTCTTTTCCACTAATAGCACGCAAAACGTACCATGCCATTTCTGCCTGTGCCATAGTCGAATTAAATTTGAGGATAGATTAGCTGCATGAGCGACTCAAACACCGTATCCATCAGAAACACCACGAGAGCTATGATTATGGAAGCAGTTAACACAACAATCGCGCTGTGAGTCAATTCCTTTCTCGTCGGCCAAGTGGTCTTATGCGATAGTTCGTCGTATGAATCTTTGCAAATTGCAATTACTTTCTTCAACATACATTTGTTATTTAGCACGGGAAGAGAGGCTCGAACTCCCGACACCTGGTTTTGGAGACCAGTGCTCTACCAACTGAGCTATTCCCGTAAAAATAGGCCTCACTCGCTCGGAGCAAGGTCCTATTTTCTATTATATCACCTGAGGTAATCCGAAGATTAGTCGAGGATTTCGGTAATCTGACCAGAACCTACGGTGCGGCCACCTTCACGGATAGCGAAGCGGAGACCAACGTTGATAGCAACAGCGTAGATAAGTTCTACAGTGATTTCAACGTTATCACCAGGCATTACCATTTCAGTTCCTTCGGGGAGGTGGATTTCACCGGTGCAGTCCATCGTACGGAGATAGAACTGAGGACGATACTTGTTGCCGAACGGAGTATGGCGACCGCCTTCTTCCTTCTTCAGTACGTAGATGGAAGCCTTGAACTTCTTGTGCGGAGTGATTACACCCGGGTGAGTGATAACCATACCACGCTTGACTTCCTGCTTGTCGATACCGCGGAGGAGCAGACCTACGTTATCACCTGCTTCACCCTGATCGAGGAGCTTGCGGAACATTTCAACGCCGGTAACAACAGACTTCTTGTCTTCGCCGAGACCGAGGATCTGAACTTCGTCACCTACCTTGACAACACCGGTTTCAACACGACCGGTAGCAACAGTACCACGGCCAGTGATAGAGAACACGTCTTCAACAGGCATCAAGAAGGGCTTATCCTTATCGCGCTGGGGCTCCTGAATCCAGTTGTCAACAGCGTCCATGAGCTCCATCACAGAGTCAACCCACTTGTCAACACCATTCAAAGCACCGAGAGCAGAACCACGAATGATAGGAGTATCTTCCTCAAATTCGTACTGTTCGAGCAGTTCACGCATTTCCATCTCAACGAGTTCGAGCATTTCCTCGTCGTCTACCATGTCGCACTTGTTCAAGAACACAACGAGACGGGGAACGTTTACCTGACGAGCGAGAAGGATGTGTTCACGAGTCTGGGGCATCGGACCGTCGGTTGCAGCAACCACGATGATAGCACCGTCCATCTGAGCAGCACCAGTAACCATGTTCTTAACGTAGTCGGCGTGACCCGGGCAGTCTACGTGAGCATAGTGACGCTTTGCAGTTTCATACTCGATGTGAGCCGTGTTGATAGTGATACCACGTTCCTTTTCTTCGGGAGCGTTGTCAATCTGATCGAAAGACTTCACATCTTCGCTACCGAAACCCTTGTTGTGGAGGGTCAAGGAGATAGCAGCAGTCAAAGTCGTCTTACCATGATCGACGTGACCGATCGTACCGATGTTAACATGCGGTTTGGTACGTTCAAATTTCTCTTTAGCCATAGCTGTTATTTATTTGTTGATTAATTTCAGTGTTTATTAAACCATACGAACAAAAGAGCTGTTAGTGAGACTTGAACTCACGACCTCTTCCTTACCAAGGAAGTGCTCTACCGCTGAGCTATAACAGCAAACAAATGGAGCGGAAGACGGGGCTCAAACCCGCGACCCCCAGCTTGGAAGGCTAGTGCTCTATCGACTGAGCTACTTCCGCAAGGCTTGCTTTTGCAAGTGTGGGCAAAGATGGATTCGAACCACCGAAGGCGTAAGCCAGCAGATTTACAGTCTGCCCCATTTGGCCACTCTGGTATTTGCCCTTATTTCAAAAACCCTCTGTGCATTGTTTTCAGCAGAAGTATCCTCGAAACGGCTGCAAAGGTAGGCATATTTTTTATCGCACCAAATGTTTTGCAGTTTTTTTTGGAAGAAAAGCTGAAAATTCGTGCGGATGCCTGCCGACAAGACTGTTTACAGGCGGTTTCTGTGGCTGGTTTACCCTTCCTAGCCTGTGCTGGCATCCCCACCCCACTCCTTGTTATATTATATGGTGTCATGTTGTCCGGCAGTGGGCGAAACATCCGACTGACTTTGGCAGTATTCTTTTCAATTCTCTCCTTCCATTTTCTTTCGGGGCGGCTCCGCTCCGCCCCTCTTGAAAATGGACTTCGAGAACCTCACTGCTTAGAACTTCAATGTGAGCGAGAGATGCTCATGGACAACAAGTTGTCACTCGGAGAGGACGAGGCGCAGCCCATGGCTGCGGTACTCGCCGTCGGGCGCGTCGTAGTACCGGCCCGAGGAGCGGCAGTTCCAGGGATCGCCGCGCCAGCTGCCCCCACGATCCACGCGGTACGACCCACTGGATGCGCCTGTCGGATTGGTCTGGGCATAGCTGCTGTAGTCGCCATACCAGTCCTGACACCATTCCCAGACATTACCCGTCATGTCATAGATGCCGAGTTCGTTGGGCTGCTTGGTCTTTACCGGATGCGTCTTGTTGCCGCTGTTGCCATAGTACCATGCCACTTCGTCAATGTTATCGCTGCCGCTGTACTGCGTATGGCGGCTCTGGTTGCCGCCGCGAGCGGCAAACTCCCATTCCGCTTCGGTAGGAAGGCGGAAATGCCGGCCGGTGAGTCCGTTCAATTTGCGGATAAAGGTCTGGCAGTCGTCCCACGACACTGTCTCCACAGGCAGGTTGTCGCCCTTGAAGTAGGACGGATTGCTACCCATCACCGCCTTCCATAAAGCCTGCGTCACTTCCGTCTCGCCGATATAGTAGCTGCTCAGGGTGACTTGGTGCGTCGGCTTCTCGTCGTCCCATGGTAGCGTCATCTCCGAGGTGGCTCCCATGGTGAAGGTCCCGCCATTGACGGGAATCATGGCGAACTGTACATTGCCCACACGCAACACTTGGTTTTGGTAACTGGCACTGACGCGCGGAGCCGGTGTGGGCTTCGTCGTAGGTTTCGGTTTCGGATGCTTTCCCTTGTAGGGGGATTGCGAAACGGCTTTGCCGCAAGTTTTGCATTTGTTTCGCGAAATCGTCCCTTGCCCCATCGCACCCAGCACGGAGAGGCAGAAGAGCAGGAGGAGGAGTTTGGTTTTCATGATAGGCTGTGTTGTTCGGAGTATTTGTTTGGATTGTTTGCTTGGGTCTGGGGCCGGGGCACATGAGGGCATTGCTCATGGGCCGAGCCATGTTGGTCACCTGCAGAGTCAACCAGCAAGTGCAATATTACGAAATATTTTTGAAAAAGACTTCCGCTGGCGTTGAGAAATTGAGTTTTTGTCTTGCCCCACATCACGGGGTTCTGCTTCTTCGCAGTCCTTTCCGACACTTTGTCCGCCACGAAGGTGTAGATTTCCTTGGCGGTGATGATGCGGTCGGCATTGGTATCGGCGGCCCCTATACTTTCAGGGAATTCCGATGAACAGGGGGATTTCGGAGGGGTTTGTCGGGGGCGTGGCAGACTGATGACGACTTTTTTGGGGATGGGAACCATGCCTAACAGGAAGCAGGGGTGGCTGCAACAAGTCCTGGACTATTTTGTTCAAGTCGGCGAGTAGTAAAAAAGAGTCCTGGACTTGTAAGCCACAAATGCCCGATAATTGGAACGGAGTGGAAGCGGATGGTCTGAAAGCAAGAAATGGGAAATTGCATAAATGCTTCAAGTTTCGCAAGTGTAAAGGTTATGAGGAATAAGGTTATGAGGTTATAAAGTTACTGTTAGAAGTTTTGCATATCAGAAAAGACGATACTCCGAGGGTAACCTTATAACCTCATAACCCAGAGAGCGAAGCTACCCTAACCTAATAACCGATAAGTTTCGCAACTTGCGAAACTTGAATAAATACCATAACCTTCACCCAAGCCTTCACAGGACAGTTACTTCGTACGCGCGCACGCTTATACGCTTTTAATTCCCCCGAAAAAGGGTTCACCCCTTCACACAGGGCATTAAAACAGATGATAATCAGAGGTTTTCGGTGTGAACACTTGAGCCTTTCAAGCCTTCACACAGCAATCCAAGCATTCACACGGAAATTGCCAAAATGGAACGCGCGATTTAACATCATTTTGTAGTTATCACACTTTTTCCGAACACGGTCAGGTCAGCGGGCTGCCTTTGTGAAGGATTGGGTAGCCGTGTGTCTTGTACTGAAATAGGTTGACCAAAAAACCATCAAATTTTAGTACAATGCCATTATCAAAATTCAGTCGTGCGGAGAAGAACCGCATAGTGGAGGAGTACCTTCACACATCTAAGAGCCAAAGAGACATCGCCCAGAAATACGGTGTGTTGGAAAGTACCTTCAGCGTTTGGGTGAGCCGTTACAGTTCAACCCGGAAAACAATCGTATCTTTACAGCGAGAACTGAAAAAATACGCAACGATGAAGGACCTGACCAAGGACGAGGAGCTGGTTGCACTGCGCAAGGCCCTCAAGGAGAAAGAGCGTGAGCTGGCGGAAGCGAACCTGAAGGTGGAGGCACTGAACGTGCTGATAGACCTTGCGGAGGAGCACGGCATGCCTGTACGAAAAAACTCCGCTGCCAAGCGGTAGACTTTATGCGCGAGCGCAGAGGCCTGAACATAACCCGCGCTTGTGCACTGCTTGGCTTCACGAAGCAGGCCTATTACAAGTCCCGTAAACGGACCGGTGAGCGTCTCGTCCTCGAGCAGCAGATATACCGTTCGGTGTTGTCCCTCCGCAAGGAAGACCCGATGCTGGGCGGCTACAAGCTCTGGCTCATGATGAAGGACGCCTTCGGCTCCGGCAAGGTCCCCGGGCGTGACAATTTCTACAGGCTGCTGTTCCGCTGCAACCTGACGCTTCCCCGTGCCAGACCCCGCCACACGACCAACTCCAACCACCGTTTCCACAAGTACCGGAACATAGCCAAAACTATACGGCCGATAACATCAAATTCCCTGTGGGTCAGTGACATTACCTACATCGAGATGGAAGAGGACTGCTGCTATCTGCATCTGGTAACGGATGCCTACTCCCACAAGATCGTGGGCTGGTGTCTCTCTGAAAGCCTGCAGGCTCGCTACTCCGTGGAGGCCCTGATGCAGGCTATAGGGCAGGCGGGTGAAGACCTGTCTGGACTGGTCCACCATTCCGACCGGGGCATCCAGTATTGTTCCAATGCCTACGTTTTCGAGCTGGAGTCCCGCGGTGCACTGATAAGCATGACGGAGGACCACAATCCCACGGACAACGCAGTTGCTGAACGTGTCAACGGCATCATCAAGCAGGAACTCGTCTACCCCTCCCGCCGCTTCCGCGACATCCAGGAGGCACGGGAGCGCATAGGGCGGTTCATCCAGTTCTACAACGGGCAGCGCCCCCACAGGAGCATTGGGATGCTTACTCCATCGCAGGCACACCGGCTACACGGCCCGTTGCAAAATTTATGGAAAAAACGGCCTGATGAGGGTGCATGTTAGAATAAAGCGTGTACCTTCGCGCTTGTCCCCCAAAGCGCGATGGTTTATGCCACCAGCGGAAACCTTAACTCAGACAGGGCATCGAGCCCTGCCTGAGTTAGTCCCCCAAAAGGCGCTCCTGTTTGTCCCCCAGCAGGCAGACTGCACTATGGCATCGCTGCCAGTTCGACTGAAGGGGCTGTTCTGACCTCAAAGGTCAACCGCTTTGGGAAGTGGTCAACGTTCTCAGGAAACGGTAAACCGAAAGCAGAAAATAACGGAAAAAACGGTCAACCAAAATCAGGAAAAGTCAGTGTGAAGGCTTCAGTCGCTGTGTGAAGGCTTGAAACGTCCAAGTGTTCACACTTTTTTCCGTTGATACTCAGAAGAAAACAGCCATTCTGTGAAAGGGTGAATGCTTTTTTCGGGAAAAAAATTACGTATATAGAGAAGAGAAAATCCGTGATTAAATGGGCGAAAAACGGTTCACATTATCGGGAACGTCGGATGCCAAATCAGAAAAATCAGATAAATCCGTAATCATTCATAGCAAAGAGATTTGATTACGGATTTATCTGATTCTACTGATGATTAACAGGAATTTGCTGGTGGTAAAGGGCCGCGGGGCAGGAGCCGCGCGCTTCAGCTATGCCAGCGACAAGAGGAGGGCGGAGACTTGTCAAGGCTCTTCTACCTCGGTCTGGGTGCAGTGCTCCAACCAGATGACTTTCTGGTTCCAATGGTAGGGTTTGTACTCCGTATTGGTGCGCTTCTTGTTTTTCTTGAACACCAAACCGTTGACCGATTTGGCATAAAGCAAAGGCGCGTCGAAGGTGTCGAAGTAGTTGTCCCGGATAACGATGGAACCGGGTTTGCCACCATGGAAATAGGGATCGCTCTCGGAGAGCTTGGGTATTTCGGGATAGATGGAGATCACGGCGTTCGTGAACTGGTATTGGCTGGTGAGGGCATTGATGAAGGTGTTGCGGCTGATGACGAGGTCGCGCACCGGACCGCTCTCATACCACCCGTTGCAGTCGCCACAGAGGAGGATGGCGGTGCCGGAGGTGTGGTCGAAGAGGTTGCTCTGGCAGACAGTGCGGCGCGGAGAACTGAAGAGCGCGCCACGGGCACGGTTGTTGCGCACAATGTTGCCCTTAAATTCCACCTCGGGTGTCCACGTCAGGTTTTCCACACCCCAGCCATCCTGGCCGGATATGGCAGCGGGAAGGGCATCTTTGCAGGTGATGACAAATTCGCTGCATCCGAGCACGTCGTCCACGTCTGCCGGACGGATAGAGGTGATGGTGGTGGTGAAAGGCAAGTTTTCCATGTTCTCGGAACGCACGAAGGTGATGGTGTCGCCAGGGTCGCCCCAATCGAAGCCCCAAGCCTGGCCGTGTTCAAAGCGGCAGCGCAGGGTGTGGTCGTTGACACGCTCGCGCACCTTGAGGTACACGCCGTGAATGTTGATGGCATCGTCCATCATGCCTTCATAAAGGCCGTTGTTCGACACGATTTTTCCCTTGCACTGGGAGAAGTGGGTGGCATCGGCCTGGGTAGAAAAATAGCGGGGATCGTCGGCTCCGCGCAGGCATACGCCGAATTTCTTGAGCGTGATGCCATCGCAACGCTGGGCTATGAGTCCCATGCCTTCGGCGTAGTGTACCTTGACATCATGCAGGGTGGTATGGACGTTGTTGCGCATGAAAATGCCGGGACAGGGACGCTGCCAGGTGCGCATGGCCACGACGGTGCCGGGCACGAGGCGGCTGTCTTTCCAGTTGGGGGCCAGGAGCTGGCGGCCGCCGAGGTCCTGCACGCCGGAGGTGTTGATGCCCAGGTCGGCGGTGTTGTAGACGATGTGGCGGGTATCGCGCTCGAAAGCGATGCCGGCTGACTGCTGGGCGGTCCAGCCTTCGCCATAGGTTTCAAAGCGGCCGTTGCTGCCGATGCGGTAGTTGACCCACGGTGCCACCTCGAAAGTGATGCCATCGGCATCGTTCTTGACTACCTGTACCTGCGCAATCTGGGGATTGGCGAAGTCGATGGAGAGGTTGTTCAACCGGAAATTGGTAGTACGGGAAATCACGAGGGGTATCATGCGGCCATGGAACACGAAGTCGGATTTCTTGCCTTCCATAGTGAGGTTGTTCCAGCCCTCAACGAACACGCCGACGCGCTTGGGCTGGTCTTGGTCGTGGTTGGAAATGTAGAGTTCGTGTGCCCGAGCGTGGTCAGCGTGGAAATGGTAGGTGCCGGGCTCGAAACGCATGACGATTTTGTCCTGCGCGGTGACCTGACGGCGGATGCAGTCGAAGACGCTGTCAAGACGCGAAGCGAGGGTATGGTCGGCCTCGGTGTTGGGACGGATGCCGTAGTCCGCCATTTTGAAGACAAATTTGCGCGCTTGCAGTGACTGGCCGGAACCGACAAGACACAGGAACAGGGTTAACAGAAAATACTTTGCGATTTTCATCATAGAATTATTGAGATGTAAGGATTAAGGGTGGTTCTAAAAATTCTGATATAAATACGCTGATATTCTGATGGTTGCTTTGCACCCTCTCGAAAGCGTCTTTTTGCAAGTAGCTTCAGTCACATAGCCCGCTATGTTCCTTCACCTACTTACAAAAACACACTTCCGATAGGTCACAAATCACCTCATCAGAATTATTAGAACCACCCTTAACAGCAACATTGCCGACAAAGGTACACGAAAGGGACAAGAAGCCAGGATGACGCACGGGAATATATCCCCCAAAAATCACCCAACTCAATTTTTTCAAAAAAAATCATTGAAAACATTTGGCAGTTGACGCAATTTGTCTACCTTTGCACCCGCAAACGAAACCCACACGGTTTCCCAAACTTGCAAGGTGCGTTAGTTCAGCTGGTTAGAATACATGCCTGTCACGCATGGGGTCACGGGTTCGAGTCCCGTACGCACCGCTTCAAAGCTCTGAGGATTTTCCTCGGGGCTTTTGTTTTATTACAGCATTTTACCATGGACGATGCCGCGCAAAGCCAATGGCGGGGACGTAGCCGGAGCCTTCAACTTGGAAACAGGAAACGAACTGTTGCAAAATAAAATCGTGCGGAAACTTCCAGGCATTGGATATTTCCGCACGATTATTAAAATACAATATTAAGACTTTAGCGCATTTGTCTGTGGATTATATCCACTACACGCTTACCTTTTCTGCAATACTTTGACACCATTTACCACATAAATGCCGTTGGGCAGTTTACGAGCATCGGCTGCATTGGTCATGCGCATGACAAGTTTTCCTTGAAGCGAATAAACGTCTACCGGACCACCGGCCTGTACAAAGACTTCGGCAATACCAGAGATTATCGTTACCGTACCATGGATATCTACGTCGTGAGCCGGCATGGTGGCAGGCACTTCTTCTACCCATCCCTTAAACTCGTAACCTTCGGGTACCTCGGGCGTATAAGGCTCAATGGCTGTGCCGTAGGGCACTTCTACCGTGTAAGCCACTTCGTCGTTAACGTAATAGGTCAAAGTATAAACATTCACTTGCCACTGCGCACGATAGGTAACATCGTGGGCAGGAACGGTTTCGTCTACTTCAGGTTCCCAGCCGAGGAAGGTGTAGCCTTCGCGCTCGGGTACTTCAGGAACGGTGATGGCAGAGCCGTAATCGAGGGTTGCTTCGCTGAGTACATCGTTCTCAGAAACAAAGACTACCTGATATTGGTTAATCTGCCACTGCGCCGTGAAGCTTTGGTTCTCGGCGGGCATGGTAGAAGGAATATCCTTGTCCCAACTGAGGAAGGTGTAGCCTTCGCGGGTGGGAGCAGCGGGAGCGGTTACTTCAGTGCCGTAGTCCTGCGTGATGGCGGCCACATCCGTTCCGCCGTTGCTGTCGAAAGTAAGGGTGTACTTATTGACATTCCACTGCGCACGATAGGTAACGTCGTGGGCAGGAACGGTTTCGTCTACTTTAGGTTCCCAGCCGAGGAAGGTGTAGCCTTCGCGAGCAGGCACTTCGGGAACGGTGATGGCAGAGCCGTAATCGAGGGTTGCTTCGCTGAGTACATCGTTCTCCGAAACAAAGACTACCTTGTACTTGTTAATCTGCCACTGCGCCTTGAAGCTTTGGTTCTCGGCGGGCATGGTAGAAGGAATATCCTTGTCCCAACCTAAGAAGGTGTAGCCTTCGCGCACGAAAGCATCAGGAGCGGTAACTGCAGAGCCGTAATCCTGCGTGAGGGCAACCACAACAGTTGAACCGTCGTTGCTGTCGAATGTCAAGGTGTACTGGTTTACTTGCCACTGGGCAGTGAAGGTCATGTCGGCTGCCGGAATGGTGGAGGGCACTTCCTTGTCCCAACCGATGAAGGTGTAGCCTTCGCGCGTAGGATTGGCGGGAGCGGTTACTTCCGTACCATAGTCCTGCGTGATGGCTGCCACATCAGAACCACCGTTGCTGTCAAAAGTAAACGTGTACTGGTTTACCTGCCACTGGGCGGTAAAGGTCATGTCGGCTGCCGGAATGGTGGAGGGTACGGCCTTGTCCCAACCTTTGAAGGTGTAGCCCTCGCGGGTGGGGTTGGCGGGAGCCGTTACTTCCGTACCATAGTCCTGCGTAATGGCTGCCACATCAGAACCGCCGTTGCTGTCGAAGGTAAACGTGTACTGGTTTACCTGCCACTGGGCGGTATAAGTGATGCCATTCAGGGGAACAGTTGCTCCTTCTTCAAAAGCGGGTTCCCAGCCGGTAAAGGTGTAACCGGTTTTGGAGGGAGCTGTCGGAGTGGGGATAACAGAAGCGTAATCGAGCGAAGAGGTTGTCTCTACACCGTCAACAGAGAAAACGACATTGTACTTCAGCGGTCGGAAAGTTGCTACCAAAGCTACATTTTCGGCAGCTGCGAAAGTGTAGGGGTTGGCAGTAGATTTCTCTGCTCCACCCACCTGCCAGTTGACAAATTCATATCCTTCCTCAGGAGTAGCGGAAGCCACAACAGATGTACCGTTTTCCACAGCTTCGCCTCCATTGGTAAGACTGACAGCACCTTGATTTTCATCGGCCGAAACGGCACTGATTTGATAGGTAGCGAACACTCGCACGGGAACGGTTATATTGTCTTGCTCGTAGCTCATCGCATTAAGGTCGCTGAAAGCCAGGTTCTTCATGTAAATATTATAGGAACCTAAAGCCACGCTGGGATCTACATTGAGCTTGATGGACAATATTTCGCCCGTATTGTTGCGAAAAGCCTGTGTACCTGCAATGACTATCTGCGTGGCGCCATCAGCTGTCGGATTGAGATACAACACATGCTGGCTTTTCTTGCGGTTAGACATATATATGGCAGGAGCCATCTCCTCATCATCATTGAGTTCCTCAGCAATGGTAATGCCTTCGGGCAAGTACAAGTGCATTTGGACACCACATATATCTATGTCGTTTTGCAACCCAATGGAGAGTGTGGCTTGGCCACCTTGCTGGATTTTAAATCCTTCGTCCACGTAGAAGCCTACCTGCTGTGCCTGGGAAGCCACGAAGGAGAGCAAGAAGGCCCACATTAGAACCAAAAATCTACTTTTCATATTCTTGTCATCTGAATAAGATTGTTGATAATTATCTCGAAATCATTGCCCCGCCATTTTCAGCAAGACAGCGGTAATGTCGGCCACATTGATTTGCCCATCCACATTCACGTCAGCTGCGTCGCGGTTGAATGTGTCAGACCCCGTACCGGCCATAAGCTGTAAAATAGCCGTGATGTCGGCCACATTAACCTGCCCGTCATCGTTCACATCGCCCAAGGTGTAGCGGGAGAATGAAAATGTCTGCGGCGCACTGGGAAGCCCGACTAATCCCTGGTCGGCAAAAGAAACGGTTTCCTTAACAGTATAGTACTTATTTCCTTGCTTGTCGAACACCCGAAGCGAAAGGGTCTCGCCAGAAGCCTGATTACTGTATGCTCGCAAATAAAGCCAGGTATAACCGTTTTTTGTTTGCAGTTCGGCAACGCCCCGGCATTCTTTACCGACAAAAGCTGCTACATCAAATTGAGTATAGTCGTCTACCGGAACTCCGGCATCGGTCAATTGAAGATAGAGGGTCATGTCGTAACGATAGTCGTAGGGGTTTACCTCCCACCCGCTGTCCTGCGCGTGCAGGACAGGGGTGAAGATAAACAGACTGAAGAGAAGGCAGAACAATCGATAAGGATGGAGTGCATTCATTGTTTTCTGTCTTTACTTTTTGTTGATGATTACTTTCTTTCCATTAACAATGTACACACCAGGCTGGGTGGCTTCGCGCAATGCCTGACCGGCCACGTTGTAAATGCCGTTTGCACTGCCTCCGACAACACCCGGTTGCCACATTCCGGTAGCTTCGCCAAGATTGAAGACGAAGGGCACAGCAACCGAACCCACCACATCGGGCGTAAAGGACACTTGCTCCGCGATGGAATAAGTGATGCCCGTAGCTTTGTGAACTGCCACAAAATGGATGGGGGCTTCTTCCTTACCATAAACGGAAAGGAAATAATGGTTGCCCACAGGCTGGGCTACACCGCGACATTCCTCATTTTCGGCAAAGGCAGCCACGAAGAAGTCGTCGGCATCGGCCTCAAAGCCACCATCCTGAAGAATAGCCGTAAGGCACATCATGGAGGGATAAGCATGTACATTGACCGTCCAAGGAGCCGGATTGAGTTCCAACCGATGGCCGTAGAGGGCCTTGGCTCGCGAAACGATGGCGTCATTGTAGATAAATGACTTCTCGCTGGCCGACTTATACAGATAGCCCTTTCCAGGAATCATTGTCTGGAGGTTACCGGTCCAACCGTCGGCTGTAAACTCAGCATAGCCGCCTTCAAGATTGGTGAGCACATCACCCACCTCGGCATCCAGATAACTCAAAGCCTCAGCAAGCGACATGGTCTGCGACAAAGGATAGCCCAACCAGTTCCATCCGGTCTGGAGATAAATGGGCTGTGCCGAAGGATTGTACTGCTCACCGCTGAGCTGCAACGAAGCTTGCTCAGAAGTTTCAACCTTCAATGCCTGACTGGCCTGCACTGCGTCCATGTTTCCAACGAAGCCCAGCACGGGGTCGTTGATTACTTCGGCCTGACGGGTCAGCAGACGCTTCACGTAGTCCTGCTCAAAGTCGGACACTTCCATGTCTGCCGCCTTGTTGTGCGAAGTCCAGTTCCAGCCTTCGGCCAATGAGAGTTGCAAATTGGTCTGCTTGATGGTATAAGCGTACTCCTTCACATCGCTCTCACTGCCGTTCAGGCCCACTGCCATCACCTTGAGCGTCATGTCGTTGTTGATAACGATGGGACGACCGTCATACTTCATTCGGCCGGCATCGCACGGACAACTGCCGTCGAGGGTGTAGTAGATGGTAGCGCCTTCGCTTTCGCAGCTCAACGAAACCGTTTGACCACGATATACTTCGGTGCCGCTGATGCGAGATGCAACAGCTTCTTTCACGGCATTGAGTTTGGCAGGGTCTACCACATTGACCACAGAGGTAGCCAACACATCGGCATCCAGCACAGTAAGAGAAAGACCCGTTGTGCCAAGCAGTTCGCCATTGACGGTAAACTGTGTTTGTCCGTTCTCATCCAGCGTAAGGAGCAGACGCCCTTGGTCATCTTGCGTAGCGTTCTCTGCCAGGATGGTGGCAATCATCTCGCTTCCGGACTTCACCGCCAAAACTTTTCCTTTGGAAGCATCAACCGGCAACGCGCCTACCTGTACCTGCATGGTCTGTCCGTAACCCACATTGAGGGTTTCATCGACCACAACACTCCGTACCTTTTTCTCTACATCGAGTTTCTGGGTGTAAGCATTGGCCATGGGAATACCGGCATAGCTCTCCACCTTATTGCTAACAATGAGATAGACCTCGTCAACCAGGCCCAGGTCCTGAGTGGGACGCAAAGCCACTCTCGAAGCGTAAGTGGTGGCGTCCTTCTCGGAAATAGCCTCTGCATTGAGGAGTTCAATGGTAGCATCCTTTACCAACGTTTCCTCGCTGCCCGTAATCAGTTTCAGGCAGAGGTTGTCGGCGGTGAGCAAGTCCGGTTTCATGTACTTGGAGAACTCCACTTCCACACCTTCGTCGTAAGCCTTGGCCTTCACCACTTCGGGCTGGGCATTCTGCACCATGCCAATGTTCACTTCGAGCTGCGGCGGCGGAACGGGTAGCCAGTCGGAGTAGGTGGTCTGATAACCTTCCTTCTCGAACTTCACTTGCCACAATCCCTGAGGCACATCCCAACGATACATACCGTTTTCGTCCGTAAAGAGCGGGTTCTGCTGTGCATATTCCTCAGCATCCCACAGCACCACGTTCTCATGAAGGTCGCCGTACATATCCTCCACCGTTTCCTTGTAATAGCAAGTTGCCATTACGCCCTGGAGACGGTTGCTTTCGATGGCTTCGTAAACATAGCCGGCAGGGTCAATATACACTCGGAAGTCAGGATAATCGGAGCCTTTTCCTTTGTGGTCCTTGTGGTCATCGGGATCCTTCGATATACATTTCAACGAAGCTATCATGTTGTCCAGATTGGAACGACGGCGGTTGAAATTCCAATTACAAGCTTTATCTACCACCCAGGATATAGCCATTTTGGCAAATATACATCCAATAGCTCCCAACACCGTTTCTGAAGTCAAAACGGCTCCGCCGCTCAACGCGGCATCCACACCAAATGAAACAACTACGGCTTCTCCAATACTCTTGATTGTTCCCACCGCATACATGGCAGCAATAGCAGCATTCAACTTATCATTGGGACAGGGGAATATTACGCTTGCTTGAGCCACAGTAATTCCAATCTTTTCTGCTGCATCTGCGGCGGTAAAGCACAACCCTGCTACAGGAGCATACTTCCCGATAAATCTACCAAGTCCGGCCACCCATTTCTGTTTCAGAATAAACTCAAGACCAGCTTTTTGTTCTTCAAGTCTTTGAGCGATAGACTTCCACATCAAATGCTTATTGAGGTTTTTGGTAGATATTTTAGCATAATGTAGTGCTCTCTTATATTCCATCTGAAGCTGCTTATAGTCACTTTGCATCTTTTCGATAGGCTTGAGCAACTCTTGCTGGACAGTTCCCACAAATGATGTTACCTTTTGTGCCATATCCTTCAAATCACTACCCAATTCTTGGGATTTGGCCATCAGCATTTGGAAATCCTTCTCAATAGTCGCTTCAGTTGCCGTAGCCAGAACGGTCAGAATGCCTTTCACATTCGCAGCGCAGTTCTTCACATCCTTGAGTACAGACTTCAACGTCTCCATGACACCATTCAAGTTGATGGATTTGGTTCCTGCACTTACTTTCATAGCCACTTCTGTTGCCTCCATCAATTTGTCTAAAATGATGGTTTGCATCAGGTCTTCGCTATAATTGACCACAGAAACCGTATCTGTTGTGAACTTGATATAAAGCGTGTCGCCTGTATCGGTCATAATGGGACGATACCCATTCTCCAACAGATATGCCACTTCAATCCCTTCTGTACTCTTGCTTTGAACAGCCGTACCCATTTCAGGACTAAAGTACTCTGCGAATTTCTCCACAAAGAAATATTGGTCAAACAACTGAACTGTTTCTTGAACATCATCCAACAACTGCATCATCCGCAAGGAGTCTGCCTGTTCTGTTGCTTCAAGTTCTTCATCAGTCCAATCTTCGGACGAGTCCTCCTGAACCGTCAAATCCCATTGGTTGCAAAGTTTCTCAAAAGCAGTCTCCCATTCAGCGTATTGCTGCAAAAGAGTTTCTGGATCTGCATCATTATCTATGATAGCACGAAGGTTCTCAATTTGTTCCTGCAAATCATTGCGACCGATTCGGTATTCCTCGTAACCATCTGTAGCATCCGCATACATATCTTCATATTCGCCAATAGAATAGTATGCCTCACTCGTCAAATCGAAGTCAACCGCCACATTCTTGGGCACCTCGTAACTGTTGAAATTACCATTGGCAACCCAATACTTTTTGGAAGGATTAAATATGGCCGGTAAAGCTTTCCAGTTATCGTTACCTGTTTTCACGTATACCACCACATTCTTTACTTTAGTCGTATCGTTATCTGTAAACTCAACAGTAAAAGTAAATTCATTGCGGCTCGGAACGAAGGTATATTGCTTTTCCGTTGCGGCAGGATGAAGGAAATCAAGCTCTATGTCCGTACCATTATTGAGGACATGAACTGTCTTCACATCCACCGCCGCCATATCATATTCCACTTCTTGAGCAGCCGACTGCATCTCAATTCCGTTGGGAGTCGTTACCTTGGCATAAATGGCATGACGGCTCAGATTATAAGGATGGTCCAACTGACATTGTGCTATCCAGAAACCTCCGGCCAAGGCTTTGGCTTCTCCAATCAGCGTATTTCCATCATACACCTGAACTTGTGATTTGCCCACTGTCATACCACTGACTGCGAACTGAATGTTGCTGGTTACCTGAGGCACCTTGATGCTAAGGTCTTCCACCACATACTGCGCACAACCAATAGGCTGGGTTACCACGTTACCGTTAAGAACGAATTGCACATACGCATTGGGGGCATACGTTCCGCTGGCAGTAGGAATCACGCAGAAGCGCACACGGTCTGTATAGGACTCGCCGAGTTGCACCGTCAGCTTCTGGTTCTCCAACTCATAAACCGATAGGGAAGAACCCACCATCAGCGAATTGTCAACGAACGAACAGCCATCCGGAAGTTCCACTACGAGCGTCACGTCGCTCACTTCGCTCCGATACAGCTCTTTGAAGTCTACCTTGGCCTGCAAAGTCAGATAATTGCCTGCCACTATGCTGCTCTTGTTCACGGTGAAAGCCGTATTGTCGCCGGTGTAGTACAGCTTGCTCTCATCGAAGAACGGTACAACCACGTTGTGCACGGCAACAATCTCTCCGCTCTTCACGGTAATGGCGTTCTTCACATAGTCGGTGCCCATATTCAGGCCCACCTCCTGAAGTCCGCTCAGCTTGTAAACCGCATTGAAGAAATTGCTCTGTCCCATGGTGACCAAAGTATAGTTACCGTCGGGCAGGTTGTCGATTTGCAGTGCAGCCGAAGGATAGTTGTACTTCTGCATCAGGTTTCCGTCGGCATCATACAGGATAGCCACCACGTTGCTGTTCTCCGTTTGTCCGAAGGTAGCCACCACGCCGCCGAGCTGCACGATGGGCAAAGTAGCTTCCACGCGCAATTCTTCGTCAACCGTTGCTTCAGCCACCACATTCCGGAACATACCGTTTTTGCTCGCAGCGGTAATCTGCAACACGTCGCCCACGTTTACTTCTTCCAGCAACACGATTTTCGGATACTGCACACTGAACTGTGCCACCGGCTTTTGCTGTGTTTGGTTATAGATGGTGTAAGCCACATTGTTGTAGTCGCTGTAGAAGTTTTGCGTTTCAGGCTGCTCGCCCGCCTTCACGCTGGCCGTATAAGTAAAGTTCAAGTTGATGGTCGCACCCGTAATGGATTTGAGTGCAACATCTTCCAGCTCTACCTCTTGGAGTGCCAGCATGCTGTCGGTCAGTTCCATGGCGTAGCTCACGTGTTCTGCTTCCGCAATGGTAACCTTTGTCGGAGCGGCAAACACCTGGAGTTGGAAACGTCCCTGGCCGTCCGTCTTGGCCGTAAAGGTCTTGTCATACCGGCTGTTCAGCGTCTGCGAAACAGAAACAGTGGCACGGGCAATCGGTTCCTTGCTCTGCAAGTCTACCACCCTACCCTGCAACTGAAGCTGCGGCAACGGTTGCAGGTCAACCGTCACAGCATTCTCGCCGTCTGCTACCGTCCAAGGCGTATCTTGGGGCTGCACATAGAGCAGGCCGAGCTGCTGGGGCAATGCCACAGCCAACCTGACTTCCTGTCCCTCCACCATGGCGGGCAGCACATGCTCCTTACCGAGCAACACGCCTTCCGCATTGTACCAGGCTAAGTTCACCTGTCCCGTCACGTCCTCGCCTGTAGGCAGTTTGACGGCAGCCTTCACTTGTTGGATGGTGCGGATGTTCTGGAATGTAACACTCTGATCCGTATCGGCCACCTTGATACTGTCTATCTGCGCCAGCACAATACCGGTGGGAGTTTTCAGGTAGGCGTTGTACGTCGTGTTCTTGATTAAGTTGTTGAACGTATAGTGTATGCGGTCGGTCACCACATATTTATACTTCTGTCCGCTCTTCACGTTCACCAACTCCAAACCCATGTTCTTGTAGCGGCCATCGGCGCACTCATCGGGCAGGTTCAGCTCCACGCTGTGAACATTAGCCTGAATAGGAAGGATGATAAAATCTTTCCAACCGTCGGCCTGTTCGTAGAGTTCGATGGATTTTTCGGGCACATACACCACCAATCCTTCGGGCACGCCGTCAAAGGCATACGATCCTATCGAAGGAGGTGTCACAGCATGGCAAGTCAATGCTACCAGGACCGTGGCATTGTAGAAGGCTCTGTAGCCAATCTCCGTGATGCAGGCCGGCAGGAATATTTGTGTCAAATTAGAGTTGTTGCTGTAACTCCAGCTTGGCACAGTCGTTACGCCGGTGGTACGGCTCAGGTCTACCAGCGTACAACTCGAATAATTGTTGGCAATGGAAAAGTCATTGCTGTTGATTTTTCCTGCTACCACAATCTGCGTTACAGCCTGCGAGTTTCCTCCTGTAGCAGCCGAAACGGCACTGCTCAACGAGCCAGGCGTAAAGTCATCGACAATCACTTCGCCAGTGAACTCGTCAAAATAGTTCTTGCCAGGGTTCTGCGGGTTGCCGGGCACGTATTCATAGTAGGCTATGAGTTTCGTGTCCGCTGCCGGCATCTGGTAATATAAACTGGGCGAAAGCGAAAGCGTATCGCCGTTCTCGTTTTCCCAGCGCAGGAAACGGAAGAAACTGTTCGTATAAGCGTAGATGGAAGTCTGCTCGCCCTCGCGCAACTGGATGGTGTTGTTCGGGCTGAAACTACCTCCCGCCACCGGATTGGCCACCAGCGTGAGGTTATACTGCTTGGTGCTCGGTATAATCTCTGGGTCGGCCGGATTGGTGGGAACATACTTATACACCGCCGTTACGCTCACGTCGCGTGCCGGCATGGTATAGTAAAACGAGCTGGAAGTGGTGAGCACATTTCCCTCATCGTCCACCCAATAAAGGAATGTCATGAAATTGCGACTATAAGCAGAAAGATACACACTGGCATTCTTTGTATAGTCTCCTCCCGTTGTGTTCACAACCCCCTGTTCGTAGGGTGATGCACTCACTGTCAGGTGATAGCGTGTAACCTGTTCACTGCCGCCTGGCATCATCGGGTCGGGCGGATTGGAAGGGTCGTAGCCTTCGGTCTGCGCCAATGTGGGCAGACAGCTGAGGCACGCCATCAATATATATAATAGATACTTTCTCATGATGTATTTTCAAAAAAGTTGAAAGCAATCGGTGTCAGTCTGTCCGCTCTCGGAGAAGCCGGGAGTCGTGGCGGTTGAGGAGGAAGGAGGTGAAAACAGTTGATCTCTTCCCTCCTCACCCGCCACTCCGACTTCCGAAGCGGCACTTCAGGGATGGTTTACTTTTGGAGCAGCTTGCGTCCCTTCTGTACCAGGATACCCTTGAAGGTCTTGGCGTTGACAGGCTGTCCGGCCACGTTGTAAGCAGGTGCTTCGGCGGCTTGCTCGTTGCTGGCGGCGTTGTCCAAACCGGTCAGTTCGCCTCCGGCAAAGTGGATGTAGAAGCGTCCGGCCACCGTACCCTTTTTGGCGCTGAAGGTGTAGCCCTCACCGGCCGACAGTTCAGTATAAGTTCCCAGCAAGCGGTCTTCGAGGATGAAGCTGACGGGACGGTCCTCGGCCAGTGCCAGAGTGTACTCACCTTCCTGACCTATGTACATGCCGAGTTCCACCACGGCGTCGCCCAAAGGCCGTTCGTTGATGGCATAGCGGGTCTGTCCGCCCACGCTGAAGAGTTGCGGCATCAGCGGGTTGAGGCTCATAAACTTACCGGCATCGCGGTTCAGCTCATAGCCGGCCTCAGCCTGTTCGTTTACTACCACGCGGGTGTGGTCGGTACCGTTCTCACCCGTCAACAGCAGGTTGTACACCGTGCGCTGTGCCGCATCGGCTGCGGGCACCTGTACCGGTGTTTCAGAGAGCAGTCGGGCGTGCATGTGGGTCTGTCGGCCCTCCTTGGCAAAGGTGATGGTTTCCTGATCCACGGGGCGCTGCACGAAGAACGACTCTCCCGGACTGAGGATGTAGCTGTCGTCCACGGGGCTGTAGGCTACATAGCTCTCGTTATAGGAGTTCCACACGGTGATGGGAGCCTGGAAGTCGAGGAAACGCGTATCGAAGAACGAAGGATAGGGGTTACCGATGAGGTTCCACGAACGGTTGTGTTCAAACTCGCTCAGGTTTTCTTCGAGTGCCACGGTGCGGTCGTCGGCTATGAAGATAGCCTGACGGTTCACGCTCTCTGTATTGGGTTTCAGGTGGAAGTCTGTGCCACCTCCCGTGCAGTGGAGGGCATAGCCCTTGCCGGCCTTCAGCATACCGTCGCGTTCCACGTCAATCCAGGTGGAATCCATCTTGCCATTCGCGCGGTTCTCGCCGGAGTATTCGCGTACGACCCACTGGGTGTTGCTGTCCACCTGTACAAAGTCCTTCATCTCGACATCGAAGGGCACGCTGAAGAAGTTCCAGCGGTTTTTGTAGAAGGTATACATCAGGTCTACGTCCTCGGCGCGCATCTCGCCGTTCACGATGAGACAGGTGGGGTTATACTCCGTATAATAATAATTGGACGAACCATTCAGGCGATACGCTTCGGTCCTATCCGAATAATATTTGGCATACGGCGACACGTGCATCCGGAACTCGTTGGCAGGCAGTTTGCTGCGGCTGTTGATGGTGAGATTACCGCGTTCATAATAGTTCTGTCCGTAACTGTCTTGACCTTGTGTATTGGTCCATTCCAGGTAAATATTCGGGCGATAGTCGGCGGCAAGCGTGTCGCGGAGGGCAAAAGTAAAGTCCTTGTTGATGACCACATTCTGGGGCATATAGTCCGTAGCCTCCACCGTAGCAAACTCTCTCCAACCATCGGCCAACTGATATTCCTGCAAGCTCCAGGTGGGCACATAGAGTACCGCGCTGTTGAAATCGTTGCTTGAAAGCGGACAATAATTGTTCGTATTAGCCGGTATCACGGAACGGGCGTAAATTTTCTTCAGATTATGGCAATTACTGAATGGACGCTCCGTGCATGTACGCAGCGAACTGGGCAGCACAATTTCTTCCAAGGCGTTGCAATTCTCAAAAGCATAACCAGATATCTCGCTCAAGCCTTCGTTCAGTTGCACGGTATGTAATGATCTACAGTCGGCAAAAGACCAACTTCCCAACGAGGTTAAAGTTGAAGGCATCTGCAAGCTGTCCAAACTCCAACAGTTTTGAAAAGCATCACTACCAATTGTACTCAATCCTTCCGGGAATTGTACACGTGTCAGGTAATCATTGCTATAAAAGGCGTACGAATCGATTTTCTTGACATTGTCAGGGATAACGACTTCCTGCAAGTTGCAATTATAGAAGGTATAGGAGGGTATAGAGCTCACACCTGCAGGCAATTTCACACTGTTCAGAGCATAACAGTCTCTGAAAACATACGTACCTAACGTAGTAACAGCCTCAGGAATAACGATGGATTGCAGAGAATTACAGCCACGAAATGCAGAACTATTGATTTGCTGCAAGGTTTCGGGCAAGTCTATCTGCTGAATACCAGTTCCGTAGAAAGAAGACTCTCCTATTGTCTGCAAACCCGCCGGTACTTGTATTTGGGTAATGCCCCACTTATTATTGAATTGATTAGCTGGCAAAGAGGTATTCAACACACCGCTCAAGTCCACCTCTATCAAATTGGGCATACCCTTCAGGTTACTCCAGTCATCAGCATTGAGTTCTCCGCTCACGTGGATTTTGTTGATTTCCTGCAAATAACCGGCTTCATTCAGCGCAAGCAGCCCCAGTTCACCGGGGGTAGCCACGTCAACCGTGATTTCCACGGGAGTTTCTGGTACAATCAGCATATTGCCCCATTGGGTGTGGATGCGATAGGCATGGAATGTTCCATCGGGAACAGTCAGTTGCCAGCGCTTAGAAGAAGAAGAATAATCCAAATTTCCCTCACATACAGGCGGTGTCTGTGCATGCACCGTGATGTTCCTCAGATTGGAGGTATTATAGAAAGCATCATTGCCTACGAATTCCACATTTTCAGGCAGTTCAATGCTTGATAGGTTACGGAAGTAATAGAAAGCATTTTCTCCAATCTCACGGATGGTATTGGGCAGTACAAATTGCTGAATGCTTTCTTGGTAATATCTATTCTTGTTTCCTATGGCTACCAAGGCATAAGCATCGGTGGAAGTAGTGAGGAATTCAGTCAGTTTATATCCTGTATAGCTGACATTTTGGTTGAATCCCAAGAACTTGGCCAGCTTGTGCGTAGTGTCCAACACATACAGCTCATTGCCCAAGGTGTAAACATGATTCTCATCGAAAGTCCATTCACTGCGGTCCAACGTGAGGGCAGTATACACGGTAGAAGCTTTCTCCAAATTCCAAAAAGCTATATAGTAATCTTGGCTCTTCGTGGTAGTGGGGTCGACGGCCTGTGCTGCGGTCAAAGCTTCGGTCAAAGTCTCACCCAGTTCACCCGTTACGCCTTCAGCTACTTGGGCTTCGGCCACGGCAATCTTGTCAGCCATATAGGGCAAGCAATAATCAATTACTTTCTCGATGGTGTTGTACGTTAGGACCATCTCCACACGAGCCGCTTCACGTCCGACAGCATCCGAAGCTTTCAGGGCAGCTATCTTTTCGTCCAATTCTGCCTTCCAAACGGTATATTCAGCCCATTCTTCGGCTTGTTGCTCCACGATAGCCAAATGTTCGAGCGTCATATTGATGTGTGAGTAAATATCGGCCACCACCTGCGTGAGCGAATCTTGTTCGGCCTCCTCTGCAGCTTCTACTGCGCTGATGGCAGCGGAAAGTTCTTCCTTCCAGCTGGGATAGGCTTCGAGCGAATCAAGCAACTGTTTGGCGGCCTCTACACTATCATCCGAATACAGTTTGATATTGGAAAGCTGCATGTTGTTTTCAGCATCGTACTGTCCATCTTCATTGTAATAAAAGGCTTGGAGGGTATAAGTCCCGGCCTCTTCAAACGTATAGGAAGAAGAGCCTGCGTGCGAACCATAATCCCAATTATCTACAACATAATCGTTATTGATTATAATTTGATATGAACTATAATTTGCGGCGATCACTTTCCAATCAAAAGAGAGCACGCTACCAGGACGCTTAACCTCAATCGTCATGGAATAGACAGCACAACCCTGCTCTTCATCAGCAGCGTTCAGCACCACATCCGGCCAAGTTTTAACAGCCACCATGCCATCGGGTACAGTGGCCTTGGCCACAGGTGCTTTGGCCGGGAGTGTTTGCGTTTGTGCCGACGGTTCGGTCAGCATCAGTTCGTGTTGTGGTGGGTCAATGCCGAGATTCTTGTCTCCGGCTACGACCATGGCACCCAACCCAATAGTTGAAAGGGCTGCTGCCAGTACTAAAGAATGATACTTCTTCATGAGTTTATAGAATTAGGTTAATATTGATTATTTCCTTAGGATAGGGCGAAATACCCCCTGAAAGGGGCGAATTTTTGTCTGTGATATTAAAACTATTCGATAGAGTTCTGATTATGACGTTTTCGATAAAATTTATATTTCACTTCGCAAATATATGTAAATGACTTCATCGCTACACAAAATCCTGAATATTTAACCATGATTAACCCTAATATTTTAGTTTCTGACGTATCGGCAGTTATGAGGTTTTGCGCTTCGCTCAGGTTATAAGGTTATAAAGTTTGTCGGTACAGCAATATTTTCTGGCATCAAAAAGTATTTTTGCTGTCCGGCGAAACGCCATGGGTCGTGGCTGGAATATAATCACAAGCGAGGGTATACCTGAACGGCATACCCTCGCTCCTATTTAATTTGCTTACATTCAACAAGTTAGTCGGCAATGAGGCTGAATTCAGCTCCGGAACCGAAGTCCTGGCCGCCCCACTCGCTCAAAGCGCGCAGACGGATGTAGCGGGCTTTGACGGGTTGCTTGAACGTTACCTTCTTGAGGTCGGCATTGCGCTCGAACTGACCCTTCATGATGGGTTCACCCCAGTTAGCACCGTCTTGGCTGACATAGATTTCGTAGTCCTTGACCCAGCCGTTCTGGCCTTCCTGACGCGGCAGGAAGGTGAAGCCCTTCATGGTCTTTTCCTCCGAAGCGTCGAAGTCAATCCAGTGCGGGTACTTCGTGACGGTCACGCCGTAAGCGGAGTGCCAGATGGTGGAGGGGTCGCCGTCTACGAGGTGGCGTCCCATGCCGCTACCGGGCTCTTCGGACGATACGAAGACAACCTGCAAGGGCACACTGAGGATGGGCTCGAAAGTACGGGTGAACTTAAGGGTGGGATTGTCCTTGTACCACACTTGGAGCGTACCGCCTGAGCGGAAGTTGATGGGCTCGGTGTAGCTCACGGCTTTCTTGGTACCGTTCACGGCATACATGATTTCGCGGCCGGCATCGGGCGAAGTGAGCGTTACCTTACCCGTGGCATTCCGGGAGAAGTCGATGGGCTTTTCGCCGGAGGGGCTGACCTTGGCGTGTTCGGCGATGACGGAGGGCATGGCACGGCCAATGTTGAGCGGACGGATGATGAAGCCGAAGCTGCGGCTGTCGCTCGTCACGCGGTCGGCACGTACCGGACCGCCTTGTCCGCAGCTGGCACCACCCAGACCGGTTACCTTCGTGTCAAGATGGAGCACGGTGGCGTTGCTCTTAGGCAGGTTGTGCGGATGGGCTGCCTGTGTGAGTTGCTGCTGGGTCCAGGGCAGGGCGGAAGCGGACATTTCTCCATCGGCAATGAAGAGGACACCACGGCCTGCGGGATTGGTGAGGGCGCACCAGCGCACTTCTTCACGGTTGCCCATGGCCTGGGGCTTCGGCAGCATGATGTCCTGCTCGCCAACCTTGCCGCGATGGTGCTCGATGAACTGGCCGGTCTTGCGGTCGGCGTAGTTGTTCACCGGTCCGCGACCGTAGTAGTCGAAGGTGTTGTATTCTGCGGGGAGTTCCATGACATAGCCCAGACGGGGGAGGACTACACCGGAACGGTTGGACGAGATGGCGCTGTGGAGCTCAATGGAGCCGTCGGGGAAGACGGTATAAACCTGCGTGGTGAGGAACTTGAAGTCGTCGGGGCCGAGGGGCTTCACGTCCACGTCGAAGGTGTAGGCACTTTCCGGGTCGCGGTTGCCGTTGCCATAGGCTTTGCGGCTGCTTTCCTTACCCTGGCTCTCTACGGTGAACACGAGCTGCACGGCACCGTTCTTCAGTTGCTTCACTTCCTGACTCAACGCTTTGTGGCCCAGGTTGTAGAGTCCGTAACGGAACCAGTCGCCCACGAAGCCGGCACCGTCGTCGTTGTCGGTCGGGGCGCGGAAGGCATCGAGCTTGGGTCCGCAGCCTGCTTTCAGGATGGCCTGACCGCCATACTGCAAGTCGGCGATGGCACCGGTGGCCTTATCGAACACGACGCTGAAGCCGTCGCCCTCAAGGGTGATGTTGCCGGCGTTTTGTGTCAGCTTCACGGCCTGTTTTCCGGCAGAAGCGTCGGCCAAGGCAGGAGCTTTGGCTTCGGCAGCCTTGACAGGCAACTGTTCTTCCATCTGGACGTAGCCTTTCTTGGCCCAGGGCATATCTTTGTTGAGGAGGAACTGCACCTTGACGAAGTATTCGCCGTCGGCATCGAGGGCGGCATAATTGTAGGGCAGCGTCACTTCCATGCGCTGGCGTGCCTTCAGCCCGGAGGGTGAGCCGGGCACTTCCTTGGCTTGGCCCACGATGTTACCATCTTTCCAGAGCGACCATACCACGGTGTAGTCGTTGAGCGGCTCGAAGTAGTTCTTGTTGAAGATTTCAACCTTGCCCTGCTTCATGTCGACAGCTTTCACGCCCACGTTCTGGTAAACTTTCTTCACCTCGAAGTACTGTGCCTTGGGCGAGAGGTCGGGGCGCATGATACCGTTCATACAGAACATGCCGTCGTTGGGTTTGTTGTCCATGCCGAAGTCACCGCCGTAGCCCCAATAGAGCTGGCCTTTGTCGTTGACGTTGTGAATGGCCTGGTCCACCCAGTCCCAGATGGCACCGCCCACGAAGAAGTTGGTGCTCTCTATGGCGTTCCAGTAGTCCACCAGTCCGCCCACGGCGTTACCCATGGAGTGGGCATACTCGGAGATGTGGAACGGATAGACCATGTCGTATTTTCCCTTCACGGCTTCTTGTACCCAGGCGATGGAGGGATATTGGTTGGAACCCATGTCGACGATGTCGTTGTTGCGCTCGTACTGCACGGGGCGAGAAGTGTCGTAAGCCTTGATGGCTTTGTAAGCCTCCACGAAGTTGTTGCCGGGTCCGGCCTCGTTGCCCAAACTCCAGATGGCCACAGAGGGGTTGTTCACCGTGGCGTGAACCATCTCCATGTTGCGGGCGATGTGGGCGTTCTTGAACTCGGGCACGTGGGAAAGACTGGCATCGCCATAATAGTATTCGTGGCTCTCAATGTTGGCCTCATCCTCGAGATAGATGCCGTACTTGTCGCAGAGGTAGTACCAGTAGGGCGCATCGGGGTAGTGGCAGTTGCGCACGTGGTTGATGTTGCCCTGCTTCATGAGGAACACTTCGTGCTCCATCTGCTGGCGGGTTACGTGGTGTCCCGTGGTGGGATTGTTTTCGTGGCGGTTCACGCCCTTCATCTTGATGGGCTTGCCATTGAGGTAGTAGTAGCGGCCAGCGAGTCCGAACTCGTCCTTATTAGCGGGCGTGTCGCGGATTTCTATTTCGCGGAAGCCGATATAGGTGGAGAAGGTCTCAACAGTGTTGCCCTTCTTGTCCTTCAGTTCGCCCACCAAGGTATAACGGTGGGGAGCTTCAGCACTCCAGGGTTTCACTTTATTACCGGCAGAAAGCACTACGTTCGCTTCCATCTCACCACCCTTGCCGATTTCACTGACAGGTGCCACGGCGGTTACGCCGGCCACGAGGGTGTTCTCGTCAGAATAGAGTTTGTTTTCGTAGAGCGAATAAACAATGCTGTAGCCTTTGGCAGACTTTGTGGTGAGGTTGCTTACCTGAGCCGTGATGTGGAGCGAAGCCTGGGTGAAGGTGTCGTCGTAGTCGGGGATGGCTTTGATGTCGCGCACCTGCACCTTGGGTTTGGCAGTAAGGGAAACGCTGCGGAAGATACCCGGCAGGCGGAACATGTCCTGAGCTTCGAGGAAGGAGCCATCGCTGTTACGGTAAACTTCCACTGCCACGAGGTTTTCTCCTTTTTTATTCAAATAAGGAGTAATATCAAACTGTGCCAGGTTGCGGGAGTTTTTCGAAAAACCGACATAGCGTCCGTTGACATAGAGATAGAAAAAGGAGTCCACGCCATCGAAGTTGATGTACACTTCCTTTCCTTCCCAGTCGGCGGGGATGCTGAAGGTGCGGCGGTAGGAGCCTACTTCGTTGCGGTCTTTGTAGGTGAGCCAGTTCTGGGGCGGGGTGCGCATCACGCCGCCTTTCCAGTCGCCGACGGCCACCTGATGCTGGAAGATGACTTTCTGGTTCACATAGATGGGACGGCCATACTTGAACTTGCCATCCTTCTGCATACCGGCCAGGTTCCAGTTCATCGGTACTTCCACCTTGTCCCACGCCGAAGCGTCGAAGTCGGTGCGGTAGAAGTCCTTGGGACGCTGGTCGGGGTTGGAAGCCCAGTGAAACTGCCATTGTCCGTCGAGCGACTGCCACAGCGCGCTGTTTTCGGGCAGCACCTTACGGGCTTTGTCTACGCTTTCAAACGAGAAGAACCATGCGTGTGGTTGTTGCTTGTTGTAGGCCAAAGAGTCGGGACTTTGCCATTCCCACCCGGTAGGTTCGGGCATTTGTCCATAGTAAAAGCCTCCGAGGGGCTGGATCTGGGCAAATGAGGGGAGGGCAAGCAGACCGGCCAAGAGGGTCAACGATTTCTTGCTCATAGTTAGATAAAGGTTTTTTATTGAAGAATAATTATTGTCCGGAGTTCAAAGATGGAGCATCTTTAGAGAAGATAGGCGGCGGTTCGGCATAGAAAAAGTAAATCCTGCGGCTTTGCTTTTTGCTCTGCACTCACCTTGCACGATCCTTAAGTTGAAAAGTTGAAAGTTAAAAGTTCATCCTATAGCGGTGAACGCTGTCCAAACAGCGACCATTCAACTTCTCCACTTTTCAGCTTTTAGTCATAATCTCGGGCAAAGATAGTGCAAGGCGAGTGCAAAGCAAAATTTAAAGCCTATGGATTTGAATTTTCTTGACGAGCCGCAATCAGTCTTATTGGGAAAGTGAAAAATCATAAGGTGATGATTGCTTCACTTCCGGGTATTGAGGTGATACAACAACTACCGGCAAAGTAGCAGGCTTCGCCGCTCAGTAACGAGCGGTTTTGTACTTCTCCCACGCGCGCATGTATACGCAATTTAATCCCCGAAAAAAGCCTTCAACCCTTCACATCGTGTCGTTTCTACCTGATTTTCAAGCCTTTCGGTGTGAAGGGTTGATTTTTCAAGTATTCACAGCAGCAGGGAATCCGGGATGCTCGCCTCTTCAAGCCGGAGAGCTCCCCTACCGGGAAGGGAACGCACGTACCATAGCAAACTGTCTTTCCGCGAGATGGAGCCTCTGGGAAGGAAAATATCAAGCCGAATGATAAAACAATGTTAAAACCACTTTCTCTCACGGAAGCTGCCGATTGTGAATGCTTCGGGAACCGTGTGAATACTTTGAAAGCCCAACCCTTCACACTGAAAGCACTGATTTTCAGCCATTTAAAGCATTCGGTGAAGGGTTGAACGCTTTTTTCGGGGATTAAATTGCGTATACACGCGCGCGAGAGTGTATTGCACCTTGCATGAGGGATAAAGAGAACCATGAAACATTTATATAATTTCACATTTCTCTGTTTTTTAACTCCTCGTACTGTCCCTTCTTGGCCACGGCCGTGATGCGACTCACCCGTGGCCAAGGATTCCGTTCTTGCCAATCGTACACAGCGAAGCTTGCTTGCGTTTTGTTGGGGAGAACGGTGGCACAAGTGGCGAAGTATTTTTTCCTACTCGGCGAGTTGTGGAAAATAGTTCTTAAAAGTGCAATTTCTCGCCATGGCAAAGCTCAAACAAGTTTGGCTTTGCTCATTTGGCTTAACGAAATCGTTCGCCACTTGTGAAGCCGACTTCGCCACTTGTTAGATACTTCCACTTTTGCAAGTTGAGAAAGCGCACTTCTATATTATACTATACAACAAATGTGCCTTTTCGCTACCGGCAAAGTCAAAGAAATCCGCCTCGTTTAAGAAAAACATGGACGAATGGAAAGAAAAAATCAGTTTTCGAGGAAGTAGTTCACGGAAGTAACTACGCGCACCTTCTTGATGTGCGGCGTGTACTGGTCGCGGTTTTCGATACTGAAATACCCCTGCTCCGCACTCTTGATTTTGCCGAGCCGGCTGTCGGAGTCGGCAGCAAACTTGGTGGCTGCTTCGCGAGCGTTCTTCGTGGCCTCTTCAATCATCTGGGGCTTGATTTTGTTCAGGCTGGTAAATTCGTACTCCACTTGCGAGCCGTAGTCGCCTGCAGAGATGGCGATGCCCTGTTTCAGCAACTCGCTCATGCGCGACATGAGGCTGCGCACCAGGTCTACCTTGGCCGAAGAAACGGTCAGGGTGAGGGTGATGTTGTAACGGGCTCGCGAGGTAACATCCGACGAGGCGTAACGATCGGCCCAAAGGTCGACAATCTGGGGCACGCCGGCACTGATGTCTTCGGCGGGCAGACCGTTGCGGGTCAGGAACTCGCGAATCTGAGTGCTCGAACGGTTAATGTCGGCGTAGAGTGCTTGCAAATCGTTTCCCGTGGTTTTGTACATGATGGGCCAGATAACGTGGTCTGCCGGCACTTCGCGCTCGGCAAGTCCGCGAACTGAAACCATACGGTCCTTGGCGGCAAAGGATGAGAAACCCAGATAGACAAATAGTCCAAGCAGCGCGATACCTACCGCCACAATGGCTGATTCGATAAAATAGTGTTTCATGTTGTAAAGTGTTTAGTTTATGATAAAAGGGAAATAAAAAAACTTTACTCTGCTATCAGCGGTCTGACTTCCTCCATGATGCGGAAGAGCTCGTCGACCGTTTCGGCCCGGAGCATGGCGATGCGGGTGGAGCGGAAGTTGGGGATGCCCTTGAAGAGCGGACTGGCGGCGAGATGGCGGCGTATGTGGAGGATGCCCCGGTATTCGTCGATGCGCTCCACGCTCTGCCTCACCTGCTCCTTGAGCACGTCGAGCTTCCAGCCGGGCGACATGGACGGAAAGGCACTCGGCACCACGCTGTCGACATCGTGCGAATGGCCGTGGAGCTCGTCGTGTACTTCCTTGAAAATCCAAGGGCGGCCAAAGGTGGCGCGACCTATCATCACGGCATCCACGCCGTAAAGTTCAAACGCCTGGCGCGCCCCCTCAGCGGTGGTGATGTCACCGTTGCCGATGATGGGAATGCGCATCCGGGGATTGCGTTTCACCTCGCCGATGAGCGTCCAGTCGGCCTCGCCGGTGTACATCTGCGCCCGGGTCCGGCCGTGAATGGTCAGGGCCTGTATGCCGCAGTCCTGGAGTTGTTCGGCTAACGGCACAATGATGCGGTGCTCCATGTCCCACCCCAAACGGGTCTTGGCCGTTACGGGCACCTGCACGGCATCGACCACGGCACGAGCTATCTCCAACATACGCGGCACGTCCTGCAACAATCCGGCTCCGGCTCCTTTGCCCGCCACGCGCTTCACGGGACAACCGAAGTTGATGTCCAGCACATCGGGGCGCGCACGTTCCACCACAATTTGGGCGGCATCGCGCATGGCTACGGGGTCTTTGCCGTAAATCTGGATGGCTACGGGCCGTTCGGCGTCACTCACGGTGAGTTTTTCCAAGCTCTTGTTGACCATGCGCACCAAGGCGTCGGCGGCCACGAACTCTGAGTAGACCATGGAGGCGCCGAGGCGCCGACAAAGCAGGCGGAAACCGATGTCGGTAACGTCCTCCATGGGGGCTAACAGCACCGGGCGCGGACCTAAGTCGAGTGTTCCTATTTTCATATAGAATGGGTAAGGAGATGGGGTTATAAGGTTATGAGGTTATGAGGTTATGAGGTTATGAGATTATGAGGTTATGAGATTACTATTTGAGTGGATGGTATTCAGGCGTTACTGCAGTAACTTTATAACCTCATAACCTAATCCCTCATAACCTAATCCCTCATAACCTAAGATTATTCAATTACAGCAACAGCAGGGCCAGGACATTGTTGGCCACATGGGCGGGCAGACAAAGGCGGAGGTTACCCGTGCGGAGATACAGCAACCCTAACAGCGTGCCCACGACGAAGGCGGGAATGCCCTGCACCCAGTTGCCGTGGACCACGGCGAACGACAACGCGCCCAGCGCAGCTGCCAACAGGCCGGGGCAGCCTTTCAGGAAGAGCTGCCGCACAATGCCCACACGGAACACGAGTTCTTCGCACAAAGGCCCCACCCCGCAGAGCAACAACACGCACCAGACGTTCTTGCGCTGGGTCAAGAAGATGGCGGTAGTGCCGTCGTCGCTCAGTCCGAAGGGTTCGAGGGCCGCCGACACGCCCCAGCTGAGCAGCAGCACGGCGGCGACGGCCAAGGGCAGTTCTAAACGGGGGTAAGGCGAGGGACGGAGCGGACGCGGCCAAGGTGCATCGTGACGGTTCCACCACCACAAGCCGATGCACAGCGGTATTTCATACAGCAACAGCGTGATGCCGAGCACCACGGGGTCGGGCTGCGCAGGTTCGGCCAACGCCAAGCCGGATGCTGCCATTCCGGGCGTGCAAAGCAGGGCTGTCAACGCAGCTGCCACCTGTACGACGACGAAAAGGAGAAAAGTTACCAATGCTTTCATACTTCGCTGAGCATGGCTCGTACGTTATCGGCATCCACAGCCAGTTGCGCCTGCAAGGCTTCAATACCGGCAAACCGCTGCTCGTCGCGCACACGGCGGTAGAAGCGGAGTTGGAGATGCCGGCCGTAGAGCGGTCCGCCGGAATAGTCGAGCAGATGCGCTTCGATGCTTTGGTCTGTGCCGTTGTCTAAGGTGGGCCGCCAGCCTATGTTGACCATGGCCATATAGGTAAAGCCCCCTATCTCGGCCAGGGCGGCATACACGCCGCGCCCCGGAACCATCTGTTCCGCGCAGTCGGGCTGCAGGTTGGCCGTGGGATAACCCATGAGCGTGCCGGCATGGTGCCCCTCGACCACGGTGCCTTCGAGCAGATAGGGGCGACCCAGACAGGCGCGGGCCATCTCCACGTTGCCGCCGGTCAGGAAACGGCGGGTGGCGGAGGAGCTGACGCGCAGCTCATCCACCTCGAAGGGACGCTCGCGCAGCACTTCGATGCCCAACTCGCGCCCTTGGCGCACATAGTCCTTGAAACCGGACGAGAGGTCGGAACCGAAATGATGATCATAGCCCACTATGAGGCAACGCACGCCCAGCTCTTGGTGCAATATCTGCTCCATGAACTCGCGCGAGGTGAGCATGGACATGGCGTGGTCAAAATGTAGCATGGCCACGGCGGCCAGACCGGCCTGTTCCAGGAGTTGCAGTTTCTGCTCGTTGGTGGTGAGCAGTTCGGGCCAATAGCGGGTGTGCGACAGGGCGAGGCGCGGATGCTCCTCGAAGGTTACCACCATGGGCAGCAACCCCCGGCGTTCCGCCTCGGCCTTGATTTGGTCAATGAGGTAACAGTGGCCGCGATGCACGCCGTCAAAGAAGCCCACTGCCGCGCAATGGCCGGCTTCGCCGCCGGATTGCTGCGAAGAGGGCAGGAAACTATGGAAGGAGAAGTTTGCCATTTTCATCAAAATAGTTAAACCATAGGCTGCCGGCCGGGGCGAGCAGGGCTTGCAGGCCACAGTCGCGCGCTGCCTGGCAGTTTACTTCGCTGTCGTCAAAGAAAAGGATTTCCCCGGGCGGCACTCCCATCTCTTGGGCCACTCGTGCATACAGTTCGGGCGCGGGCTTTTCCATCCGCAGCCGGCAGGAGAGGAACACATGGTCGAAAAAGTCGGCCACGGTGTGCCCTTGGTAGTTGAAGAAGTCGGTTTCGGCCTGCCGCCAGTGAATCTCGTTGGTATTGCTCAGACAGCTGACGGAATAGTGCCGTTTGATCTTGAGCAACATATCGAGCCTTTCTTCGGGCACTTCGGTGAGATAGTCTTCCCAGGCACGGATGATGGCGGCATCGTCCGTTTCGGGGCGCACGCCTAACCTGCGCAACTCGTTGCAGAACTCCGGCACACCGATGTCGCCGCGTTCCAACAGGGAAAAGGGGCCACCCTGACGATAAGTGCCGAGATAGGGACGTATGTCGAAACCCAGACGGTCGAAGCTGTCGATGCACCTCGCCTTGTCGAGGTCCACCAGCACACCGCCGAAGTCAAAGAGTAATTTCATAGGAAGAAAAGGAATGATAAAGTTTATGAGGTTACGAGGTTATGAGGTTATAATATTACTGTCTAAGGGGTCGAAGGTTGAGTGAGTGACTTTATAACCTTATAACCTACGAGCATAGCGAGCACCACCTCTTAACCTGGGCGAAGCGACCATCACCTGACCGAAGTCAGGATTTCACGACGAGGTAGAGCTTGTCTGAAGGCCGCACCTTCTCGGGCACGGGAATGGCCACGCGCATCCCTTTCCGCGCCCTGTCCACCGGGCCGTTGTCGCCATGGATGTCGGTGGCCTCCACGTAGAGCGCGCCCGTGGTGGGACCGATGATGAGCAGCTTGTCGCCCACGCCGAACTCGCCGGCCTCGATGAGGAACTCACCCACGCCAAGGCGCGAAAAATACTTCAAGCCCTTGCCCACATACTGTTTCTTCTCCGTGGCGTTCGAGCCGTACACGTTGCTCCACTCGCCGAGCCGTTGTCCCAGATAGTAGCCGTCCCAGAACCCCCGGTTGAACACGGTGGCCAACCGCCGGTTCCACGCCTCCACCTTCTCGGCAGTGAACGTGCCCTGCTGCACGGCCTCCACGGCCTCCTTGTAGCAACTCACCACGGTGAAGACGTATTCTGCGCTGCGTGCCCGTCCTTCGATTTTGAACACTCTCACGCCGGCCGCCATCATTTGGTCGATGAACCCTATCGTTTTCAGGTCTTTGGGACTCATGATGTATTTGTTGTCCACGTCGAGCTCTACTCCCGTTTCGCGGTCACGCACCGTATAGCTGCGGCGGCACACCTGCATACACTCTCCCCGGTTGGCCGACCGGCCGAGGTTGTCGAGCGAGAGGTAGCATTTGCCACTCACGGCCATACACAGCGCACCGTGGCAGAACATTTCGATGCGCAGCAGCTGGCCCGAAGGCCCGCAGATGTGCTCTTTCTCGATGAAATCGTGGATTTTGGCCACCTGTTCCAGGTTGAGCTCGCGCGCCAGCACCACCACGTCGGCAAAGGCGGCATAGAAGCGGAGTGCCTCACAGTTGGAAATGTTGAGCTGGGTGGAAAGGTGAACTTCCTGCCCGATGCTGCGGCAATAGCCCATCACCGCCACGTCGCTGGCAATGACGGCAGAGATACCGGCGTCATGGGCAGCGTCACAGATGCGGTGCATGAGTTCGATGTCCTCGTCGTAAATGATGGTGTTCACCGTCAGGTAGCTCTTCACGCCCTGCACTTCACACTGTCGGGCAATGTCGCGCAGGTCGTCTATGGTAAACCGACTGGCACTGTGCGCCCGCATATTCAGGGCTTCGATGCCGAAGTAAACTGAGTCGGCCCCGGCCTTCAAGGCAGCGGCCAACGCTTCGCGGGAGCCCACCGGGGCCATTATCTCGTAGGAATTCATGTAATAATTAGCTTTTCTTTTTATAGGTTATGAGTTTTTAGGTTATAAGGTTATAATGTTACTATTTGAGCGGGCGATGTTCAAGCGTTACAACAGTAACTTTATAACCTCATAACCTGGGAGCGAAGCGACCATAACCTTATAACCTTATGAAATAATCATACAATGCTGGTTCCCCGCCCCTCTTCCAAAGCATCGGCGCGGGTTATCACCACGCGCTTCACCCCGGCGTCGACCGCTGCAAGGCAGTTTTCGAGTTTGGGCAACATGCCGCCGGACACCACGCCCTCGGCCTTGAGCCGTTCAAAATCGGCGCGCGTGATACGGGGAATAACACTGTCTTCGCGGTCCGCCTCGGCCAGCACGCCGGCGTGTTCAAAGCAGTAGACGAGCGTCACGTCGTAGCGTTCGGCCAAAGCCTTGGCCACCTCAGCCGCCATGGTGTCGGCGTTCGTGTTCAGCAGGCTGCCCTGTCCGTTGTGGGTGAGCGGAGCCACCACGGGTGTGATGCCGCTATCGAGCAGCTGCGACAGGCGGTCGGCATCCACGCGGTCCACATCGCCCACAAAACCGAAGTCCACCCCGCCCACGGGCTGCCGGCGGTGAGAGCGGATAACGTCCATGTCGGCACCCGTCAGGCCGAGCGCATTCACGCCGCAGGCTTGCAACTGCGCCACCACCTGTTTGTTAACCAATCCGCCGTAGACCATCGTCACCACCCGGAGCATCTCCGCGTCGGTGATGCGCCGACCGTCCACCATCTGCGTAGGGATGTTCAGCTGCGCCGCCACCTCCGTTGCCGTTCGACCACCACCGTGTACCAGTATTTTCAGCCCCTTCAAGGCCGAAAACTGCCGGAGCAGCGCCTGCAACGTTTCGGGCGTTTCCACTATCTTCCCGCCCACCTTTACGATTGTTACTTCCATAGTTTTTTAATGTATAATGTATAATGAGGTTATTGCTGAGGTTATAAGTTTTTTGGTTATGAGGTTATAATATTACTATTTGAGTGGATTGTATTCAGGCGTTACAACAGTAACTTTATAACCTTATAACCTGGGAGCGAAGCGACCATAACCTTATAACCTTCATTATACATTAATTAGTCAGGTTCATCTGCGCCTCGTTGATGAGTCTCCTCACCGCGTCCGGTCTGTCGTTCGGGCAAATCATCAGCACGCCGTTCTCCAGTGCCACGAGGAAATTGTCCAATCCGGCCACCACCGCCTTCATGCCTTGGGGCAGCCGCACCATACAGCGTTGCGAGCCCGAGAACAGCACCTTATTATCGCCGCTCACAGCATTGCCATCCACGTCCTTCGGCAGCGTTTCGTAGAGTTCAGGCCAGCAACCCACGTCTGCCCAACCAAAACCACACTCCATTACTGCCACTTGGTCGCAGCGTTCCAAGATAAAGAGGTCCAGCTGATGCGGCACATTGTCCGTGAAGCTCGACCGCACATAGTCCACCTCTTCAGCGATGGTTACCATTTGCCGAGCTACGGCTTCCACCGGCAGATCCTGGCGGCGCGCCACCTTCGACAGCTGCCGGCCCATCGTGGCTCCTTTCCAAAAGAATATACCCGTGTTCCACAAAAACTCTCCGCTTGCCAAGAACATCCGGGCGTAGTTGCCTTCGGGCTTCTCGCTGAACGACTGCACGCGATAGACGCCCTCCACTCCCATCTCTTCGCCCATTTGGATATATCCGTACGCCGTGTTCGGCACCGTGGGCTTCACACCCATGGCGAGGAATACTTCGTGACCAGCCACATAGTCCAAACCGGCAAGCACTTGCTTTTCAAACAAGTCAACGTTTTGTATCAGCTGGTCGGCCGGGCTCACCACCACGCTGGCCTCCGCGTCGGCCAGCACCGTGTGCCACGTGCCCCATATCGCCGCCGGCGCCGTATTCAACTGCACCGGTTCCGGCAGGATATTCCCTTGCGGCAGTTCCGGAAGCTGCTCCTTCACGAGCTCCACATAGTCGGCAAAGGTCGAAACGAAAATATGATCGAGGGGAATAAAACGTGCAAAGCGGTCGAACGTTTGTTGCAACAGCGTTCGCCCCGCTCCAAAGAAATCTATAAACTGTTTGGGCAACTCCTTACGGCTAACGGGCCATAACCTGCGTCCCACGCCACCCGCCAGGATGATGCAATAATTTTTGTTTTGAACTTCCATTTGTTTTAGGATAAGGTAGTACGTCAGATAGGACTATCGGAGCGCAGGCCCTGTGCCCTTTCGAACCACATCCGGCCAAGCCCCGGTTTGCGAGGCTAAGGTAAACAAATTTGTCGCCGAAAACACCATACACGGACTAAAAAAATTATAATTTAACCCGTTGGCGGAATTAAAATGGAAATAATATGAACTAAAAGAAGTTGCACATATCGCAGGATATTGTTAACTTAGAGTGCTCAATCTTTAAGTTATACTATCTGGTTATGTGCAACTTGTACACAAAGTTCGTTAGATTTTTGGAGATATGCAAGCATTTCTCCAACGGATTAGTCACAGAGAAAGGAAATATTCTCAGGCCGGGTCCCGTTCCCCGCTTTTCAGACTTGGAAGTCATCGCTTTGAGCATGGCTGCAGAATCGGAAGGGATAGACAGTGAGAACTGGTTGTTTGAATCCAAGTTGAAAGAATGTCCCGACAAGCTTCCGAATCTCATCTCGCGCCGTCAGTTCCATGACCGCCGCAAGTCTGTAAGCAATCTTCTGGAAGAGATACGCAGCCGTATGGCGAAGGAGATGGATGGAGGTGAGGACTTTTTCTGCATAGACTCCAAGCCGATAGAGGTGTGCCGCGTATCCCGTGGCAGACGCTGTAAGATGGGAACTAACGGTGATTATACACAAGCACCGGACTTCGGATATTGTGCATCTCAGGGAATCTACTTCTTTGGTTATAAGCTTCATGCACTTTGCGGTTTGAGTGGCGTTATACATTCTTATGAACTGTCCAAGGCCAGTGTGCATGACATCAATTACCTTAAGGATATCAGGCAGTTCTATCATGACTGCAGCATATTTGGAGACAAGGGCTATATCAGTGCAGAGGTACAGTTAGACCTCTTTGAAACTGCAAACATTAAACTCGAATGCCCATACCGGCTAAACCAAAAGGACTGGAAACCAACCTTCATCCCTTTTGCGAAAGCCAGAAAGAGAATTGAAACCTTGTTTTCACAACTCAATGACCAGTTTATGGTTATAAGAAACTACGCTAAAGATACACGCGGTCTGTTTGCCAGAATAATTGGCAAAATTAGTGCGCTGACCGTGTTGCAATATATCAACTATATTAACGGTAGACCCTTAGGGCGAATTAAGTACGCACTGAATTAATTCCGCCAACGGGTCTTGTAATATATTTTCCTTAAACCCCTGCCGTGCGAATTTTGATACGAAATATCGCATTATTTTTAAGCCCGACTTCTGCCGTCAATTTTCTGATGATTGCTGTACGGTAAATGTTTAAGATATGCCGAAAGCCTTACCACTCTGCAAGTTAATCCCCCAAGCCGTCTGGCTGCGCCCAGGAAGGGGTTTTGTCAGACGGTCTTGGGGGGATTTCTATTGCTAAGAGGGCTTTGCTTTCGGCGTTGCAGGGATGTGTTTACGGGGGCTGCTATATAGGGGGTCAATACACCTCTACATAGGAGGCGAGACGTTTGGCTTTGTCGCGCAAGGCATCGAGGTCGGCATCGAGCGGTCCGTTGCACACTACGACTCCCATGCGGCGGCCCGCACGCGTGGTGGGTTTGCCGAAGATGCGGAGGTCGGCATCCTCCTCGCAGGTGAGCTCTAGTCCGCGATACTGCGGCGGCTGTTCACTGGCTATGGGCGAAAGGATGACGGCACTGGCTCCGATGCGGAGCTGCTTGATGCAGGGGATGGGAAGTCCCAACACGGCACGCAGGTGGAGCTCGAACTCGTTGAAGTTCTGGGTGCCGGCGAGGGTTACCATGCCGGTGTCGTGGGGTCGGGGTGAGAGTTCGGAGAAGTAGACGCCTTTCTCGTGGCTGAGGAAGAACTCTACGCCCCAGATGCCGGCTCCGGTGAGGGCGCGGGTGACTTTGTCGGCCATGCGCTGTGCTTCGGCCAGGTGTTCGGGGGCGATGTGGGCGGGCTGGAAACTCTCGCGGTAGTCGCCGCCTTTCTGCACGTGGCCTATGGGGGGACAGAAGAGGGTGGGTCCGTTTTGCTGCGTGACGGTGAGGAGGGTGATTTCGCTGTCGAAGCGTACAAACTCCTCGATAATCACCTCTTCTATGTCGCCCCGGCTACCCGCCATGGCATACTCCCAGGCGTGGGGCAGGTCCTCGGCGGTTTTGACCAGCGACTGGCCCTTGCCAGAAGAGGACATCAAGGGTTTGACCACACAGGGGAAACCGATTTCCTGCGCGTGCTGCTGCAGTTCCTCGTAGGAGCGGGCGTAGTAATAGCGTGCCGTTTTGAGTCCGAGCTCTTGGGCGGCGAGGTCGCGAATGGCCTTGCGGTTCATGGTGAAATTGACGGCGCGTGCGGAGGGGGTAACTTGTATGCCGCGCTGCTCGAAGTCGTAGAGCCGTTCGGTGCGGATGGCTTCTATCTCGGGCACGATGATGTCGGGTTGGTGCTTGTTCACGGCACGTTCGAGGGCGTCGCCGTCGAGCATGGAGAAGACTTCGCATTCGTCGGCGACTTGCATGGCGGGTGCTCCGGCATAGGAATCGCACGCTATGACGTGTTGACCTAAGCGTTGGGCGGCAATGACAAACTCTTTGCCGAGCTCGCCCGAACCTAAAAGCATTATTTTCTTCATTTTGGTCAAGTGATTGGGTAGATTTTGCCTGCGAAATTAGGGCAAAAGTGTGAGAGGCGTGTCATGCAATGCCGTTTTTTTATGCATTACCTGTTCTTGGCCACCATTCCTCCTGGGGTGTTTCGGTCAGGCAGGCGGCCCATAGCGCGCTTCGTCGTGCCTCGGCCTCGTTGTGGTGGTGTGAGGAATAGAAGCGTGCAAAAGCGCGGAGAAAGGCTAATGTTTCGCGGCGAGGCGAAGGGGTGATAGGTGTAAAATCGTCCATAGGCGGGGGAGGTTAATGATTTAATGTATAATGTAAAATGTATAATGAGAGCTTCGCCGTTCATACAGGACGAAGCTGAACCGCCTACTTCATGGCCGCAGGCTTCATTATACATTTTGCATTATACATTGTACATTAACATAACGCGGGTTCAGGCGTTTTAGTGTGCTGTGTACATTTTTTATGTAAAAGGATGAACGGCGCAGCTTTCATTATACATTATTCTTTATACATTGTACTTTAAAAAAAGACCTAACTTTGCGGCCGTGAGACATTTTATAATTAGGTCGTTCCTCTAATGAACGGCGCAGCCTCATTATACGTTATACATTGTACATTTAATCATTTTATATATGACCCTTTCCGAAATCATTGCCCGACAACTGAACCTGCGCGAGAAGCAGGTGGCTGGCACCATTCAACTGCTCGACGCGGGAGCCACCATCCCCTTTATCAGCCGCTACCGCAAGGAGGCTACGGGGGGACTGAACGAGGTGGAGGTGGCTCAGGTGAAAACGGCCTATGACCGCTTGCAGGAACTGGTACACCGACGCGAATATATTCTCCTGACCATCGAGGAACAGGGGAAACTGACCGATGACCTGCGCCGACGTATCGAAACGTGCTGGGATGCGACGCTCTTAGAGGACCTCTACCTGCCTTTCAAACCGAAACGGAAAACGCGGGCGGAGACGGCTCGCAAGCGGGGACTGGAGCCTTTGGCTGACTTGCTGCTGAAGGCCACGCGCACCGCTCCCGAGGTGCTGGCGGAGAGGTTCGTGAAGGGGGAGGTGAAGAACGTGGAGGAGGCGCTTCAGGGGGCACGCGACATCGTGGCCGAACGGATGAACGAGGACGAACGCACGCGGCAGACGGTGCGACTGTCGTTTGAACGCACGGGCATGATACTGTCGAAAGTGGTGAAGGCGAAGGAGGCGGAAGCGGGAAAATACCGCGACTATTTTGACTGGAGCGAACCGCTGCGTCGTTGCACTTCCCACCGCCTGCTGGCCATGCGCCGGGGTGAGGCGGAGGGTTTTCTGCGCGTGAGCATCACGCCCCAGGACGAGGAGGACTGTGTGCAGCGGCTGGAACGCCCTTACCTGCGGCCGGGCTCTGCCGCAAACCGGCAGGTGGAGCTGGCGGCTGCGGATGCTTACAAACGGCTGCTGCGACCGGGCATCGAAACGGAATTTGCGGGAGCGAGCAAGAACAAGGCGGACGAAGAGGCCATCGGCGTGTTTGCCAACAACCTGCGGCAATTGCTGCTGGCTCCGCCCTTGGGGCAGCGGCGCATCATGGGCATCGACCCGGGGTTCCGCACGGGCTGCAAGGTGGTGTGCTTGGACGCGCAGGGCAATTTGTTGCACAACGAAACTATCTTTCCGCATCCGCCCCAGAACCAATATGCCCGGGCGGGCTTCAAGTTGGCTTCGTTGGTGGAACAGTACAAGATTGAGGCCATCGCCATCGGCAACGGTACGGCGGGCCGCGAAACGGAGGAGTTGGTAAAGGGGCTGCACCTGAAGCAGACGGAAGTGTTCTTGGTGAGCGAGGACGGTGCGTCGGTTTACTCGGCATCGAAATTGGCCCGCGAGGAATTTCCGGACTACGACGTAACGGTGCGCGGCGCGGTGAGCATTGCCCGCCGCCTGGCCGACCCGTTGGCGGAGCTGGTGAAGATTGACCCGAAGGCCATCGGCGTGGGGCAGTACCAGCACGATGTGGACCAAGGGGCACTGAAACGGTGTCTGGACCAGACGGTGGAGAGCTGTGTGAACACGGTGGGCGTGAACCTGAACACGGCTTCGAAGCACTTGCTCACTTACGTGTCGGGCTTGGGACCGGTGTTGGCGCAGAACATTGTGGACTACCGCGCACAGCACGGTCCGTTCGCCTCGCGAGGGGAGTTGCTGCGGGTGCCCCGGCTGGGGGCGAAGGCTTTCGAGCAGTGTGCGGGTTTCCTGCGCATTCCGCAGGCTGTGAACCCGTTGGACAACACGGCGGTCCACCCGGAACGCTACGCCTTGGTGGAACGGATGGCGAAGGATGCGGGCTGCGACGTGCAGAAGCTCATCGACTCGCCGGAAACGCGCCAGGGCATCGACCTGAAACGGTATTGCACGGCGGAGGTGGGTCTGCCCACGCTGACGGACATCATGGAGGAACTGGCGAAACCGGGACGCGACCCGCGCGGCAAGGCGAAGGTATTCAGCTTTGCCGACAACCTGCATTCGCTCGACGACCTGCGCGAGGGGATGGAGGTGCCGGGCGTGGTGACGAATATCACGAAGTTCGGCTGCTTTGTGGACATGGGCATCAAGGTGAAGGGCCTGATACACATTTCGCAACTGGCGGACCATTACGTGAAGGACCCGGCGGAGGTGGTGCACATCCAGCAACAGGTGATGGTGCGCGTGCTCGACATCGACGAGGAACGCGGACGGGTGGCGCTGAAGCTAATAAAATAGCTTGCTTCAGTTTTAGGGGTGTTCTATAAATTAGGCCGAGCTGGATGCTGGATTTTTAGAGATGACATTTTGTAAGTGGAGGAAGGAGCATAGCGGGCTATGCGACTGACGTGACTTGCAAAAGGTCGCTCTAAAAAACAGCAGACGGCCGGAAT
>JALEYW010000076.1:0-6448 GCA_022773145.1 Bacteroidales bacterium
AAAATTAGTTTATATTTATATGTTTAATCAAAGTTTGCATAGATCATCTGTCCCCTCTTGGGCGCATTTAGTTCCTTGTTTTTTCGGTCACATAGCCCGCTATGCTCCCTCAAAAAAAGAAACTAACTGCATCCCAATAGATCACACATGATATAAACTAATTTTCAACACCTACTTAAATCTTTTTATTTTTTTCGTTCCCCCTTTGTTTTATCGTTTCCCCATGGGTGGCGAGTCCGTTGCTGTGCTGTCTGCAAGTCCGGGAGTTGTTTTCTCTACTCGGCGAGTTGTAAAAACAAGTCCGGGAGTTGTTGCGCGCAAGTCCGGCACTTTGCCGCACGGAGCAACCCTATGGCCTCGTAACTTAATCCCTTATATCGAACAGCACTTAATCTCTTTTTATCTCTGAAACTTAAAATAGCATCATGAGTACCTTATCACTTGAGAGCGAAGCGACCCTGACCTTATAACCTAAATCCTCATCAGCTCCTATATATATATACGTGATTTAATGTCCGCAAAAAAGGTTCAAACCTTCATATTCTGCTTTTTATCGTTGATTTTCAACCGTTTCAAGCATGAACGTTTAAATTCGTAATCCTTCAACCCTGCATCCTTCCGTCCTCCCGTCGCCGCTTTGCCCTGAAGGATTGAAAAATCAAAGGTTCATAGCGAAAACTGCTGGTAATCAATAGGAAACGGGCTGGTATGAAGGTTTGAACTATTTTTTCAAGGGCGAAATTACGTATAGTTTGTAAGTATGCTATCAGGAAGGCCGTTTCGGCTGCCCGACAAGCATATTTGCAAACTTTTTGGTTGAAGAGACCATGCGCCTACTGTTTTAATTGGTGAAAAGTATAACTTTGCCGACAAACAAGGCGCGCAGTCTGCCTCCTGCGCTCATGGACCATGGTCCATTATTCCATGCTTAAAAACAACCGCATTGCCTTATCATGAAACGGAAAATCCTCTTTGCCCTTCTCCTTACCGTCATCCTCTTGGCGACCTCACTGCTCCTCTGGCAGTTCATTCCCGGCAGTACCGCCTCGCAACTGTCGGCAGTGTGCCGCGTGACAGCCGAAAGCACTTATGCCCTCCCTCTCGGGCCGAAAGATACGCTCTACCTCAGCGTGCCGGACGACAGTGTGCGCGTAGCCGCCTTCCGGGCGGACGATGTGGCGCACAGCGAGGAGCAGTCCGGAGCATTTGTTTCCAACGAAGGCCACGTGGTCACCACGGACAAGCTGCTGCAGTGCGCTCCCGACACCCTCCCGGCGCATGTCGCCCGCCAGCGGTTGGAAGCGGCAGACAGTGTGCTGGAGCGGCAACTGGAGAGGATGCGACATGAGCTGTCTGCTCTGGACGAATATGCCGAAACGCACAGTGTGGCGGACGATGGCTACAACGAGGTGATGGACTTTCGCGAACAGACGTTGCAACACTTCCGCCAAACGGACTCGCTGCATCAATGCCTGCGCCAAGCCTTGGAGCATACACCCTCACCGGTGCTGCTGCACGCTGCCATCCGGGTATGGACCAACGACACCACGGCCTATCCCGCTGCCGTGGTGCGCCGCCGGGGCGGTTTGCTCCTGCTCCGCCTCAGCCACGGCTCACTGCCCCGCGAGGCCGCGCGCTTCTCCGTTTATCGCTTCGGGGCATACGCTCACAAAGCCACGCTCTGTGCCCTCAACGACTATGGCCGGCTCACCCGTTCGGTGCAGGCGGAGAAGTTGGAGCGCGAGGCGACACTATTCCCCTGTTCGGAGGGTGGAGTTTGGGTCAATCCTTCGGGCAACCTGTGTGGCGTGCAGCAAGGGGGGCATCGCGCAGGCTCTCGCGACGTGGCGCGGCTGTTGGCCGAGGAAAGTGCCTGGCCCGTGTGGTGGTGGAGAAACGGGAAAGCCCTCCTCCGCCGGCTGACTGCCGATGATTCGGAGCACCCCCGGGGCGCGCAAATCCCCCGCCCGGCGGATTCAAGGCGCGATGGCCTGCGCTGTGTGCGCCGGCAGCTTTCCGACAGCTGTGTGTACGAGGGACTGATGCGCATCGGTGCTTCCGCCTCTGCAGCGGTGCGCGAAGGCTGGGGTGTGCTGCTGCGCCCGGACGGCACGCGCTTTGAGGGTATCTGGCAGGCCGACACCCTGGCCTGTGGCACCCGCACGGACTCCCTGGGACGCTATCAGGGATTTTTCAACCACCTGCTGGAGGCGGAGGGGCAAGGGATATTGTGGCGAAACGACGGGGAATACTATCAGGGGGAATGGAAGGACGGACGCAGGGAGGGCCACGGCTTCGCAATCAAGGGGAACACGTTGCTCCGTTGCGGACGGTGGGACAACGGGCGCTTCAAGGGTGAACGGATGGTCTACACCCCCGACCGCGTCTACGGCATCGACATCTCGCGCTACCAGCATGAGATTGGCCGCAAGCGGTACGCCATCGACTGGAAGAAGTTGCGCATCACGGGGCTGGGGCCGGGCCGCAGGGTCGAAGGAAAGGTGGACTATCCCGTTTCCTTCATCTACATCAAGGCCACGGAAGGGCGCAGCGTGGTGAACCGCTACTATGCCGCCGACGCCCGGCAGGCACGCCGTCACGGCATTGCCACGGGGAGTTACCACTTCTTTGCTCCCGGCAGCACGGGGGAGCAACAGGCACGGTTCTTCCTGAAAAAAGCCTCGGGGCTGCGTTCCGACCTGCCGCCCATGCTGGACTTGGAGCCTACGGAAAAACAGATTGCGCAGATGGGTGGCGAAGCGAAAATGTTTCGCGAAGTCATGGTGTGGATGCGCAGGGTGGAACAGGCTTGCGGCCGTAAGCCGGTGCTCTATGTGGGCCAGCAGTTTGTCAACAACCACCTCGTCCATGCCCCGGCGGCCTTGCGCTCCCACGATGTTTGGGTGGCGCGCTACGGTGCCTACAAACCTTACGTGCGCCTGCTCCACTGGCAGCTGACTCCTTACGGACGGGTGAACGGCATCAAGGGCGAGGTGGACATCAATGTCTTCAACGGCACGCGCCGGCAGTTTGAGGAATACTTGCAGAAGAAACGGTGAACGAAACCGGAGAGATAAGCTCCTAATCTTCAAGCTTATCACCTTATAGTCATCACCTCAGAACCTTATTCCCAAAACCTGAAGCCTTATTCCCCAATTCAACAATCAGAACACCACTTTCTTGTTCCCCATGATAAAGATGCCCTTTCCCGGCCTGCCGGTAACAGGGCGGCCGGAGAGGTCGTAGATGGGCACGGTGGGGAGGCCGCCGGAATAGTGCAACAGACTGTTGACGGATTTGTTGCGGATGGTCGAAATCAATTCGTATGGATTGTGGATTGCCTGCCAAACACAGTAATGGGCAATCGGATAATTGGCGGAGTTGATGTCGCAAAGCGGCGTTTTGTCGGCATTGATGTCGCACGCCTTTTGCGAAGGCGGCACGCCGATCAATGAGATGCCGAAGATGGGGCTGCAAATCGTTTCAAACCAAGTCAGAGCCAGGAGGTAATTTCCCATACCGTAAACAATGTGTGTGCCATCGCGCGTGAAAGCCCTCAGGTCGTCGGGGTACAGGTTTCGCATGTTCTGTATGGCGGTGCCGGACGGGATGAGTAGGGAAAAATTGTGCGTTTCGCACAGTCGGCGCGTGGTAGCGGCAATGTCTTCCCATCCTTTTTTGCTGTAAGGTCCGTTATCAAAGAAAATGGCGTGCGACCACGTCATGTGCCAAGCCACGCGGACAGCCTTGTTCGGACATAGCCGATGAATGGCTTCAAGCAACTCTTCGGCGTGAGGTACGTAATTGGCAAAATGGTCCGAGAGTTTAGAAGCCTGTTGGAGCACAATCACGTCCCACGGCTGCCCGAGCAACTCCTCCAGCGTCCAGTCGCGCTCCGGCAACTTCAACATTCCTCCCATGTGGTAAAGATTGTCCACTTTACGCTTGTTTCTCAGCTGGTCGCGCCAGTATTCGAGCGAAGCTCCCCCTTCCATCGCACAATACACCGCAAACTGCCGGTTGTCCACGCCTGCATCGTTGAGCAGTTGGGGCAAGCAGACGGTGGCATCCAGGCTGTAGCTGTTGCCGATAGTGAGAAGTCGCAAGGTGTCGTGCGCTATGGGAAAGTTCGGTGCTTGTTGAGCATGACACTCACCGGCGGTTGTGGTATCTGATAGGGGAAAAGACACCACAATCACTAACAGGAAGAGAAACAATCGGTTCATGGCAAGAGATGGGAAAAGATTCGGTATCATACCCCCTGCCTCGGGCTGTTACAGCAAGTCTGCGTAAGCCTCGATGGCCCGCTCTGCCGTTTCAACGGCCTCCGACAGCGGGAAAGGCAGTTCGCCACCCGACGCATTCAGGTGGCCGCCGCCATGGAAGAATTCTTCGGCCATGCGGTTGCACGGAAAGTCGTCGACCGAGCGGAGTGAAACGCGCACCGTGTCGCGTTCCGTGTCCTCCCGCAACGAGATGCTCAGCCGCATGCCTTTCACCTGTAAAGGCATATTGACCAATCCCTCGGCATCGCCACGGATAAAATTGAAGCGCTGCATCTCTTCGCGCGTCAGGGTGAAGAGAGCCGCCTTGCCGCCGGCATAAAACCGCAGCTTTTCGTAGAGGATGTACCCCGTCAGCCGGATGCGGTCTTGAGAGTACACGTGGAACACATTGCGGTAGATTTTATCCTTGTCGATGCCCTTGGTGAGGAGCAGGGAGATGATTTCGTAGATTTCAGGCCTGGTGGAGTTGTAAGTAAAGCCTCCCGTGTCCGTCATCATTCCTGTGTAAAGGCATACGGCGGCGGCTTTGCTCATTTCCTCGAAGGCACCCAGCTGCACCAGGATGCGGAACACGGCCTCACACGTGGAGCTGAGTTGCGGGAAGGAATATAGCTGTGTCCCCATGGCCGGGTCGGGGTCTAAATGATGGTCGATGACCACTCGCTCCGCTTTCGATGCCATGACGGCTCGCTGCATCTCCTGCAAACGGCCCGGCGAGCTGAAATCCAAACAGAAAATCAGATCGGCTTGGGCCAGCCATGCCGTGGCCTGTCCTTCGTGGTGCTGATAAAACTGCACCGTGTGGCTGCCCGGAAGCCAGCGCAGAAAGTCGGGAAAAGGGTTGGGCAACACCACACGCACCTGTTTGCCCAACGACTGCAAATAGTCGGCCCAGGCCAACGAGGCTCCCACCGCATCGCCGTCGGGGCCGCGATGGGCACAGACCACTATTTGGCGGCTCTGCCTGATGGTTTGCAGCAATCGGAAAAGTTCTTGTTCGGAAAGGAGCGGAGCAAGCGACATGATGGAGTCTTTTATGAAATAGGAAATGAGATTTTCAAATTTGCGGAAGATTTATCAGAGATTTTTCAGTGCTTCAATCTCGGCCTTGGGGTCCGCCGCCTTGAACACCGCCGATCCGGCCACCAGCACGTCAGCTCCGGCCTCCACCAGCCGCGCGCCCGTTTCGCGGTTCACGCCTCCGTCAATTTCAATCAGCGCGTGCGCCCCCGTGCGGTCCACCAATTCGCGCAACCGCCGCGTCTTTTCCACCGAGTGTTCGATGAAACGCTGGCCGCCAAAGCCCGGATTGACCGACATGAGCATCACGAGGTCGAGGTCTGCGATGATATCTTCCAGCACGCTCACCGGGGTGTGCGGATTGAGCGTTACGCCCGCCATCATGCCTTCGGCCTTGATTTGTTGCACCACGCGGTGCAGGTGTGTACAGGCCTCATAATGCACATTCATCACTTTGGCGCCTAAGGCTTTCACTTCCTTGACAAACTTCTCCGGCTGCACAATCATGAGGTGCACATCGAGCGGCTTCTCGGCCTCTTGGGCCATGGCTTGCATCACGGGAAAACCAAAAGAGATATTGGGTACAAACACACCGTCCATCACGTCTAAATGGAACCAGTCGCAACTGCTCTCATTCAGCATTTTCACATCGCGGCTCAGGTGGCCAAAATCGGCCGACAGCAAGGAGGGGGAAACTAAAGGCATATTTTTTTTTGTATTACGAATAAAGGGGAAGCGCTTGCGGTCGCCGACCACATCGTTCCGGAGTGGTTTTTCAGAAGTTACGTCCGCAGGGCAGCACTCCGGCGTTCTTTGAAACGATGGTGCCATTGGGCGGACAAGAAACTTATAGGTCGCAAAAATAGGGAGAATTCGGCAAATATGCCAACAATGCCGCAGGCTTTAGTTGAGAAGTTTATGGTTTTGGAGTAGAACTTATACTTTGACAAGCAGTTCAAAAAGCATAGTTTAACTATAAACTTTAAACTGATAAACTTTTAAAACCCGTTGGCGGAATTAAAATGGAAATAATATGAACTAAAAGAAGTTGCACATATCGCAGGATATTGTTAACTTAGAGTGCTCAATCTTTAAGTTATACTATCTGGTTATGTGCAACTTGTACACAAAGTTCGTTAGAT
>JALEYW010000084.1:0-4600 GCA_022773145.1 Bacteroidales bacterium
AAAATTAGTGCGCTGACCGTGTTGCAATATATCAACTATATTAACGGTAGACCCTTAGGGCGAATTAAGTACGCACTGAATTAATTCCGCCAACGGGTCCTCATAAACCTCATAACCTAATCCCTCATAACCTTAGCCATGAGCCCTAAAGCAGCCGAAGCATCGTTTGTAACTTGCGCTGCGTTTCCTCCCATTCCTCCTGTTCCACGCTTTCGGGCATGATGCCGCCGCCGGCGTAGAGCGTGGCAAGGGAGGGCGTGAACTCCATGCAGCGGAGCGAGACGTAGAGGCGCGTTTCCCCTTCTAATCCCAACGGACCGTTGAACCCGGCGTAGTAACGGCGGGGACTGGCCTCGTCCGTCAGGATGGCGCGCTGGGCGGCGGCTCGCGGCAGACCGCACACGGCAGGGGTGGGGTGGAGACGAAGCAGCAGGGCGCGCACATCGGAGGGATGGCGGAGGGAGAAACGGAAGTCGGTGCAGAGGTGGCAGATGTTGCCGGCTGTCGTGGAGTGGGTGGCCGACTGTTGCAGGTTGTAGGCAATGCCGTCGAACTGGCTGGCGATGAAACGCGCCACGATGGCCTGTTCCTCGCGGTTCTTCTCGCTCCACGTGGGTTCCACACCTTTTATATGAGGCACAGTGCCCGCCAATGCCACCGTGTGCCAATCGTTTCCGGCCTGTTCGAGCAACGGTTCGGGCGTGGCCACTAACCAGCAGCCCGTGGCGGCGGTCCACCACAGGGCGACGAAACAGCCGGGGCGGCTGTGGCACGCCGAGAGAAAGAGCCGGTAGGCATCAAGTCCGCCGTGGCGCACGTGGAGGCGGCGCGAGAGGACCATTTTCTGCAATTCGCCACACAGCAGGCGGCTGTGGGCCGAGGCAAAGGAGCGGGCATAGCGGCCACGTTCCTCCTCCTCGTCGGTGACATGAGAATCGGGCAAGCCGAGGCCGGCGGTCGTTGCATCGTTTCCCGGTGCTGCGGTGCCGTTTCCTCCCTTCCCGACTCCTTCTGCATCAGGTTCAGCCACAGGATGGCGGCTGATTTCATCGGGACGGATGAAGAGCAGCGGGGTGGCGGGGGATACAACAAAAGGCATCACCACATAACCGCCCGAGAGGGGCAGGTCGTGCAGCGATACCAGTCGCCCGGGCTCGGAATGTTGGACGATCCGGGTGAAATAGTCGGTGTGAGGGGTGCGGTAGAGAACGCAGGCACCACCAGTGCGGGGGAGGCTGAACATGAATACGGTATCCTGTGAAATATCAGCAAAAACTCATCGTTTCCTAACCTTTCGTTTTCGCTTCTTCCCAAATTTCGTCCATCTCGGCCAGGGTCATATCCGTCAGTTGCCGTCCCTGTTTCAGCGTGTGGGCTTCGAGGTAATTGAAGCGGCGGATGAATTTTTGGTTGGTCCGTTCGAGTGCGTTGTCGGGGTTGATTTTGTAAAGGCGGGCGGCATTGATGAGGCTGAAGAGCACGTCGCCGAACTCGGCCTCGGCTTTCTCCTTGTCCATGTGCTCCACTTCCGCCTCAAATTCGGCAATCTCCTCCTTTACCTTCTCCCAAACCTGTGACCGCTCTTCCCAGTCGAAGCCCACGTTGCGAGCCTTGTCCTGGATGCGGTAGGCCTTGATGAGCGAGGGCAGGGCATCGGGCACGCCGGAGAGCACGCTCTTGTTGCCGTCCTTCTCTTTCTGCTTGATAAGCTCCCATTGCTTGATGACCTGCCCGGCCGTGTCGACCTGGGCGGCGGTTCCCTCCTGCGGGGGATAGACGTGCGGGTGGCGGAAGATGAGTTTGTCGCACAGGGCGTTGCAAACGTCGGCGATGTCGAAGTCGCCCGTTTCAGAACCTATCTTGGCATAGAAACAAACGTGCAGTAGCACGTCGCCCAGTTCCTTGCAGATGTTTTTGCGGTCGCCCTTCATCAGCGCGTCGCAGAGTTCGTAAGTTTCTTCAATGGTATTGGGACGCAGGCTCTCGTTGGTCTGCTTGCGGTCCCAGGGACATTTCTCACGGAGCGTGTCGAGCACATCCAGCAGTCGGCCGAACGCCTCCATTTTCTCTTCTCGCGTGTGCATATATCGGTTGTTGATTAGTTATATTGGTTTGAAAGGCAGCCGCTCGCGCGGCGCGTTGCGGCAACAGCCCGTCGGTTGGGCAAAAATGGATTAAAAGTGTGATGACAATCACTCCTGTTTTTTTATGCCCCAATCGGTAAGCCCAAATGTAGGCGAGTTGCTTATTTTTGTCGGGCAAAATTACAATTTTTCATACGTATATCTCTATTTTTGCGGCATGGAAAAGTTTGAAGTCCACATTTTGGGATGCGGAAGTGCCAAGCCCACCCTGCGGCACCATCCTTCGGCCCAACTCGTCAACCTGCGTGAGAAACTATACCTGATAGATTGCGGCGAGGGCACTCAAGTGCAGTTCCAGCGTGCGCGGCAGAGTTTTTCGCGCCTGAACCATATTTTCCTGAGCCACCTTCACGGTGATCATATCTTCGGTCTGATAGGTCTGCTCTCCACCCTGTCGCTCTCAGGGCGTACCCAGCCTATGCACATCTATGCCCATGAGGAATTGGAAGGACTGATGAGGCCGTGGCTCGACTTTTTCTGCACCGGCATCGCTTTTGAAGTGCTGTTCCATCCCCTGCCGAAAGGCGGTACGAGCGAAAAAGTATTTGAAGACCGCTCGCTGGAGGTCTGGACCGTCCCCCTCCGCCACCGCGTGCCTTGCTGCGGTTTCCTGTTCAAGGAGAAGGCTTTGCTGCCCCACATCCGTCGCGACATGATTGACTTCCTTGAGATTCCTTATTACGAAATCAACCACATCAAGCAGGGGGCAGGGTGGACAACGCCCGACGGCGATTTCTATCCGCACGAACGCTTGGTGACCCCTGCCGCCCCGGCGCGCACTTATGCCTATTGTTCTGACACGGCCTACCTGCCCGAGAATGCAGACCTGCTGCGGGGCGTGGACGTGCTCTACCACGAAGCCACCTTCGGCGAGGAACTTTCCGCACGCGCTGTTGAGACCTGTCACTCCACGGCCCGGCAGGCAGCACTACTGGCCCGTTTGGCAGGGGTGAAGCGGCTGGTCATCGGACATTATTCTTCGCGCTATCAGGACGAGCGTTGCCTGCTCGATGAGGCGCGACGCGAGTTTCCGAACACCGAATTGGCCGCCGAGGGCCGTTGTTTCACCGTCTGACACCATCGCCCGCCCTCTCTTCATCCCTTTCTCTCCGGCCTACTTCATCTTCCTACATACAGAAAGCCGCACCTCTTTTTACGGAGCTGCGGCTTTATTGTGTCGGAACGATCTTTGGCTGTTCAGCACACAAAAAAAGCTGCATCGTGAAAGATGCAGCTTGTAAGGAAGTAGCGCCTACGGGAATCGAACCCGTATACCATGCGTGAGAGGCATGTATCCTAACCATTAGATGAAAGCGCCATGTGCGGAAGCTGGGGGATTCGAACCCCCGGTACGGTAAACCCGTACGTCAGTTTAGCAAACTGGTGGTTTCAGCCACTCACCCAAACTTCCTGAACCATGTTTTGGTCGCGTTTTCTCTCAAACGCGGTGCAAAGGTAAGGCTAATTTTGAAACTAACAAGCGTTTGCTATAAAAAAACTGAGAAAATGTGCGTTTTCGGGCCGTTTCGGGCAGTTCGGGGCCTGTTTCAAGGCGTACGAGACAAGGTACTAATTGTTTCGTAATGTTCACTTCCCCTGTTCGTATGATGTGGAATTGAACGGATTATGAAATGCTCAGTATCCGTATATACTATTAGCTTTTTGTCTTGTGGGGTATGATTAGTAGGTGTTATGATTTTGTTTATCGCAGTTTCGGATGTGAAAAGGATAGGGAAATAAGGTATGTTGTTATGAAATGCCTTTTCCACAAGTCTAAGAGTTGTTCTCACAAGTCCAGGACTAGTTTTGCCTAATCAAGGAGTTGTGCGGACAAGTCGGCGACTTATGAAGAGAACTTCACGCAGTGTCCGCCTGGGCAGGCGAAGCGGATTTATCGGGCTGAAAAAGCCGCAATCGGTTTTGAAAATGCTCTTTTCGCGCGCGTATATATACGGCTTGCTGCACGAACTTCACCTCCGCCCCCAGTCGAATGCTCTTTTCGCGCGCGCGTATATACGGTTTTTATTTCCCGAAAAAAGTATTCACCCCTTCACACAGTACTCGTTTTCTATTGATTTTCAGTGGTTTCGAGTGTGAAGGGTTGGATTTCAAAGTATTCACACGGACGGTGAATGCTTGTGAAAGGTGGAAAAAGCAAGCCTTCACACGGTAAAACCCATGAAAATCAGGTAGTTGGCGATAGAAACGAACCATGTGTTGTGAACACTTGAAAATCCAAGCCTTCACACTCTAACTGATTAAAAATCAGGCGAAAAAAGCCTTCATGTGAAGGGGTGAATGCTTTTTTCGAGGATAAAAAGGTTCATCCGACATTTCGAGTGATGCGACAGTCATGCAGGGCATAGAGTCGTAGTGTGAAGTACTTCTCATCCCTAAATCCATACGCATTTCTTTTCATTACCTTGATTTTATTGTTAATTCCTTCTACCTTAGCG
>JALEYW010000095.1:0-6741 GCA_022773145.1 Bacteroidales bacterium
GGGAAAGTAAAGCCTGTGGACTGTCCTCTTGTGGATGACCGACCTTGTGTCCTAAAAAGCAATGGCAGGAAGAAGCAGGAAAAACGAGGAGGCATAACTATCTCCGAAGCCGCTAAGTCTTTAGCTTAGCGGTAGTTCACACGGTTTCTCATGCCTTTTTCTTCGCTGCACACTCCTCCCTGCTGCACACGCGGCTCTGCGGCCTCGCGTCAGAAACGGTACATCACGCCCACGCGGCTCTCGAACGTGTTGAACCGGAGGTCGGGATGGTACTTGTAGTGGGAATGGCGGAAGTAGGCGGAGGTTTCCCAGCTCAAACGTACGTGGGGGCCGAGGGCGTATTCCACCACCGGTGTGAGAATGGTGAAGGTGGTGTTGCCACGGTCGCCCTGGGCATTGAGGTAGAGGGGATTGACGGTGCTGAGGTCCTTGCCTTCATAGCCTTTCCACGTGAAGATTTTGTAGTGCTGGAAGCCTAAGGTGAACAGACCGACGTGACCGAAGTCGAGACAGGTGGTGCTTTTCACGCTGTAGCCACTGCCGAGGTTGTAGTTGCGGTCGATGATGTTGTAATAGTCCGTCAGGCAACCGCCCAGGAGAATGCCGCCCAAATGGATGCTTTGGCTGATGGACATCAGGCTGTGCAGACCGGGAAAACGGTAGGCTATGCCGGGGCCGATGGAGGCTGCCTCGGAAATCTTGTAGGGTATGTTGCCGGTGCCGTCGGCCACTTCTTCGGCATCGAAGTAGTTGAAATACTGGAAGAGGCCGACCATCAGCTCCATGTCGGAAACGGTGGGGAGCTGGCGGCCCCACAAACGTCCCATGAGGTTGACGCGGCTGACAAGGGGCTGGTTGCCCGAAAGGCCGAAGGTCAGGCCCAGGGTGAAGTGGTCATAGGGCTGGTTGTTCTCTGTGTCGAAGGGCGAACCGTAGATGCCGCGCAACTCTAAGTAGGGGTTGTGTTCGCCACGGAAGAGGCTGCCGCCATCGGCCAGGTAACGGTCGCCCATGCCTATCTCGAAGGCCACGGGCAGGCGGTTGTAATCGTGGTAGAGGTAGCTCTCGGGACGTACGCGCCAGGCTTCGCCGGTGAGCAGGCGGTTGAAGGCACGCGGCGGGCAGAAGATGCCGGCGGCCAGCTCGCTCAGGAAACGGGGAAAGCCGCGCCGACTGTCGTTGAGCAGCAGGGAGGACATACGGAAGGTGACCTCGCCCAAAGCGATACCGCCCAGGGTGGTGGCCATGAGGTCGTTGATGGCGGGTGGCTCTATCTCGGCACAGGTTTCCCACATCAGACTGCCGGCAAAGGCGTAGGGGGCGGACTCCCAGAAGTTCATGCCGCTGGAACGGGCGGTGTTGAAGTAGAGGTTGCCGTGGTAGGGATGGGCAAAGAGGTTGGTGGAGAACTGGTCGTTGTCCCACACGAAGCCGTGCTTGATGTTGTGCTTGATGGTGGAGAGGCTGATTTTGGCAAAGTCTTCCTGCATGACGTAACGGTCGAAGGCCCACACGCCGACGTTGAGCCCGAAGGTTTCGATGGCGGCACGCCACGGATGTTTGCCCGTGGAGGGAGCGAGGACGGGAGCCGATTCGACCACGGGGGAAAGGCTGTCGGTCAGAATGGTTTCTTGGCCGCAAACGGTTGAGGGAAGGAGGAGAAAGCTAAGGAACAGGAGGATGATTTTTCGCATAACGGTAGAAAAAGGGGAGGAGGATGCGATTGGGGGTTCTCAATACTTAAAAGGTGTGCCTAAGCTGTGCTAATCGTCTGTACGCCATGGGGATGCAGTCGGTTTCTTGTGCGCAAGAGAGCATAGCCTGTATCTGCCAACTGCTATGACACGTCAACGACCTAACGGCCCTGGAAGATGACGCTGACTTCGACAAGGGCTTTGCGCTCGTAGCTGGCATCGCGGTCGTAAGGACGGGTAACGCCATAGCCACCCATGGCCTGGAGGTTGAGGTGCGGGGTGACGGCCCACTCCAGTCCGGCACGTGCCTGGAGGCCGTACATGCGCTCGGGGGTGTCGGGGGCGGCATTGTCGAAGCTTTCGATGTGGGCAAAGCCGAGGTCGAGGGGCATACGCAGATGGCGCGACAGGGGGAGCAGGAGGCCGCGACGATAGTAGAGGCAGCCGGAGAATTTTTCGTCAAGCCCTATCCACTGGGTGCCGATGCCGAGCTGGGTGTAGATCAACCGCCCCAACAGACGCACGCCGCCACCGGCCTTGGCGGTGTTGCCGCCGGAAACAACGAACTGCACTCGGGTGAGGCTGTCGATATTGACCAAACCTATCTTGCGGTAGGAAGGGCTTTTGCTGTAATTGACGAGACCTATCTGCCAACCTTTTTTGCGGTCGCTCACATTGACCACGCCTACCTGCCAGCCGCGAAGGTTGCCGGCATAGTTGAAGACGGCGGTTTGGAGACCTCGCATTTCGTCCTGTGCTACATTGACCAGGCCGGCCAGCTGCAGACCGCCGCTGACACGGACGGCGATGTTGGCCACACTGGTAATCTGCGTACCCCGGAGGGTTTCACACACGACATTGTTGACGGTGGAGAGCTGGAGGCCGTTGTGAACAACGGAAACGTTGGAGAGTGTGGCGAGTTGGAGACCGTCGTAACGGCGGGCGGCGTTGACAAGCAGGCCGACCTGGGCTCCGCTGCCGTGCTGGCCACCATGGTTCATCAATGCGGAGAGCTGCAAACCGCTCTGCCGACGGCCGGCCACATTGAGGAGACCGGAGAGTTGCACGCCACGGGCATCGGTCTCAACCACGTTGGACAACAATTCAAGGCCGACACCACGCTGGCAGTAGAGGTTGGACAGGAGGCCAAGATGGAAGGCGGTGGGCACACTGTCTGCCGATTGGGACGGGAGTGTGAGGGCCAGGTTGAGCCGGTGGGTGAACCGTTTGCGCGGCTCGGCGGCACGAAGCAGTGAAACGGAGAACAGGGCGACAAGGCCCAACAGGAGGTATCTACGCATGGGGTGTTGGGGTTGCAGGATTTGGTGGGTAAGAGTTGATGGCTGTAAATAACCCGCACAGAACACATTTTACGTTATGGAACAGGCAAAAATAGATATTATCTTCCAAATCCGATAAAAACTTTTAAAAGGTATTACATTTGTGCCATCAAATATTTTGTTTCATCAAAAGTGTTCTATTGTGGAATTCACTGCCTCACCCTTTGCCTCGCCGTTGTATTTGCTGGCCAAACCGGCCGGATCGCGCTGTAACCTGGCCTGTAAATATTGCTACTACTTAGAGAAATCGCTGCTCTTCGAAAAGCATTCGCCACAGGTGATGGACGATGCTTTGCTGGAGAAGTTCATCCACGATTATATCGGGGCGCAGACTACGCAGGAGGTGCTGTTTACGTGGCACGGCGGGGAACCGCTGATGAGGCCGTTGCAGTTTTACAAAAAGGCGGTGGCACTGCAACGGAAATATGCGGCGGGACGGCGGATAGACAACTGTCTGCAAACGAACGGGACGCTGCTGACGGACGAGTGGTGCCGGTTTTTCAAGGAACAGGGGTGGCTCGTCGGGGTGTCGGTGGACGGTACGCAGGAGATGCACGACGCGTACAGAAGGGCGAAAGGGGGAGGACCGTCGCACCACAAGGTGATGCAGGGGATAAGACTGCTGCAAAAGCATGGGGTGGAATGGAACGCGCTGGCGGTGGTGAATGATTTCAACGCGGACCAGCCGAAGGAGTTTTACCGTTTCTTCAAAGAAATCGGGTGCCGATTTATTCAATTCACGCCTATCGTGGAACGACTTCTGCCGCACGCTGACGGACGGCAACTGGCGGCCGTGGAAGAAGAAGGAACGGGGGGAATGATGCCGTTTTCGGTGAGCCCAGAACAATGGGGGGATTTTCTCATCGGCATCTTCGACGAATGGGTGAAGGAGGACGTGGGGGAGTATTTCGTGCAGCTGTTCGATGCTACCCTGGCGAACTGGATGGGGGTGCAGCCGGGCATTTGTACGCTGGCCCGCACTTGCGGACACGCGGGGGCAATCGAATGGAACGGGGATGTGTTTGCCTGCGACCACTTTGTGTTTCCGCAATACCGACTGGGCAACCTGCGGGAGAAGTCGCTGGTGGAGATGATGTACAGCCCGAAACAACGGGAGTTCGGACGGGCGAAACAGACGGCATTGCCGCGTCAGTGCCGGGAGTGCCGATGGCTGTTTGCCTGCAACGGGGAATGCCCGAAGAACCGCTTCGCACAAACGGCGGACGGGGAGAAGGGGCTGAACTTTCTTTGCAACGGCTATCGCCGTTTCTTTGAACACGTGGCGCCTTACATGGATTGGATGAAACGGGAACTGATGGCGAACCGCCCGCCAGCGGGCATCGTGGACTTGCTGCGAAATAACCCGAAGGCTTTCGACTGATTGCCTTTGGCTGAAGATAGAAAGAATTGAAGGGGAAAGAAGAAAAGAAACGGTTGGTCAGATTGTCCACAGCAGCTGCATGGAAAGGTCGTTCTTCCATGAGGAGGGAATGAGCTCGGCTCCGCTGGAAATGGAGCTACGATTGAAATAGTGGGTTACGGAATAACGCAAACCGAAGGTGAGGGTGCGAAACAGCCGGCATTGACTCATCAGGACGGCGCGCATGCCGTGATTGGAAAAGCTGGGAATAGCGGCAACTTGGAACAAACGGGGTTCGTAGGCGTAAAGAGCGCTTTCGTAATCGTCGGAAAAGAACAGAGAGGTGAAGGCTTTGAACTGAATAGTTGAAGAAACGGGCCAAGAGGTGCGTTGTGAGATCATCCAACCCTTGGACTGCTTGCCGGTCTGACGGACAGCATAGGAGGCATCGGCCTGTAAGTGAATTTCTCCCCAGACGGCAGAATGGGTCCATGAAGCACGGAGTTGATGAAGACTGCGATATTCTAACAGCTCTTGCCCGCTGATGGTTTGTTGACGGGTTTTAAAACGATAACGCAACCCCATGCGCTGACTTTGGGAGAAGTGTATTTGACATTGCAGGGTAAAGGCTGCACCTAATGCGCCAGACAATGCGGAAAGATAGGTGGAACGAAGAAAACGGTAGAGGTCAACGTAACCGGACCACTCTGTGTGTCCCATAGGGCGATATAAAGCACTGAAAAGCATGCCTTCTTCATTGGCAACTCGACTGCCTTGCCGAAGAGCATCGCCATAAAAACTGGTGAAACGGGAAGAAAAATGTCTATATTGCACCTGGGTTTGCCATTGGGTGCCTAATCGTGCCCTCCATGTATGCTCCATGGCCCAATGGCCGTGATGGTCGGAGGCCAACTCGCCTTGCAGCTGCCAACGGTTTTGGTTGAAATAGTAAGAAAGGGAAGCACACCCTCCATTGCGTCCACGAAAATAGGAAATGTTGTAAGGCCGATCCACCGGATAAACCAAACGGTCGAAATGAAGGCCGTATATATCAAAAAAGAGGCCATATCGGGTACGCGACACGCCGAAATGGGTGCCGTAAGTGAACGCGCCTACCTCTCTCCTGCGCTCAATCTCTGAAAGGGTGCGATGAAGACCGGTGGAAAGAATGGTGCGAACGGTGTCGCCCTCTTCGGTGGTACGCGCATCAAGTTGCCGATAAGAAAGAAATGCCATCACTTGCCAGGCATTCCAACGATAGGAGGCAGCCATACCACGTAAATAATAGTACTCGTCCATGCCGGTATGGGGACGGAAGTCCAAGGGTTTGAAACGCTGAATGCCTCCCGATATCTCACGTTGTGAGTATAATTGTTTACCGAAAAGAAGTCCTCGGGCTCCTTTTAATTCGTAATCGCCGACAACTACACTCCACCTTTCATGCTTAGGACGAAGATAACAATAAGCTGAAAGGTAATCGTAAGGATAAAAACCTTGCTTTCCCACTGGTTCGCCGGCATCTTTTTCCAGATTTATCCCGTAAATGGCTTCCCGATGATAGGTATAACGATAGCGAATGCAATGGTGCAAAGGATTGCCCATGTAATAGTTGTTTTTATCGGGCTGGGCCTCGGTAAAACCTGCACGCTTGTACAAGGGTATATCCAAATGGCTTTGCAACAGCTGTTTTCCCTGTGTTAAAAGCCGGGATAAACTTTTCAAGCCATTATCCCCTGCGGATTGCCTATGGGCAGGCCTGAACACACTATCGCAACGCAGGAAAAGAGAAAGATAATTGCGAAGACGGTAATCCAAATTCTTCACATATTGCAACTCTCCCAACGAACGAAATCCACGCTTCTTATCTCTATATGATAGTAACGAATCTACTTGTGATTCATCCAAAAAGGGTAAATTCAACAACTGATTCTTTGAAACTAAATTGATTTGTAGCGGTTTAGCTACCAAAATCTCCAATTCTTCCATCTCCTCCTCCAAATTTTCTTTTCCCTCCTCATTTTCTGACTCAAGCTTCTCCTCAAAATAGTCCGCCACAAAATCCTCCCAACTAATGTATGGACCATCTGCCACCTGGGATGCAAGTGGTAAACACACAAGAAACAAACAAACACTTAACCAAAATCTTTCCAACATCATTATAATTGAAATGGAGAAGCAAAGGCAAAAGTAAAAGAAGAATAATGGGAATAAGCAAATCCCTCCCCCGGATAAATTCCGGAGAAGGGAATGCAATTTGAAAAAAGAGGGCGGCGACCTACTCTCCCGCTTGCGCAGTACCATCGGCGCGGTTGGGCTTAACTTCTCTGTTCGGAATGGGAAGAGGTGG
>JALEYW010000097.1:0-9419 GCA_022773145.1 Bacteroidales bacterium
GGGAAAGTAAAGCCTGTGGACTGTCCTCTTGTGGATGACCGACCTTGTGTCCTAAAAAGCAATGGCAGGAAGAAGCAGGAAAAACGAGGAGGCATAACTATCTCCGAAGCCGCTAAGTCTTTAGCTTAGCGGTAGTTCACAAACGGTTTGCAGCTTCATGCTCCTTTATGGCTTGGCGTTGTTAGTTATTGAGAAAAAACACTTACTTTTGCTGTTCAATCAGCAATGCACGATGATATCAGCTTACTTCGTAGCAGTGCCAATCACCAATTTGAATGATATGGACAAGTATATTGTTTCAGCACGTAAGTATCGGCCGACTAATTTTGATAGCGTTGTAGGTCAGCATTCCTTGACTGTGACGCTGAAAAATGCCATTGTACATGGCAAGTTGGCGCATGCTTATCTCTTTTGCGGTCCTCGTGGAGTTGGTAAGACTACTTGTGCTCGTATTTTTGCGAAAAATATTAATTGCTTAACTCCAACGTCTGACGGGGAAGCTTGTAATCAGTGTGAAAGCTGTGTGGCTTTTAATGAAAACAGATCATATAATATTCATGAGTTGGATGCTGCTTCTAACAATTCAGTTGAAGATATTCGTGAATTGATAGAACAGGTACAAATTCCGCCGCAAGTCGGGAAGTACAAAGTTTTCATTATTGACGAAGTGCACATGTTGTCTGCAGCTGCTTTCAATGCATTTCTGAAAACTTTGGAAGAACCTCCGACACATGCTATTTTTATATTAGCCACGACGGAGAAACATAAAATCTTGCCTACCATCCTTAGTCGTTGTCAAATTTACGATTTTGCGCGCATGACAGTGGCAGATACTGTGAAGCATTTACAGTATGTGGCTGATAAGGAGGGGTATACTTGCGAGCCTGAGGCACTTCATGTGATAGCAGAGAAGGCAGATGGAGGAATGCGCGATGCATTATCAATTTTTGATCAAGTTGCCAGTTTTTGTGAAGGTAACATAACGTATCAAAAAGTCATAGAAGATCTCAATGTGTTGGATTATGCTCATTATTTCGCCATGACCGACGATTTATTGGAGCAAAAGATTTCCGATGTGTTGGTTCGCTTGGCCGGAATTATAGCCAAAGGTTTTGAAGCAAATTATTTTATAGGTGGCTTGGCTGCTCATTTCCGTAATTTGCTGATGAGTCGTGACAAACAGACTCTCCCACTTTTGGAAGTGAGCGAACAAGTGCGTAACCGCTACCATGAGCAAGCTATGCGTTGTACTCCCAAAGTGCTGTATCGAGCATTGAAACTGTGTAATGATTGTGATATAAATTACCGTGCAGCTCGGAACAAACGATTGCTTGTGGAACTGACGCTCATTGAAATAGCTCAAGCTTGTTCTGACGATGACGATGGAGCTTGTGGGCGTCGCCCTGTGCGACGTTTAAAACCCATCTTTCAAACAGCTTCAGCCCCGTCGGCAGCTGCTGCAACCGACTCGTCTTCAGTTCATTACGTAACTGCTTCTGGGACAGATGCTCCAAAAGTTCAGGACTCGGATGTTTCTTTAACATCTACTCCTTCTCCTACAGTTCCACCTACATTGTCCCGTTTGGCTTCTTTGGAAAAAGTTTCAGAAAATTCTGCTGCCGTTAATGCTCGAAAAAACTCTGCAAAAACTCTTTCCATTCGCAGTCTGCACGAACGTCCGAATAATGTCGGAGGCACATCCCATACAGGTCCTACACCGACTTCTGAAGGCATGTCCCCCGCATCGTCAACCATTGCCGTCCCTGCCGGTTCAACATCTCCCAATAATCAATATTCCAAGTTAAACACCCCTTTCCAACTTGACACCTTGGTATACTATTGGCATCGTTTTGCTAATCAATTACCGCGTACAGATAGTGCAACAGCAGGGAGAATGCGCACCATGCAGCCTAAGGTTTGCGAAGACTATGTTGTAGAAGTTGAGGTGGAAAACAGTATTGTCGAAGAATACATGCGAAACGTTCAAATCTCCCTGATGAATTATCTTCGCACTAATCTCCGTAACGACTACATTACTTTGCGCTTTATTCATCCTCAAGGAGAAACTCAACATAGTTACACTCGCTTTGAACTATTTCAAGACATGCGTAAACAGTATCCCGCGTTAGATATTCTCTGTAACGAGTTGAGTTTGGAACTGGCTTGAAAGCCATCAACATATAACAACGTCTCTTTAGTGTAATAATCAAAATAATATTTTATGGAACAAATCTCCCACAAGTATGTAACTGTAGCCTATGAATTATATACCGACAATGAACAAGGCGTTCACGAGTTGGTTGAAAAGACCACTGCTGAGCATCCCTATCAGTTCATTTCCGGTATGGGGGTAACTCTTGACAGTTTTGAAGATCATATTCTCCAGCTTACCCAAGGTGATACGTTTGACTTTGTTCTCTCAGAAGACGAAGCTTATGGCCCCTATGAAGAGGAACACGTGTTGGAGTTAGAAAAAGAAAAATTCAGCGTAAACGGCCATTTCGATCGAGAGATGGTCTATCCCGGCGCCGTACTCCCCTTGGTCAATGCTGATGGAAATCGTTTTCAGGGCTTAGTTCTTGAAGTGAAAGATCAAACCGTTGTGATTGACCTTAACAATCCTTTGGCAGGCAAGCAGCTCCATTTCAAGGGAACTGTGGTTACTCTGCGCGATGCCACTAACGAAGAGATACAAGGTTATATCAATATGTTGAGTGGTGAAGGTTGTGGCTGTGGTTGTGACGATTGTGGAGGCGATTGTGATTGCCATCACCACGAACACGCCGAAGACCACGGTGAAGGCTGTTGTGGTGGACACCACCATGGTCATGCCGAAGGCCACGGTGAAGGCTGTTGTGGTGGCCACCACCATGGTCATGCCGAAGGCCACGGTGAAGGCTGTTGTGGTGGCCACCACCATGGTCATGCCGAAGGCCACGGTGAAGGATGTTGCTGCGGACACCATGGTAAACACGAAGCATAATCAATCAAACCTTTCTAAATGAATACCTTTGGTCAACTTTTCCGTTTAACAACATTCGGAGAGAGCCATGGGCCCGGCATAGGTGGTGTAATTGATGGAATGCCTTCTGGACTGTTGGTTGATACAGATTTCCTTCAATCTGAGCTTAACCGTCGTCGTCCCGGTCAGAGTGCTCTGACTACTGCTCGCAAAGAGTCCGACCGTGTAGAGTTACTTTCCGGCGTCTTTGAAGGGCGCACCACAGGTTGCCCCATTGGTTTTCTTGTTCGCAACGAAAATCAGCATTCTGCCGATTACGACAATTTGCGCGATGTGTTCCGTCCATCTCATGCCGATTTTACCTACCAAACAAAATACGGTTGGCGCGATCATACCGGTGGCGGACGTACTTCAGCGCGTGAAACGGTAGCTCGGGTAGTTGGTGGGGCTTTTGCCAAAATGTTTTTGAAACAATATGGCATCCGCATTACCGCCTACACCTCTCAGGTTGGTTCAATCGCTTTGTCCAACGCTTGGGATAGCTACGATTTCAGTTTGATAGAACAAAATCCGGTACGTTGTCCAGATCCTGTCAAGGCCGAGGAAATGGCTGCATTGATTGCCCAAGTGAAGGCCGAGGGTGACACGATTGGAGGTGTCATCACCTGCGTGATTGAAGGCTGTCCGGTTGGTTTGGGAGAACCTGTTTTCGGCAAGCTACATGCTGCTCTTGGTGCCGCTATGCTCAGTATCAATGCCGTCAAAGGCTTTGAATATGGAGAAGGATTTGCCGGAGTTGAAAGCCGGGGTAGCGAGCAAAATGATATTTTCGTTCCTTCTTCTCATGGCATCACCACCCTTACCAATCACAGCGGTGGAGTGCAGGGAGGGTTGAGCAATGGTCAGCCCATCTATTTCAGAGTAGCTTTCAAGCCTGTAGCCACCCTCTTGCGCGAACAACAAACCGTAACAGCATCCGGCGAACCCACTGTGATCAAGGCTCGCGGGCGACACGATCCCTGTGTGCTTCCTCGCGCCGTACCCATAGTAGAAGCCATGTCTGCTATGGTTATAGCGGATAATTTGATGCTTTATAACACCCATAAATGTTAAAAAATAGGGTTTTGTAAAGAAAAGTTCGCAAATCCTTGCATTATTTGTAGGTAAGCCCTATATTTGCAACACTTAGTTGTCGAGAGATAACGCTATCAAATAGTTTAGTTAAGTCTAGTTTAGTTTTTGTGTTGGTTAATGGAGGCCCGTAGAGACGGTAGCCTCCATTAATTTATTTGTTGGTTAACACCCACTTTTGCTCTTCGGCCGCCTTGTTTCTCCTTCTTGCGTCTTGTTTCGGTTGTTCTCTGATACAATAAAACTGATTGGCTGTTCTGTCAGGTCGTTTTTCATAGCTTGGCTGCAATGGTTGCCGTGTATGCGTACAAGGGCTCGTTTCCGCTTCTTTCTTTCCTGCCTTTCCTCCCTAACTTCACGCCATTCTTGGCAAATTGCTCTTTAAATAGGTTGTGAAGTATAAAAAATCTATCGTTTCTTTCAATTTTATTACAAAAAGCATTCTTACTTGTCGAAAATGTAATACTTTTGCAACGAGAAGTCCGAAGGAACGGAATTTTAGTTTCCCTGTTGGCGGGTTTCAAACATCGGGATGAGCAGTTTGTTGTCGGCGGCAGAGAGTTGCTTTGTTCCGAGTAAGGCAGAATGCCATAGTTGATTATATGATATATCCGGCGGCTTGTTGCTTTTGCGGCAGGCCGCCGGAGTTATATATTCCGGTGCGTGTTTTTTGCAGCATGCGTTGCGGCCGGTGCAGCGGCACTGGGGATGAGCCTGCGGTTTTTAGTGTTGATAAAAACGGCGCAGCTTTGGATAAGTAAAAGTCCAAAGCTGCGCTTTATATCATAGGAGTGGAGACGACAGTGTGGCGTGTCGCCCTTATCCTTTGGCAGAATTATTCAGCCTCTTCGATGGTGCAGATGCTCACGCGGTTCCAATCCGGTTCGCTGAACATGTTGCCAACGCCCTGACCCTCAGCAGTGATGCGCTTAGCGGAGATGTTGTACTTCTCAATGAGGATTTTCTTCACAGCCTCGGCACGTTCCTTGGCAATGCGAGCGTTGATTTCTGCGCTACCTTCGGGAGAAGCATAACCCTTGATGTTGACGGTGGCATTTTTGTGGTTTTTGAGGAAAGTGGCCACGCGCTCCACGTTGGGCAGCTGTGCAGCATCCACCGTGCTCTTGCCCTGGCGGAATGTAACGGTTTGTTCGAGCGACTTAGTGCTATTCGTGATAACTTCCTTCTCTACCACCGGCTTACGGTTGCGGCAGTCGTTTAGTTGGTTCTGTAAGCTGCGTACCTGTGCGGTTTCGCGAGCCACTTCAGCCTTCTTGCTTTCCACTTCGGCACGGAGGTCGTTGATTTGTGCGTTCAGTCCGTCCACCTCAGCCTGGTCATAGGCACGGATAAACGTCATGTAGCGCTTGTCATTGCTCTTGTTCTTGAAGTGGTAAACGAGGGCGGCAGTAAGTTCCAAATCGCTGTTGCCCAGCTTCATGGTAGCACCCTGATTTCTTGCCACGTTCTCTTGAGCCACTACGAGGGCGGGACGCAATGATACGGTCCAAGCCTTCTCTTCGCCCAAGTTGAAGTTCAGGTTCAAACCACCTTTGGCCGTGATGTAGTCATCATCGCCCTTATTGCCGGTGTAGAAGTTACGGCCATAGCCCATGCCGAAGAAGAGGTCTACCTCAAAGGGGCGGGGAGCACCCTTATAGCCACCGAAGAGGTTGTTCAGGTTGATGCGTCCTAAAGCGTGAACAGTGGCAACATCAATGATGTTCGCACTTTTGGGGTTCTTGGTTACGTTGTTGGCAGCCATGACTTGTGCCGTCATGCCCCAGATGGGGGTAATCTGCTTACTCAGTTCCACACCGTAAGTGGCACGGAAATCATCGGGAATGTCGTTGTTCTTTGCGGGGATAATGGTTCCGCCCATCACACCTACTGACCAGTTGTCAAAAAATTTGGAACCTTGAACAGACTTCTGCGCATTGGCTGTGAGTACCGTTGCACCCAGTGCCAAAAGGGTAAAAAGTTTTCTCATAAATGATTTGTTTAATGAATAATAGTCCCTTTATAGACGTTTCCTGTAAAAATAAATAAAAAGATATCAATTAACTAATCGCTGCAAAGGTAATGCAGTTTTTCTTTTTTAGGAAAACTATGATGTATTTTTTGGTGTTTCGTATGTATTTTAGGGAAATATTACCCAAGCCCCTTGCTTAATTCAATGAATGGCTATACATTTGCCCGGCTTTAAAGTTCAAGGTTGAAAGCTATTCCCTTTGCATTCACATTCAAAAACATAAGAAATTAGAACAATGGAAAATCAAGAACACAACGACGGTCAGTTGAAGATTGAACTGACTCCCGAAGTAGCAGAAGGCATCTATGCCAACCTGGCCATCATCACCCACTCCAGCGCCGAGGTCGTGCTCGACTTCATCCGCGTGCTGCCCGGAGTGCCCAAGGCCAACGTGAAGAGCCGCATCGTTCTCGCTCCCGAGCACGCCAAGCGTCTGCTTTTCGCTTTGCAGGACAACGTGATGAAGTACGAAAAGGCATTTGGCCCCATCAACCTTCCGGGAGCCGAGCAGCCTCAGGGCGGTCGTACCGCTACTCCCTTTGGTGTACCCGAAGGTAAGGCATAAGCCCCATTTCCAAGGGCACAGCCGTCGGCCCTTCAGGCCGTCCTCTTTCACCGTCGTTCCGCTTGCTCCTCACTTCATCGTGAGGACTCAGGCATTTGAAACAAAACGTCCGGGATTTGTCAAGCGCAAATCCCGGACGTTTTGTGGTTATTTCCGTCGTTTCACCGCATATATTGCCCGTCCTTCCTTGTTGATAAAGTGCAGGTTGAGCGTGGAGTCAGTGGCGGCAATGAGGCTGAAGCCCGTTTCGGGCGAACAGAACCGCGTGCCCTCCACCTCCTTCACCTTGCGGCTCAGGGCCGCCGCCGAGTTCACCACGTAGTCGATGTCCGAGCCCGGGGCGCGCAGGTGCTGGAAATTGTGGATGTGGCCGCAGGCATACACGTCCACGTGGTGGCGGCGCAGTATCGGGTCCACCTTCGCCAGCATGTCCGCGCGTTCCTCCGTGTCCTTGCCCGTTTCCGCATAAATGGGATGATGTCCGATGACCACCACCCATTGCTCCCGTGCCGCCGTCAGCGTGCTGTCCAGCCAGTGCAGCTGTTCCGCCTCGTCCTGCCGGGCAGCGTCCGGATAGTCCTCCGTGTCGCGGCGGTACTTGCCGATGAGCGGCGTGGTGTCAATCATCACGAAGCGCACACTCACGCCTTTCTCGTTGAACACCAGCGAGTAGTACCGTCCCGGCATCATCCAGCGGCGCGACACCTGTGCGTAGTCCAGCACCGCCTGCGTGTTGCCCCGGTACTCGTGGTTGCCGAGAATAGGGTGCCAGGGAAGCATCAGTTCCGGGTGTGCATAAATCAGCTCATAGTTCGTCAGCCACAGCGGGTCCGTCGTGCTCTGCACCCCGTAGAAGTGGTGTACATCGCCCGCTGCCAGCACACACTCCGGGTCAGCCGTTTCTGCCATCTCGCCCATCAGTTCCGCCAGCGGCTTCTGGTCATAGTAGCCGTTGCGACCCATGTCGTTGCAGAGATAAAAGTTCAGTGTGCCGCACAGCTTTTGCCATTCGGCCGGGTTCTGCCCCCACGCCATGGCAGGGAGCAGCACCCAAAGCAGATAGATGAAAAAACGTTGCATAAGTCGTTTTTATGGTTTCATGAAATCAGATGCGGAATTCTTACTTCGTGCCGAAAGCACCGAAGCGTGCCGTCGGAGCATCCGTGGTATAAGCCACGCCGCCTACCGTCAGACCCGTTTGTCCGAAGTAAGGCTGCATCCGGCTTTCGTTGCCGCTGTAAGCCCCTTTCAGCACGGGCGAGTTGGCTGCCACATGGAAATCCCATGCCGGGTTCAGCACAAAGTCGGTCAAGGCCACAGCGTTCATGTCGAAGTTGGCGAACAGCGGGTTCGTGGCTTCATCGCCGGCCGATGCGGCCACAGGGCTGTGCAAGTCGATATAGTCTGTGAACACGTTCTTGTTGGGCAACGTATAGCCGAGGAAACTGTTCAGCGTGCCCTCCTCTACATCCTGCGGCAGGTCAGACGACACCGTTCCGGCAGCATAGAAGTTGTAGTCGATGACACTTTCAGTAGCACAGCCCGCGTCGATGGCCGGATTGCCCCACTTCGGAGTCTGTGCCTTGTATTTACAGTTTACCATCAGGTTGTTGAACACGCTGACCAAGGCGTTTTTCTCCACATACACGCTGCCGCCCTTCACGCCGTCGCGCCGCCAGCCCGCATTGACGATGGTGTTGTTGTAAGCCCGGATGAGTGCCTGCTTGCGGCCGGCCTCGTCGTTCTGTCCCGATGATGACAGTTTGAAGCCGTTCGTGTTGGGCGAGAACATCAGGTTGTAGGCGGCATCCACCTTGCATCCTGCCTTCACGTTCACCGCTTCGCCGCCCGTTTCGCCGTTTCCGGCAAACGTATTGTGCTGGATGATGCCTTGTCCGCCCATCATGTAGATGGCGTCGCTCACCCCGTAGCGCAGCGTAGAGTTGGTGATGACGTAGCGTCCGTTCACGTTGCTCGTCGTAATCTGCGGGTCGAAGTCCTCGCCCGGCGTGTAAATACCCTTCAGGGCCGAGGGCGAATCCTGCGACACCGCGCCGCCCGTGTACTCGATGATGGTGTGGTCAATCAGCATTTCGGGACACTTCTCCGTGGCCACGATGCCACCCCACAGGCCGGCGAAGGCGTTTTCGGCCGTGCGTTTCGATTCCTCCACCGTCAGGCGCACCGGGTTCTCCTCCGTGCCCTTGCAGTACAGGCTTCCTTCTACAATCAGTTCGATGGGAGTGTGGCTGGCTCCTACGCCGCCGTCGTCGAACAGCACCGTAACGCCCTCTTCCATTGTCAGACTTTGTCCTTCAGGCACCACCACGTGATGGCCGGCCACTTTCACCGTCGTGTTCTTGGCCCATACACCCGTGGCCGTGTCGCCAGTCAGTACCAGTTCCGTCGGTGTTTCCGGTTCCGCCGGTTTCGGCTTTTCGGGAAGAGGAATTTCAGCAGAATCGTCGTTGTCGTCGCTGCACGATGCAGCCGTCATGCCGGTCAGCGCAAGTGCCATGATCCCGGCCAAAAAGAATGAAGATTTCATAGAGTTGATATAATGAAAAGTGTTGGTTGATTTTCTTTTAAGGGGTGTTCTATAAATTAGGCCGAGCTGGATGCTGGATTTTTAGAGATGACATTTTGTAAGTGGAGGAAGGAGCATAGCGGGCTATGCGACTGACGTGACTTGCAAAAGGTCGCTCTAAAAAACAGCAGACGGCCGGAAT
>JALEYW010000052.1:0-13291 GCA_022773145.1 Bacteroidales bacterium
AAAGCACCCGCGTTAAGAACCGCCGTATGCCGAACGGCACGTACGGTGGTGTGAGAGGTCGGTAAACACGAAAATAGGAGATAAACACCCTATGATTAGTGTTTACCTCCTACTCGATCAGTATGTTCGGCAGGAACGCTGCCGAAGGGGTGATGCTGCTACCGGAGGAACGTGGGAATATTGACGGGGATGCCACCCTGTCCGGCTGAAAGTTGTGTCAGTTCGGCTATACAGGACCACTCGGCTGCGTCGTATACATCTATGTCCAATGGCAGTCCGTTTTGCAGACAATGAATAAGGCGTGCATCCATGGCGTAATTCATTTCATTGGGGACGCCAAGGGCGTGTCCTTCTTTCCACAGAAGTGCGGCAGGTGAAGTGCTGAAACGTTCCATGTAGTCCAGAGCGATTTGTCCGGTCAGCGGGCCGTTCGTTTCCGCCGTTTGCACAGTGGGTAAGGGGTATTTTTGTACGAATCCGCGTGTGCCGCATACGGTTTGCAATCGGCTGTAGGGGCGTGGCGTTGTTACGTCAAGTTGGAGCATGAGGGTGACGCCCTGCCGGGTTTGGATGAGTGTGGTGTTGACGCGGCCGCGTACCAGATTGGCGGGGCTGTCGTCGGGCACCACTCCTTTGGCGGTGAGCGAAACAAGTTGTTTCATGCAGTCAGACCGATGCAGCCCGAGCAGTTGTGCCATGGGACCCATGCCGTGAGTAGGATAGGGGTTGCCGCCGTGGAGGGCGCAGGAGCGTTCCATCCAATTTTTGCGAGTGTCGTTGGTGCCGTCGGGTGTGTGGCGAGAGGGGTGTGTCAGGTTATGGATGTATGCTCCTTCTAAGTGTGTGATGTGTCCCAGTAGTCCTTGCCGGTGCATTTCAAGGGTTTGGAGGGCAAATAAGTCGTAACAGCAGTTTTCTGCCATGAAACAATGGCGTTGAGTTTGCTCTGCGGTGTGTACCAGCTGGTGGCATTCTTCTAATGTGGTAGCCGCGGGAACTTCAACGGCAACGTGTTTCCCGCTTCGCATGGCTTCGAGTGCGATAGGTGTGTGTGAGCGCCATTCTGTGCAGATGTAAACAAGGTCAACTTCGGGCAGATGGCAGGCTTTGTGCCACGCATCATCGCCTACCAGACATTGCGCCATGGGGCGGTGGGTGCGCTGAAGTACGCTTTGGGCCAACTCGATTCGTGTGGGGTCCAGGTCGGCCAAACATACGATTTGTGCTCCGGAGATATAGGCGTAGCGTTCAAGGGTCTTCATTCCACGTCCTCCAAGGCCGATGAGTGCTATGCGAACAAGCGGGATGGGTGGGCAAGTGAGTTGAAAGGCTGTGGGCATGATCTTTCAGTAGTTTTATTTCAAGGTATCAGAAGGAAACAATGATGGCATTTGGAGCAAAACCGGCATTGCCGTGTACTGTAATGTCGGTTGTAGCCATGAAAAATCAAACAAAAAAGTGGAAGCATCTTTTCGGACGCATCCACTTTCTCACCGGGTGTTACCTTACCCTTTTGATGTATTACCGTTTAAGAACGCGCAAGCGGCATTACTTGCGGGTCTTGGCGTAGCGGCTCATGAACTTGTCGACGCGGCCGGCTGTATCTACGAGCTTGGACTTGCCAGTGTAGAAGGGGTGCGAAGAACTGGAGATTTCCAACTTTACAACAGGATAAGTTTCGCCTTCAAACTCAACGGTGTCGTTGGTTTTGCAGGTTGAACGCGAAAGGAACATATCGCCGTTGCTCATGTCTTTGAATACTACGGGACGATAATTCTCGGGGTGAATGCCTTTTTTCATTGTGCTATAGCTTTATTGATTTGGTCAAAATAAGTTTGGTAACAACTTAGTGTAATGGTCTAAATCGGTTGCAAAAGTACATTAAAATCATGCACGAACCAACGCTACTCCCTGTTTTTTTCGTCAAGAAAATGTGATTTTTCAGGTTTTCAGCGTAAGACAGGCGTGGTAATGCTTACTTTTGCAGTCTATGAAATGTGTTTTTAGTCTTTTGTTACTGTGCATTTGTGTGTGTGGCGAGGTCCGCGCCCAATTGGTCGACAGCTTGTTTGCTAACATTCCGCGCGATGTCCTGCCCATGCTTGACCGTACTGCCCGGCTCGACATGATAGATTTGTACAACAGCGGTTTGCCGGCCAAGGCCGAGAATGTGTTGGGCGGGCAGGCCGAGATGGTGCTGAAAACGGCCGACCATATTGCTTTGCGAACGAGCGATGTAGGGTCGTGGCAGTTGAAAGTGTTGCCATCGGCTCATGATGTGTTTGTGTTGTGCATTCGTACATTACAAAGAGGAGGGCTTTCCTCATCGTTGTCGGTATATAACCGCCATTGGCAGGTGACGAAGGGCGATTGGTTGCCACAGCCGGGTTTCGATTTGCTGTATAAGGAAAACAAAGAACTCTCTGCCATGCGACAGCACGAACTGCGTACACTTTTGCGCGACCTGCCTGTTGTGGCCGAATGGCAAGATGAAGGAAAAGTGTTAGTTTTTCGTAAAGATTTAACCGATTTGAGCCGGGAGGACAAGGCTGAAGCCCAATCTTGCTTGCGTTGTGCAGCATATGAATGGAAAGAAGGACGATTTGAGCCTGTGGATTATCTAAATGAAAGATAAATGCTGAAAAAATAATCTTTTTGAGAAAAAGTTTAATTTTTTTAATTCCTTTTGAAAGATAGTTCTTAACTTTGCGCTCAAATCTGAGGCAAGGGAACTGTACTTATTCCCACCACGGAAGAAACTTAAGCCCCGGAAACAGGGGCTTTTTTTATGGTTTCAAGCCGGTGAGTAATGCGCTTGCCTACCAATAAACCGAATAAACAGTTTGCAACAAAAACGGACACTATGCAACACAACAAAAAACTAAACCAAGGGCTTTACAGGCCGGATTATGAGCACGATGCTTGCGGTGTGGGCATGATTGTCAATATTCATGGTAATAAAAGCCACGAATTGGTTGATGCCGCGTTGAAGGTGCTGGAAAACATGAAGCACCGTGGAGCAGAAGGAGCTGACAACAAAACGGGCGACGGTGCAGGTATCATGCTGCAAATACCCCACGAATTTATTTTGCTGCAGGGTATTCCCGTGCCTGAAAAGGGGCGTTATGGCACCGGCTTGATTTTCTTGCCCAAGGACGAGGCCGAACAGGGGGGCATACTCAGTGTGTTGATAGAAGAGGTGGAGAGGGAAGGACTTTCGCTGATGCACATCCGGGCCGTGCCCACCTGTCCGGAGATTTTGGGACAAGAAGCTTTGGCCACCGAACCGGCTATCAAACAAGTGTTTATTACGGGAGGAGATGCTGAAAATCTGGAACGCATACTCTATGTGGTGCGCAAGAAAGTGGAGCAGCGCGTTCATCATAAGGACTTTTATATCTGCTCGCTTTCTTCAAAGAACATTGTATATAAAGGAATGCTCTCCTCCACCCAGTTGCGCGAGTATTTCCCCGACCTGACGCAACCCTACTTTACGAGCGGTCTGGCGGTGGTGCATTCCCGTTTCTCCACCAATACGTTTCCTACATGGGGATTGGCGCAGCCTTTCAGGCTCATGGCGCACAATGGAGAAATCAATACCATCCGTGGCAACCGGGCCTGGATGGAGGCGCGCGAGGCCGTGCTCTCCACCGAAACGCTGGGCAACATCAAGGATATACGCCCCATCATCCAGCCCGGCATGAGCGATTCCGCATCGCTGGACAATGTGTTGGAGTTCATGGTCATGTCCGGCCTGAGCTTGCCCCACGCCATGGCGATGCTGGTGCCCGAAAGTTTCAACGACAAAAACCCCATTTCTGAAGATTTAAAGGCTTTCTACGAATACCACTCCATTTTGATGGAGCCTTGGGACGGTCCGGCGGCGCTGCTCTTCAGTGACGGACGTTATGCCGGCGGTATGTTGGACCGCAACGGACTGCGCCCCGCCCGTTACCTGATAACAAAACAAGACCATATCGTGGTGGCCTCCGAGGCCGGCGTATTGGGCTTTGAGGCCGGCGAGATAAAGGAGAAAGGCAGATTGCAGCCCGGTAAGATACTGCTTGTCGACACTCAGGAAGGCCGCATCTACCACGACGACGAGCTGAAGGCTGAGCTGGCGGCAGCCAAGCCTTATCGCCAGTGGCTCGCGGCCAACCGTATCGAGCTGGATGCCTTGAAGAGTGGCCGAAAGGCGGACAATACCGTGGCCGACTTTGATGCGAAGTTGCGCATGTTCGGTTTTACGCGCGAGGACATCGAGCGCACTATCATGCCCATGTGTACGCAGGGCAGCGAACCGGTGGCTTCGATGGGCAACGACACGCCGCTAGCGGTGCTATCGGAACGCCCGCAGCTGCTCTTCAACTATTTCCGCCAGCAGTTCGCTCAGGTGACGAACCCGGCCATCGACCCTATACGTGAGGAGCTGGTAATGTCGCTCACGGAGTATATCGGCGCGGTGGGGATGAACATCCTCGTGCCCGATGCCGGCCATTGCAAGATGGTGCGCCTGCCGCACCCCGTGCTCAACAACCGCCAGCTCGACATCCTCTGCAACATTCGTTACAAAGGTTTTAAGACAGTGAAGTTGCCCATGCTTTTTGAGCACCGCAGGGGACGCGCGGGATTGCAGGAGGCGTTGGCAAACCTGTGCCGCGAGGCGGAGCAGAGCGTTCACGACGGAGTGAACTACATCATTCTCAGCGACCGAGGAGCCGATAAAGACCATGCCGTCATCCCCTCCCTGCTCGCCGTGAGCGCGGTGCACCACCACCTCATCAGCGTTCAGAAACGCGTGGAAACAGCACTGGTGGTGGAGAGTGGCGAGATACGCGAGGTGATGCACGCGGCACTGCTCCTGGGCTATGGTGCCAGTGCCATCAATCCTTACATGGCGTTTGCCGTGCTCGACGACCTCGTGAACCGGGGCGAGGTGCAGATGAACTACGAAACGGCGGAGAAGAATTATATCAAGGCTATCTGCAAAGGGCTTTACAAGGTGATGTCGAAGATGGGCATCAGCACCATCCGTTCCTATCGCGGAGCGAAGATTTTCGAAGCTGTGGGCTTGAGCGAAGAAGTGTTGAAGACCTATTTCGGTACGCCCGGCTCCACCATCGGCGGCATCCGCCTGGAGGAGATTGCGCGCGACTACACGCGTTTCCACCACGAGGCTTTCGCACTGCCGGAAGGCGCGGCGGGCTCATTGCTGCCCCACACGGGACAGTTCAGCTACCGCAAGGACGGAGAATTGCATGCCTGGAACCCTGAAACGATTGCAGCGCTGCAGCTGGCCACCCGGCTGGGCAGCTACAGGAAGTTCAAGGAGTTTTCACGCTTGGTGGACGAGAAGCCGCACCCTATCTTCCTCCGCGATTTCTTCGGCTTCCAAAAGAACCCCATCCCCATCGACGAGGTGGAGCCCGTGGAGGACATCGTGCGCCACTTCGTGACGGGTGCGATGTCGTTTGGCGCCATCAGCAAGGAGGCGCACGAGGCGTTGGCACTGGCCATGAACAAGCTGGGCACGCGCAGCAACACGGGCGAGGGAGGCGAGGACAGCGAACGGTTCCACGAGGAGTTCGAGGGCATTTCGCTTTGTAGCAAGACGAAGCAGATCGCTTCGGGACGCTTCGGGGTGACAACGGAATACTTGGTCAATGCCGAGGAAATACAGATCAAGGTGGCGCAGGGTGCCAAGCCGGGCGAGGGCGGACAGCTACCGGGCTACAAGGTGAACGATATCATTGCCAGGACGCGCCACTCCATACCGGGCATCTCGCTCATCTCGCCGCCGCCTCACCACGACATTTATTCCATCGAGGACCTGGCGCAGCTCATCTTCGACCTGAAGAACGTGAACCCCAAAGCGCAGATCAGCGTGAAGCTGGTGGCCGAGAGCGGCGTGGGCACGATTGCCGCCGGCGTGGCCAAGGCCAAGGCTGACCTGATCGTGATTTCCGGTGCCGAGGGAGGCACGGGGGCATCGCCCGCATCATCCATGCGTTACGCCGGCATCCCGCCGGAAATCGGCCTGTCGGAAACGCAGCAGACGCTGGTGCTCAACGGGCTGCGCGGACAGGTGCGGCTGCAGACGGACGGGCAGCTCAAGACGGGGCGCGACATCATTGCCATGGCGCTGCTGGGGGCGGAGGAGTTCGGCTTCGGAACAACGGTGCTCATCGTGCTGGGATGCGTGATGATGCGCAAGTGCCACGCGAACACTTGCCCGGTGGGCGTGGCCACGCAGAACCCGGAGCTGCGCGAGCATTTCCGGGGACATTATGAATATGTGGTGAACTATTTCCGCTTCCTGGCGCAGGAGGTGCGCGAGTACCTGGCGGAGATGGGCTTCCGCAGGCTGGACAATATCGTGGGCCACACGGAGCTGATACGCCTCAAGCCTGCCGCACCGGGCAGCAAGGCGGCATTGCTCGACTTCGGCAACTTGCTGCACCGCGTGGAGGGCGATGCTGCCCTGCACCACGTCACGGAGCAGCACCACGACATCGAATGCGTGAAGGACCGGACTATTCTGGCAGCAGCGGCCGAGGCCATCGGTCAGCAGAAGGAGATTTCATTGGAATATGCCATCGCGAACACGGACCGCTCGGTGGGCGCGATGCTCTCGGGGGCCGTGGCAGCGCGCTACGGTCAGGCCGGACTGCCCGACGAGACCATCAACATCAAGTTCAAAGGGTCGGCAGGACAGAGCTTCGGCGCGTTCCTGACCAAGGGCATCTGCTTCAAACTGGAGGGCGAGGCCAACGATTACCTGGGCAAGGCGCTGAGCGGCGGACGCATCGCGGTGATGCCGCCCGTGCGCTCGAACTTCAACGCTGAGGAGAACACCATCGCGGGCAACACGCTGCTCTACGGGGCCACGGGAGGCGAGGTGTACATCAACGGTACCGTGGGAGAGCGGTTCGCCGTGCGCAACTCGGGTGCCATCGCCGTGGTAGAGGGCGTGGGGGACCATTGCTGCGAGTACATGACGGGGGGCCGCGTGGTCGTGCTGGGACAGACGGGACGCAACTTTGCAGCCGGCATGAGCGGTGGCGTGGCCTACGTGTGGGACAAGAACCACGACTTCGACTATTTCTGCAACATGGAGATGGTGGAGCTTTCCTTACTGGAGGACTCGGCATCGCGCAAGGAGCTGCACGAACTGGTGCGGCAGCATTACCTCTACACGGGGTCGCAGCTGGCGCGCACCATGCTCGACGACTGGAACCGCTACATCGATGATTTCATCCAGGTGACGCCCATCGAGTACAAACGGGTGCTGGCTGAAGAACAGATGCGCAAACTCCAGCAAAAGATTGCCGAGGTCCAGAGAGATTACTGATTTTTGATAAAAATGTTGAAAGTCTTAAGGTTCTCTTTATAGGTTACAAGGGATTAGGTTATGAGGTTATAAAAGTATCTGTCCGAAGGGCAGGAATACGCCAGCGTAACTTTATGACCTCATAACCCCTTATCCCTCATAACTTCTGAAAGTTGACTTCCGGACTTCTCAACCCTCAACTTTATATACCCCTTTTTACCATGGGAGATCCTAAAGCTTTTCTGCATATTCCTCGCCGTGAGGCCGGCTACCGTCCGGTTCATGAGCGCGTGGCCGATTTCGGCGAAGTGGAACAAACATTGAACAGCAGCGACCGCAAGTTGCAGGCTTCGCGCTGCATGGACTGCGGCGTGCCTTTCTGCCACTGGGCCTGCCCCTTGGGCAACAGGCCGCCGGAATTCCAGGACGCTATCTTCAAGGGCCGATGGAAAACGGCTTACGAAATTCTCAGTGCTACCAACGATTTTCCCGAATTTACCGGACGCGTCTGTCCTGCGCTGTGCGAAAAGAGCTGCGTGCTTAAACTCAGTATGGACGAACCGGTCACCATACGCGAGGACGAGTGTGCCGTGATTGAAAACGCTTACCGCGAAGGCTTCGTGGTGCCCGCCAACTATGCGCGCAACGGCAAGAAGGTGGGAGTGGTGGGCAGCGGACCTGCGGGTCTGGCTGCCGCGAACCAGCTCAACCGCCGGGGCTATGAGGTCACGGTCTTCGAGAAGGATGAGTACGTAGGCGGACTGCTGCGTTTCGGCATCCCTAATTTCAAACTCCAGAAAACGGTGATTGACCGCCGTGTCAAGGTGATGGAGGCCGAGGGCGTGGTGTTCAAAGTGTCGACGCCGATTGACGTGACGCGCCTGCCCGAAGGGTTCGATGCCTGGTGCATCTGCACGGGCACTCCCGAGGCGCGCGACCTTGCCATTCCGGGACGCGACCTGAAGGGCATCCACCTGGCACTGGAACTCCTGGCGCAGCAAAACCGCGTGCTGGCCGGACAGCAGCCCCCGGCAGCCGAACGCATCTCTGCCAAAGGCAAGCGCGTGCTGGTCATCGGCGGTGGCGACACGGGCTCCGACTGCATCGGCACGGCCAACCGCCAAGGGGCGGCGTCAGTGGTGCAAATCGAAATCATGCCGAAACCGCCCGTCGGCCACAACCCTGCCACGCCCTGGCCGGCATGGCCCGTGGTGCTGAAAACTTCCTCAAGCCATGAGGAGGGCTGTGAACGGCGGTGGTCGCTCGCGTCGAACCGCTTCCTCGGCACTAAGGACGGCAAGGTCTGCGGCGTCGAGGTGGAGCAGGTGGAGTGGCAGCCCAATCCCGACGGGGGCCGGCCTGTCATGGTGCCCACGGGAAAGAAGGAGGTCATCAAGGCCGACCTCGTGCTCTTGGCCATGGGCTTCCTCAAGCCGGTGCAGCCCGCTTTCCCCGAAAATGTTTTCGTGGCGGGCGATGCGGCAACGGGTGCCAGCTTGGTGGTGCGCTGCATTGCCGGAGGACGGCAGGCCGCAGCGGACATTGACCGTTACCTGAATAAATGAATCGCACGGGAGCGTGGGGACTGCCTCGCGCTCCCGTTGTTATTATTAGGCACGATGGCACGGTATTCCTAAGGAGTACTTAGGTTTTCCCTACGGAATACTGCCATACTCCGGTGAAAATGCCGGCCAAGCCGGTGTATGGTGTGTCCGGAGGCTTTTTTGTGGTGCCAAAGCCTAAAAAAACGTGTAATGACATAGGCACTTTGCATTTTCTTTCTATCTTTGCCACCGCTTTCAAAGAGTGAGTCATGCTTTCCGGCGGCCCGTTCCTTACGGCCGGGGCGCAGAAGGGCAGCACTTTATTAGATGAAAATCCACATTTGCGGCAGTAGCTCAGTTGGTAGAGCATTGGCTTCCCAAGCCAAGGGTCGCGGGTTCGAGTCCCGTTTGCCGCTCTCATCCTTATTCGTTTTTCAGAGCCATGGCAGTAGTTTTATTGGCAATCTTGTTTATCGGCCTCCTTCTTATCGCTACCGAGGCGTTCAATCGTATCAATAAAGCTGCCGTTGCCATGTTTGCAGGGGTCAGTTGCTGGATGCTCTACATTGCCTACGGCACTGATTTCGTGGTGAGTGAACACCCCATGGAGTTCCTCTCCTTTTTGTCATCACACCCCATCTCCGTCAATTCCGTCAAGGTGTTCATAGCCGAACACGTTTTCCTGCGTTATGTGGCACAGGCGGCCAATATCGTGTTGTTCCTTTTGGCCACCGCCACCATCGTCGAAGTGTTGAGCAATAATGGCTGTTTTGACTTTGCCACGGAGTGGCTGCGCACGCGAAAGCCTAAGAAATTGCTGTGGAAACTGGCTTTGCTTACCTTCCTGCTTTCAGCTAATCTGGACAACTTGGTCACCGTGGTTCTGCTCATTTCCATCGTTCATCCTTTGCTGCAGAACGACCGCTTGCGCCGCATATACTGCACGGTGATCGTGCTGGCCGCCAACTGCGGCGGAGCCATCACGGTGATTGGCGACATGACGAGCTTGAAATTGTGGACGGACCGCTTGGTGTCGCCCACGGATTTCTTCCTTTCCCAGGTCCTGCCCGTCGTGGTGGGGCTGTGCGTCATGCTGCTGCTCATGCACCGCAGCCTGCCCCGGCGCATCGAATTTACCACCACCACGCCGCGTTACCGTGGCGACGACACCTTGCTCACGCGCCCGCAGCGTCTGCTCCTCTTCTTCGTCGGCATCGGCGGCCTGTGGTTCATCCCCACTTTCCACCGCATCACGCAGATGCCTCCGTTCGTAGGTGCGCTGTGCGTGCTGGCCTTGCTGTGGATTGTCAACGAGCTGTGCAACCGTTCGCTGCTGGGCAGCGACCAGATGGTGCGCCGCCGACTGCCCTTGGCCTTGCAATATGCCAACTTGCAGAACGTGCTGTTTTTCGTGGGACTGACGCTGATGTTCGGCGCGCTGTGCGAAACGGGGCTGCCCGGCACGCTGGTGGCGTGGATGAACGCACACGAAACGAATGTCTACGCCGTGGGGGCTTGCAGCGCGGCACTGGCCGGCCTGATGGGCAGTGTGCCGGCGCTGGTGGGGATGGCCGATATGCTGGGACATCCCGAAACGGTCTGGGCTACGGGCATGGATGCCTATGCAGCGGGCGGCATCTTCTGGCCGCTGCTCAGTTACGCCACGGCCTTCGGCGGCTCGCTGCTGGCCACGGGAACGATTGCGGGCTTCCTGCTCATGCGCATGGAGGAGGTCACTTTCGGCTGGTACTTGCGCCACATCACACCCAAAGTGTTGGCCGGATTTGCTGCCGGTTGCGGGGTGTGGCTTGTGTATGCCTTGATGGCGTGACTATTTGATAGATGAACTCTAATTCTCAATCATCAAACACTATGGCTAAAATCAGATGTATCGGAGTGCTGACCTCCGGAGGTGATGCACCGGGAATGAATGCTGCCATCCGCGCCGTGACGCGCAGTGGCATTTGCAACGGATTCAAAATCAAAGGCATATATCGTGGCTACGACGGCCTGATCAACGACGAGGTGAAGTCTTTTACCACCGAGGACGTGAGCAATATCGTGCAGACGGGTGGCACTATCCTGCGTACGGCTCGCTCGAAGGAGTTTGAAACGCCGGCAGGACGGAAAAAGGCTTACGAAACACTGCGCAAGGAGGCTATTGACGCTTTGATCGTCATCGGTGGCAACGGCTCGCTGACCGGTGCGATGTTGCTGGCCGAGGAGTATGACTTTCCCTGCATCGGACTGCCGGGAACCATCGACAACGACCTTTACGGAACGGACAATACCATCGGCTACGACACGACGCTGAACACCATCACTGACTGCGTGGACAAAATCCGCGACACAGCCACCTCGCACGAACGCATTTTCTTCGTGGAGGTGATGGGACGCGATGCCGGCTTCCTGGCGCAGAACAGTGCCATTGCCGCCGGTGCCGAGGCTGCCATCATTCCGGAGGACTCTACCGGAAGCGACCAGCTGATTGAATTCATGGAGCGCGGCATCCGCAAGAGCAAGAAGAGCTGTATCGTCATCGTGAGCGAAAGCCCCAAATGCGGTGCCATGTACTACGCCGACCGTGTGAACAAGGAATATCCTAACTTCGACGTGCGCGTTTCTATCCTGGGCCACTTGCAGCGCGGCGGCCGGCCGTCGGCACGCGACCGCATCCTTGCTTCCCAGGTGGGCGTGGGTGCCATCGAAGCGCTTGTGCAGGGACAGCGCAACGTGATGGTGGGCGTACGCAACAACGAGGTGGTCTATGTGCCGTTTATCGATGCCATCGGCAAACGGAAACCGATGGACAAGAAGCTCATCAAGGTGTTGGACGAACTGAGCATTTAGGCTCCCGGACTTATCCCGTTGTCCTCACTGCATCAGACATTTCTCCGCCCAGAAGTAGCGTTGCTTCAGGCGGACGGGTGTTGTGATGCCCGGAATAATCAGGAGAATGCAATATAAAAGGCGTAGCCGCGCGATGGGTCGTTCCGTTTGCGTGGCTACGCCTTTCCGTTTCCGGCAGTGTCGAATGACGGCGTAAAAATTCAGGCAGCAGTTGTCGCCGGGTGGCGACGGCTGCTGCCTGATTCAGTGGTGTTCTTCCCTTGCCTTCAGCGGGCTGGGGGAGGGCAGTGCTTCCAGTGTGCGGGAGGCATCAGAGACCGAGGCTTTCGGCCACGGCCTTGATTTTCTCCTGGGCCTGGGCACGTGCGGCGGGATAGTCGGCGGCGCAGGCCATCTGGCTCTTCACTTCGATGTAGAACTTGATTTTGGGTTCGGTGCCCGAGGGGCGCACGCTCACCTTGGTGCCGTCCTCGGTGTACCACTGGAGCACGTTGCTGGCCTCGGGGAAGTCGAGCGGCTGCTCAGCACCCTGTGCGTCGTAGGCTTTCAGCACGCCGTAGTCCTTGGTGCATACCACGGGCGAACCGGCCAGCTCTGTGGGGCGATGGGCACGGAAGTTTTCCATCATGGCCTTGATTTCGTCGGCACCGGCTTTGCCCGGCTTCACCACGTTGATGGTGTGGTTCACGGCCAGACCGTATTCAAGGTAGATTTCCATGAGCACATCGTAGAGCGTCTTGCCCTGGTCCTTGGCCCAGGCACAGATTTCTGCCAGCAGCGAGCAGGCGGAAACGGCATCCTTGTCGCGCACGAAGTCCTCGGCCAGGAAGCCGTAGCTCTCTTCGCCGCCACCGATGTACTGGAGCTTGCCCTCGTCGAGGCGGATTTGGCGGGCTATCCACTTGAAGCCGGTGTAGCAGTCGTACATTTTGATGTTGTTCTTCTCGGCGATGGACTTGATGAGCTCCGTGGTGACGATGGTCTTCACGATGAACTCGTTGCCCTGCATCTTTCCTTGCGCCTTGCGGTTCATGATGATGTAGTAGAGGAAAATCATGCAGGTCTGGTTGCCGTCCACCAAAATCCATTCGCCCTTGTCGTTCTTGCAGGCCATGCCCACGCGGTCAGCGTCGGGGTCGGAAGCCATGACGATGTCGGCATCGATTTGGCGGGCCAGGTCGAGTGCCATGCTGAGTGCCTCGCCGTTTTCGGGGTTCGGGCTCTTCACGGTGGGGAAGTTGCCGTCTTTCACCATCTGCTCGGGTACGGTGTGGACATTCTCGAATCCCCAGAGCTTGAGGGATTGGGGAATGAGCATCATGCCGGTGCCGTGGAGCGGGGTGTAGACAATCTTGAGGTCCTTCTGGCGTTGGATGCAGGCGGGGTCGATGCTCAGGGCGTGAACCTTTTCGAGATAAACGTCGTCCACCTCCTTGCCGATAATCTGGATGAGTTCGGGGTTGCCTTCAAAGCGGATGTCCTCCACGCTCACCTTGTTCACTTCGTCGATGATGCCTTTGTCGTGCGGAGCCAGCACCTGTGCGCCGTCGTCCCAGTAGGCTTTGTA
>JALEYW010000069.1:0-81109 GCA_022773145.1 Bacteroidales bacterium
GTGGTTCTCTTTACGATGAGATAGGGTTCAGTGATGACTATTGTACAGATCCTGAGTAAAGGACAGAGGAAGAGAAATAACATATCATTAATTCACAAGTTGGAGGCTGCAAGCGGCACAGAAATGCCATTTGCAGCCTCCTCGGATTGCAGCCGTTTGACCTCCATCACCATTCCCAACTCCGTCACGAGTTTGGGAGAAAGGTGCTTCTGTGCTTGCAGCAGTTTGACCCACATCACCATTCCCAACTCCGTCACGAGTTTGGGATATGAATGCTTCTCTTATTGCCGCAGTTTGACCTCCATCACCATTCCCAACTCCGTCACGAGTTTGGGAGATGACTGCTTCCATAGTTGCAGCAGTTTGTCCTCCATCACCATTCCCAACTCCGTCACGAGTTTGGGAGAATGGTGCTTCAAGGGTTGCAGCTGTTTGACCTCCATCTATATGCTCCGCCCCACACCTCCCAGCACAGGAAAATATATATTTGATTACACTCCGTTAGAGACAGTCTATGTGGTGGACGAGAATGCCAAGACTGCCTATCAAGCTGAAGAGCCTTGGAACGCATATGAGATTGTGGTTATGCCCACCGGCATAGAAGAAGTGGAGACAGACAAGACTGCACCCACCATTGTCGGCTACTACGACCTGAATGGCAAACTAATCAACGACAAACAACGCGGCGCGGTCATCGTGCGCTACTCCGATGGCACTACGCGCAAGGTGCTGAAGTGACAGCGCGAAAGGACAGTCCGTCCACACAGACCGGTGCAATTATAGTGCTCAGAAATACCGCGGATTTTACCGCTTGAGAATCGAATATTTTTGGAAAAACATCAAAAATCGGTCGCCTGAGAAATATCCCACCCTCAGTAGCTAAAAATCAGAGGCTGCGCCGTAAACCTTAATTACGACACAGCCTCTTTGTTGTCTACCTGTCGGCCTGCACCTCCGAAGACTAACTTCGTAAAATCCGGCCCATCGTTTCACTGTGCGAAGGCCGGTTCGCTCTCGTTGCCATAAGCATCCACAGCCGTCACCACATAGCGGCTGTATTTCAAAGCTGGCAGTCCCAACAGGGTGGTAAAGGACGTGGCGCGCAATCGCTTGGCAAGCAACACATCGCCGTACGTTGGGTCTAAACGATAGACATTGTACGACACGGGGGTGGCATCTGCCACCTCGTTCCACGCCAACCGCAACGTCTGGCCGTCGATTTGCTGACTGACGGCAGGGGCGGCGGGCGGCACACTGTCGGCCCACGTCATGGGGGGCACGAGTGCCGGCGTACGATAGAAGTCGGCGCGCAGCCAGTCGAGGAGTCCTTTCTCATTGTCCAACAGAAATTTCACGCGGAAGAAAGCCTGTCCGCCCAGCCCCTCGTTGCGCGCCACCTCCATCTGCCGGCGCACGGTGAGCAACGGCCAGTTCTTCTCCCGGCTGTTGAGAAAATATATGCCCAGTCCGGGCACAACGGGCCGCCCGGCATCGTTTTCCTTCCAGTCTGCCAAGAAGGGATAATAATGCACGCCGTCGAAATACATCATCGGGAAGAGCATATCCATCCATCCCTTGCGGAGCCACGCCTGCGCGTCCTGATGAACGGCATCGCGGGCGTTCCAGCCAAAGGAGGAGTAGCGCGACAGGTCGGCGTACTTGCCAACGGGCGAACAGCTTAACTTGATCCACGGCCTCACGGCTTTCACGGCATCGTGAACGGCCTGGACGCAACGGTCCACATTGGCCGAACGCCACGTGCTCTTGGGCTGCCCACCACCATAGCGTTGGTAGGTACGGGCATCGGTGAAGGGAATGGCGGGCTCGGGGTAGCGGATATAATCGAGGTGGATGCCGTCCACATCGTAGTGTTCGGCTATTTCCTTGCATACAGCCGCCAGATAGGAGGCAGTTCCCGGCACGCCGGGGTCCATCATCCATTGGTCGCCACACAGGCGGCACAGTTCGGGATGCTGCTTGGGCAGCGCACGTTTGCCCAGCTGTTTGGCCACAGCGGCCTTACAGATGGGGAAGGCCACGACCCACGCATGAAGCTCCATGCCGCGCCGGTGGCACGCTTCGGTCACAAACTGCAAGGGGTCGTAACCGGGGCTCTTGCCCGGTGTTCCGCTGAACGCCCCATCCCACGGTTCGATGGCCGAGGGGTAGGCTGTGGTGGAACGGATGCGTGCCTGGAACAACACGGTGTTGATGCCGGCCTGTTGGAGGGCATCCAATATCTGCAACAGCTCGCGCTGCTGCCGCGCAGCCTCATCGGCATTGCGGGCGGGACGACGGGGCCAGTCGAGGCCGCTCAGGGTGGTGAGCCAGGCGGCGCGCACCTCGTAGGGCACTTGTCCGGAAACGGGACTGTGGTGTGCCCACGTCGGCAGGGCGTATTGGGCGCGGGCGGGCTGCGCCAGCCACAACCAAAGGCAGCCGGCAATGCACAACGTCTTAAAAAAACATGAAAGGAATGAAGGTACGTGCAAGGGAAACGGGATTTAGCGTGTAAGGTTATACAAGGGTTGCACCGTGCCGTGCGGCACTCCGAGCTTCACGGCGGTGTCGAGGTCGCGACGGGCGGCCGTTTTCTCGGACAGGTTGATGAGCATCTTGGCACGTTGCAGATAGAACTCGCTCTCCTGCGGACAGAGCGCGATGAGGGCATCATAGTCGGCCTTGGCTCGCGCATACATTTGCAACTCGGCCTCCAGTCCGGCGCGGGTAGTGAGGGCATCGATGCTCTGCGGGTTGGCGGCCACAATGAGGTTGAGACGGTTCAGGGCTTCATTGGTCTGTCCCGTCTTCTGGAGGATGAGGGTTTCGAGCAGGCGGGCATTTTCATTGTCGGGCTCCTGTTGCAGCAACAGTTGCAGGTCGGTGCGCGCCTCCGTATAAAGACGGAGCCGGTAGCGGGCGGCGGCCCTCACGAAACGGGCACGGCGGTACACGTCGTCGGCCACCCCAAGGGCTGTCTCGCGGTTGAGCAACACGCCGGCATCTTCCTCTGCCTCGCGCAGCAAGCCGGAGCGCAGCTCGGCCTCGGCACGGGCCAGCCGCGCGTCGTAGTACAGGGGATAGTCCTTGATGAGGGGATTGAGCTGGGCAATGGCATCGGCACACTTTCCACGCGCCAGTTCTATCAGGGCAAGGTTGTAGTGCACCACGTGGTTTCCGGGTGCTTCGGGGCGGAGTTTGAGCGCAAGGCGGAAACGCCTTTCGGCCTCGTCGAGCGAGTCGGTGCTCAAGGCGTTGAAGGCCCGGCGCAAGTGGTCGACATAGGCCAGCGAGTCCTTGCGCGCCACTTCGGCCATGCGCTGCTCATCGCGGTAGTCCTCCACGGTTTTGCCCCGCACGCCTCCGCCGGGCTTCAACTCAATGATAGTTTGGGCCGGAAGGACGGAAGCGCACAGCGAAAGGAGGAACAGAAAAAGGAACTTCATGAATCGGGGATTACAGAAGACAGAGAGAAAAGGATTGTCGGGAAAAAAGGAACCGGCTCCTCCTGCGCCGCACGCCACCCTTCCGATGATTGCCTGACAAGTGGATGTGCGGGACACGAGTGCCGGTTTTGAGGCGGGCCTTTGCCCTTTCGGGAAAAGGCCCTGCGCTCCAGGGGGGTCAGGATTTCTTCACTTGTTCCACAATGGCATCGATGACAGCCACAGCTGTGATGTTTACGATGTCGCGAACGGAACATTCAAAGTCGGTGAAATGGATGGGTTTGTTCAGGCCCATCTGGATGGGACCCACCACCTCGCCTTCGTCATAAAGAGCCTTGATGATTTTGTACGAAGAGTTGGCTGCCGACAGGTTGGGGAACACCAGTGTGTTCACGTCCATGCCCTTGATGGTGTTGAAGGGATATTTTTCATCGCGCAGCTCTTTGTCCATGGCAAAGTTGAGCTGCATTTCTCCGTCGATGGCCAGGTCGGGATATTCGCGGTGCATGCGCTCAATGACGTGCTGCACCCGCTCAGCACTGCCCTCCGTGTCGGTACCGAAGTTGGAGTAGGACAGCATGGCTATGGTCGGTGTGCGGTTGAAGAAGCGCACCGTCGAAGCCGAAAGGCGGGCTATGTCGTAGAGCGTGTCCTCGTCGGGATGGCGGTTGATGAGTGTGTCGGCCACAAAGAGGATACCTTTTTTCGTATTGATGAGGTGCATCGTGCCGAAGTGCTTGTAACCAGGGCGAATGCCGATTACTTCGTTGGCCACCTTGATGGTGTTGGAGTACTTGGTGTACAGACCGGTGATGAAGGCATCGGCCTCACCTGTCTCCACCATCATCATGCCGAAGTAGTTGCGTTCGTACATCTTGTCCTCCGCCTCTTGCGGCGTATAGCCCTTGCGTTCCATCTTCCGGGCAAACAGTTGCGCGTAACGGTGGCGGCGTTCGTTCTGGGTGTCGTTGCGGAGATTGAGGATTTCGATGCCGTCGAGGTTGAGCTTGAGTTCTTCGGCTATCTTGTGTATTTGCACATCGTTGCCCAGCAGCACGGGGAAGCAGATGCCCTCCTCTTTGGCGCGCACGGCGGCTTCGAGCATCGTGGGGTGAGTTCCTTCGGCGAATACCACGCGCTTGGGGTTGGAGCGGGCGGTGTCGTAGAGGTTCTGGGTGAACTTCGACTCCTGTCCCATGAGTTCGCGCAGCCCCTGGCGGTAGGCTTTCCAGTCGGTGATGGGTTTGCGTGCCACGCCGCTGTCCATGGCAGCCTTGGCCACCGCCATGGAGACCTCGGTGATGAGTCGGGGGTCTACGGGCTTGGGGATGAAGTAGTCGGGACCGAAGGTGAAGTTGCGCACGTGGTAGGCTCGGTTCACGATGTCGGGTACGGGTCGACGGGCCAGATCGGCAATGGCGCGGACGGCGGCCATTTTCATTTCCTCGTTGATGGCGCGGGCGGCGGTGTCGAGTGCGCCACGGAAGATGTAGGGGAAACCGATGACGTTGTTGATTTGGTTGGGATAGTCGGTGCGCCCGGTGCTCATCAGCACGTCGGGACGGGCGGCCATGGCATCTTCGTAAGAGATTTCAGGCACGGGATTGGCCAGAGCGAAGATGATGGGGTTGGAAGCCATGGAACGCACCATGTCCTGCGTCAATACGTTGCCCTTCGACAGACCTACGAAAACGTCGGCCCCGTTGACGGCCTCAGCCAGGGTATGCACGTCGGTGCGGTGGGTGGCAAATTCGCGCTTCTGTTCGTTGAGATTTTCGCGGTCGGCGGTGATGACACCCTTGGAGTCGAGCATGACCACATTTTCGTGCTTCGCACCGAAGGCGCAGTAGAGGCGGGTGCAGGAGATGGCGGCTGCGCCGGCACCGTTCACCACGATTTTGGCATCTTCTATCTTCTTGCCGGCCACAAGGAGGGCATTGAGCAAGCCGGCCGCCGAGATGATGGCCGTGCCGTGCTGGTCGTCGTGCATGACGGGTATGTCGAGCTCAGCCTTCAGGCGACGCTCTATCTCAAAGCACTCGGGTGCCTTGATATCCTCTAAGTTGATGCCGCCAAAGGTGGGTGCGATGGCCTTGACCGCCGCGATGAATTTCTCCGGGTCTTTCTCGTCCACTTCAATGTCGAATGCGTCGACACCGGCATAGATTTTGAACAAGAGGCTCTTGCCTTCCATCACGGGCTTGCCGCTCATGGCACCGATGTCGCCCAGTCCGAGCACGGCGGTACCGTTGGAGATGACGGCCACGAGGTTTCCCTTGTTGGTGTAGCGGTAAGCGTCCTGCGGGTTCTGCTGTATTTCAAGACAAGGCTCGGCCACGCCGGGCGAATAAGCCAATGAAAGGTCGGTTTGGGTGCGGTAGGGCTTGGTGGGCACTACTTCGATTTTTCCGGGCTTGCCCATTTCGTGATAGTGCAGGGCAGCCTCTTTTGTTATCTTGACCATGGAGTAATGATAAGTGGGTTGTTTGTTTTTGGTTTGGTTTCGGCAGCAAAATTACGTATTTCTGCCAAGGAAAAACGCGAAGGTTTCAGAAATGTCAGAAGCGATAGGTCAGCGTAACGCCGATATTTCTGAAACCACGGTCTATGATGTCGAGATCATCGCCGAGATTGAAGGCCACCATGGGGCGGTAGTCCACCCCGAAGGTCAAGGGGATGTCTTTCAGGGTGAAGCCGAAGCCCAGGGTGCCGACCGGCCCCAGAAACATGCCGTCGTGTTCTTGATGGTCGTAGAAGCCTACGCCCGCACCGAAGCCGCCCCAGAATTTCCAGGTGGCAAAGTTCGGTGTCCAGTTGGGCCACTGCCGAATATTCCAGTTGTATACGCCTTGAAGGGCGAAGCCTTCGTCGAGGTTGAACAAACCGGCAGTGATGTCGAGGAAGTTCTTTTTATTAAAGTGGTACTGATACTCCAAATCGGAAGTTGATCCGCCAAAGTGTATACCGATGGCGTGCGGAGTGCTTTGTGCCTGCGCCGAAAGGGAGGCAAAGCACACAAAAAGGGAAAACAAAATTTTTTTCATACGTGTAAAGGATTGTCGGTTAGACTGCAAGAATTTTGAAAAGCGGCTGTCGCACGGGGCACAGTCGGCGATGGGGCAAAAATACGGGCTTTTCGTGATTTTATCGGCATGAATAAACGTAAAGAATGTTGATTTTGGTTTCAGAAAGGGCGTATAAAAGTCAAAAAAGCCGGATTTCGTGGGTGAAATCCGGCTTTAGAATGTATGGTTGCGCCTTTCAGGCTTGCAGGCGGCGGAGTGCCTCGGCTGCCTCGTCGAGCGTGAGCGTCAGGGGCGGGAGCAGGCGCAGGATGTTGGTGGATGCGGCACCGGTGAACACGTGCTGCTCATGCACCAGTCGGTTTCGGAACTCCTTGATGGGCGCATCGAACTCCACGCCTATCATCAGTCCTTCGCCGCGCACGTCGGTGATGTGCGGGTTGTGCTGTTGCCACTCCCGGAGGCCGTCCAGGAGGAAACGTCCCACGGTGGAGGCGTTCTCCACTAGCTTTTCGTTTTCCATCACGTCGAGCACGGCCAACGCTGCCGTGCAGGCCAGATGATTACCGCCGAAGGTGGTGCCCAGCATGCCATAAGTGGCTTCAAAATGTGGAGCTATGAGCACAGCACCCATGGGAAATCCGTTGCCGATGCCCTTGGCACAGGTGATGAGGTCGGGCTTCACGCCCAAATGTTGGTGAGCGAAGAAACGGCCTGAGCGACCGTAGCCGCATTGTATCTCGTCGCAGATGAGCACGGTGCCGGTTTCGTCGCACAGGCGGCGGAGTCCCTGCATAAACTCCGGGGTTGCCATGCGGATGCCGCCCACTCCCTGTATGCACTCCACGATGACAGCGGCCACATCGCCCTTCTGCAACTCGGCCTCAAAGGCTTGCAAATCGTTCAAGGGAAGAAATGTAACGTGTCCGTTGTTGTTGATGGGTGCCACGATGCGCGGATTATCGGTGGCCTCCACGGCGAGCGAGGTTCGGCCGTGAAAAGCTTTGCAGGCCGCCAGCACACGCTTGCGCCCCGTGAGGAAAGAGGCGAGCTTCAGGGCATTTTCGTTGGCCTCGGCTCCGGAATTGATGAGAAAGAGCTGATAGTCGGGGAAACCGCAGAGGCGGCCCAAGCGTTCGGCGAGTTGTTCCTGCAAGTCGTTGACCACGGAGTTGGAATAGAAGCCCAGCGTTTGCAACTGCTGCTGTAGTTTCTCCACATAGTGGGGATGGCAGTGGCCGATACTGATAACGGCGTGTCCACCGTAAAGGTCGAGATATTCTTGTCCTTTGTCGTCCCACACATGGCAGCCCCGGCCTTTGACTATGTTGATGTCGAAAAGAGGATATACGGGAAATAAATTCATGGAATGGTAGTTTGAGAAGCGTTACGGGAAGTGGGAAAACAGACTCGGCTCAGAAGGCAACGGGCTTCAGGCGCAGCCCCGTGTCTTCTTCCAGCCCGAACATGAGGTTCATGTTCTGCACCGCCTGTCCGGAAGCTCCTTTGAGCAGGTTGTCGATGCAGGCCGTGACGAGCAGCTTGTCGCGATGACGCTCGGCGTGCAGCAGACACTTGTTGGTGTTTATCACCTGCTTCATGTCGAGTGGGCGGTCTACATAATGGGTAAATGCGGCCTCACTGTAGAAGTCGCGATAATATCCTTCGATTTCCTCCAACGGTGCGTCGCAGGCAATCACCTCTGTGGCGAAGATGCCGCGCGGGAAGTCGCCCCGGTAGGGAATGAAGTCGATTTCGCCCGCAAAGCCGGGTTGGAGTTGTCGCAGCGACTGTTTGATTTCGGGCACATGCTGATGTTCAAATGCCTTATAGATGCTCATGTTTCCCGAACGCCAGGAAAAATGCGTGGTTGCGCCAGGTTTGACACCCGCTCCCGTTGACCCGGTGATGGCGTTGACGGCTATGTCGCCCTTGAGCAAGCCCGCTTCGGCTAAGGGGAGGAGCCCGAGCTGGATACAAGTGGCAAAGCAACCGGGATTGGCCACGTGGAGCGCGCCGCACAGCTGTGAGCGATTGAGTTCGGGCAGTCCGTATACGTAGTCGTTGTCCTCGGCGGCCAGACGGAAGTCCTGCGCCAAATCGATGATGCGTACGTCGGCCGGAATGTAGTGTTGGCTCAAGAACTGCGTACTCTTGCCGTGTCCGAAGCAGAAGAACACCAGGTCCACGTCGTCAAAAGGCAACTGGTCGGTAAACCGCAAGTCGGTTTCGCCGTACAGCCCCTCGTGAACGTCGGTCAGCAGGTTGCCGGCGTTGCTTTCGCTGTTGACAAACACGATTTCTGCTTCCGGATGGTTGAGCAGGAGGCGGCAGAGCTCGCCGGCGGTGTAGCCGGCGCCGCCTATGATACCTATTCTTATCATAATAAGTTTCAGAGGTTATGAGATATTAGGTTATAAGGTTATAAAGTATCTCGTCAAGAGGACTAAATCCGCCGCTAACAGTATCATTATAACCTCATAACCTGAGAGCGAAGCGAGCATCACCTTATAATCTTCAACTTTCTGAAGTTCAGAAAGTCGAATCACCATATAGATAAAGGAGTCAGCGGATGAGCGAAAATTAGTCTTCAGTGTGGTTGGCGTAGAACACGCGCAGCGGTGTGCTGAGCACTTTGATGAAGCCCTTGGCGTCGTCTGCGGTCCAGCCTTTCTGCGTTTCGCCGTATTCGCCGAACTTTGTTTTGACAAGGTCGTCCTGGCTCTCCACGCCCACGGTGCTGAAACCGAGGGGGCGCAGCTGCAGGATAGCCGTGCCGTTGACATGGCGCTGCGAGCTGGTGAGCATGGCCTCGATGTCGCGCATCACGGGTTCGAGATACTGGCTTTCGTGGAGGAACATGCCGTACCAGTTGGCCACCTGGTCCTTCCAGTATTGCTGCCACTTCGAGAGTGTGTACTTCTCCAAGAAACGGTGGGCGCCGATGATGAGTGCGGGGGCTGCGGCCTCAAATCCTACACGTCCCTTGATACCTATAATCGTGTCACCCACGTGCATATCGCGGCCAATGCCGTAGGCTGCGCCGATTTCCTCCACCTTGCAAATGGCCTCGATGGGGTCGTCGTAGCGCACGCCGTTGATGGCCTTCAGCTCGCCGTGTTCAAAAGTCAGTCGCAGCTCTTCGGTTCCGTTTTTTGTAACTTGTTTGAGATAAGCCTCCTCGGGCAGTCCCTGGGCGGAGTCTAAGATTTCGCCGCCGCAGATGCTGGTGCCCCAGATGCCGACGTTGTAGGAATACTTCAGCTTGGCGAAGTCGGCGTTGAAGCCGTGGGCGTTGAGGTAGTCCACTTCTTCTTTGCGGCTCAGGTTACCGTCACGCGTGAGGGTGATGATTTCCATGTCGGGGCACATGACGAGAAATGTCATGTCGAATCGCACCTGATCGTTGCCGGCTCCCGTGGAACCGTGGGCAATGGCGTCGGCCCCGATTTCCTTGGCGTAGCGCGCAATGGCCATGCCTTGGAAAATACGTTCGGACGACACGGAGATGGGGTAGACATTGTTGCGCAGCACGTTGCCGTAGACCATGAACTTGAGGCTTTTCTCATAATATTCGTGGGTAACGTCGAGCGTAACGTACTGCTTTGCGCCCAACTTGTAGGCATTTTCTTCGTTAGTCTTGAGTTGTTCTTCGCTAAATCCACCGGTGTTGGCACAGGCGGCGTACACTTCGTAGCCTTTTTCCTTTGCCAAATACATAACGGTGTAAGAGGTGTCAAGTCCGCCGCTGAAGGCGACCACAACTTTCTTTTTCATGATGATAATTCGCTTGGAGTGGGATGAAATGGATGTAAGGGAATGTGGAAGGGAGGATTTGTTTCCGACATGGCCTTGCTACTTGAAACATAGGGCACGCTGTACGCTACGCCGGCTCGTTTTCGCGGATAAAGTCGAGCACGTCCTGCGGAATTTCCACGGGCAGGGGCTTGCCGGGGTGGCGTTCGGGGTCGAATAGCATGCCGGTGCAGACACAATACTTGCGTCCGGTGCGCGCCAGCACGTCGCAGTTGATGCAGCAGGGCTCTTCGGGAGTGCCGCAGCCTTTCCAGTACTCTTCGTCCTGCGTCAGTTCGCTGAAAGGCACGGGCACGTAACCCAGCGAGGTGTTGATGCGCATCACCGCGCCGGAACTGGTGAGCCCGAATATCTTGGCGTGGGGCCAACGCACGCGGCTGAGCGAAAAAGCTAACCGTTTGATGCGCGTGGCCAGGTGGTGGCCGCGAAACTTGGGCACGACAATCAAACCGGAGTTGGCCACGTAGTGTTTGTTCTCCCAACTTTCTATGTAACAAAAGCCGGCGAACTCCTCGCCGTAGAGGGCGATGATGGCCTTACGTTCTTTCATTTTGGTAGCCACGTACTCGTGCGTACGGCTGGCAATGCCCGAACCGCGCACCTTGGCGGCATCGGTAATGGTTTTGAGTATGGTGTCAACGTATTTCTCATGGCTCGCATCAGCTACGATGACGCTGATTCCATCGTTGTATTCTTCCATGTAGGGGGAGGTTTATGGATTGTATGATAATGATTACATGAAATTGTCAGCGGGATGTGCCTCCCGCCGGGCGAACTTTTTACAACACAAGGCTTTTCACAGCGGGTATCACGGTGGCCAGTTCGTCGGTGAACTCCTGTCGGGTGGCGTTCTCCTGGATGACGACCAAAATGGTGTCGTCGCCGGCAATCGTACCCGCCACGGTGGATAACCGATGGCTATCTATGTCCGACGCCAAGCCGCCGGCATAACCGGGACGGGTGTGGAGCACGGCAAGGGGGCCGGAAAAGTCGATGGAGAGGAAACCCGTGTTGCGCAGGTACTGGGGCACCACGTCGGGGCTCACCGTCCGCCGGTACAGGGGATGGTCGGGCAGGATGTAACGGTAGCCCTCATCGCTCAGCACCTTGGCCGCGTGCAGCTTGCTCAAGTCGCGCGACAAGGTGGCCTGGGTCACGTCCCATCCGTTGCGGGCGAGTTCTTTCAATATGTCTTCATGGCTGCCCATTTGGCTACTTGCCAATATCACGCGCAGCACTTCTAACCGTTGCATTCGCTTGCTCATCTTCTTATCTGCTTGCTTTTGAGGCTGCAAATATACAATTTTACACAATTCCCGATACTATATACAAAGAAAATGCAGAATAAAATTTATTTAGTGCATAAAAAAGGAGGAATATACGTAAAATATACATTCCTCCGGGAGTTATTCTGCCTGTCGGCGGCAGCACTGCCACGATGGCAGGCCGAAAATGGCCGATAGCGGTTTCAGAAATTATAGTCAGGCATTCTTGACAAGTTTGATACAGGCCCAACTGTCCAATACGTGCTTGTCAACGAGCGTCAGCCCTTGCGCTTCGGCCTCGGCCAGGAGTTGCGGCACATCGGTGTCGTAGAAACCACTCATATATATATAGGCGTGGGGCTTCATGACGGGTACATAGAATTTCAAGTCGCTGAGCAGAATGCCAAGGTTGATATTGGCAATAACCAGGTCGAACGGACCTTTGCCTTCGAGCAATGTAGCATTTCCCAGCTCCACATCGATGCCGTCGAGGTGGTTCAGCGCGATGTTTTCAAGGGAGTTTTTCACGCACCATTCGTCTACGTCGATAGCCACGCAGTGGCGGGCTCCGCGCATACGGGCCAGGATGGCGAGGATGCCGGTTCCACACCCCATATCGAGCACTTCCTTACCCGCAATGTCGTCCGTGAGCAAACGGCTTATCATTTGCGACGTGGTGGCATGGTGGCCGGTGCCGAAAGACATTTGTGGGTTGATAAAGATGCTGTATTCCGCTGCGGGCACGTCCTTGTGGAAGGTGCCGGCAATGACGCAACGGCCGTCGACGACGAGTGGTTGAAAATAATTCTTCTCCCATTCTTCGTTCCAGTCTTTGTCCTCCGCCTCGGCCATGGTGTAGGAAATTTCCACGTCGGGCAGTGGGAAGGAGGCCAGGACTTCGTCGAGCGCCTCACGGCTGAACAGACTTTGCTGCACGTAGCAACGGAAATGGTCCTCACTTGCCTTTTCGGCCAACACGGGTACTTCAGGATTGGGGGAACGCTCAACGGCGGGACGGTCGAGCTCGTCGGTGTGAACAAAGCTGTCGAAACCGATTTCGGCCAACACAGCGGCCAACACGTCCTGCACGGCTTCCGTAGCTGGACGTGTGGTAAAAGTAAATTCGAGATATTTCATGGCGAAACGGAGAAGAAAAATTTATAGCTGAAACATTATCAGGAGGAAAAGAAGTTCACGCACCGGAAGCAACATGCCCGAAAGCAACCGCTCAGCACGTGGAAAGCACCCAGCTGACTGACTCCCGCAGCGACCTTTCACATTAACATTTTTAACTTTCGCGTACATTTTTCGCACCTCTAAAACATCCAACTCGGCGACTTGTAATTCCTACTCGGCGAGTTGAAATCACAACTCGGCGAGTTGTCAACGCTACTGCCGAACTATTTTTCGACGAAAAAGAGGTACAAAAAAAGGAAGAAGCCGGCTGTCGGGGTCTTCCTCCTCCTGTGTGGACAAAGGTAGTCATTTGGGTGCAAAAAGCCAAATCCGAATTTTTCATTTTAACATTTCACACGTTCCCCTACCCTTCTGCCAAACCCATGTCGCCCACCCCCGAAAAAAGTCCTTCTGCCACAGAGAAGAAACACGTTTGCCAGGCTCAGCTTCCAAAACCCAGAGTTTTAAAAGAACGTAAAAACATCGATTTCCGAACGGTTTTGGCTACAAATCTGCCCTTATTCAACAAATTATGCCTACTTTAGCAGACCGTATGCACCACTGCGGTTCTCCAAGGAGCACGCGAAGAATGTGCATCCCATCTCTTTTCATCACAAGCACAAAATAAAAATGATATATCAGCATGAACTACAAATGGCACTACGAAGCACCCGATGCGGCCACCGCAGCGGCTCAGGCTTCCTTAGCCGGCGAACTGGGCATTCACCCTGCGCTGGCGGGACTGCTCTTCGAGCGCGGCATCTGCACGGTGCAACAAGCCCGCCACTTCTTCCGTCCACAGCTGACCGAACTCCACGACCCTTTTCTCATGAACGATATGCAGCAAGCGGTGGACCGCTTGAACCTGGCCATGGGACGCAAGGAAAGAATCATGGTGTACGGCGACTACGATGTGGATGGTTGCACGGCAGTGGCTCTTGTATACAAATTTTTACGGCAGTACTACTCAAACATTGACTACTACATCCCCGACCGCTACGATGAGGGATACGGCATCTCCCGAAAAGGTGTGGAGTTCGCCGCAGAAACAGGCGTGGGCCTTATCATCGTGCTCGACTGCGGCATCAAGGCCATCGAAGAAATTGCTTATGCCAAAGAACTGGGCATCGATTTCATCATCTGCGACCATCACGTGCCGGACGACGAGTTGCCTTGCGCCGTAGCCATACTCAATCCGAAACGGAAAGACAACCACTATCCGTACACCGACCTGTCGGGATGTGGCGTGGGCTTTAAATTCATGCAAGCCTTCGCTTTGAACAACGGCATCGAGTTTAACAAACTCAACCAGCTGCTCGACCTCTGCGCAGTGAGCATTGCATCGGACATTGTACCCGTGATGGGCGAAAACCGCATACTGGCCTACCACGGACTCCGCTGCCTGAACTCCAACCCGGGCATCGGGCTGCAAGCCATCGTGGAGGTGTGCGGATTGGCTGACCGCGAGCTGACGATGAACGACATCATCTTCAAAATAGGCCCGCGCATCAATGCTTCCGGGCGTATGCAGAACGGCAAGGAGGCCGTGGAACTGCTCGTGGAGAAGGACTACGCCGCCGCATTAGAAAAGGCGGGGCGCATCAACCTCTACAACGAAGCCCGAAAGGATCTTGACAAACAAATGACCGAGGAGGCCATGGAACAAGTGAAGGACCTGCCCGGACTGGACGAGCGACGCAGCATTGTCATCTACAACGAGGCGTGGCACAAAGGGGTCATCGGCATCGTGGCATCACGACTGACGGAACAGTATTACCGACCAGCCGTGGTACTCACGCGCTCGGAGGGCATGGCCACGGGCTCGGCACGCTCGGTCTCGGGCTTCGATGTGTACAAGGCGGTTCAAAGTTGTGAAGACTTGCTGGAAAACTTCGGCGGCCATACGTATGCCGCAGGACTTACCATGCCTGTGAAAAACGTGGAGGAGTTCAGCCGCCGCTTTGAAAACTATGTAACGGAACACATACTGGACGAACAAACAGAGGCGACACTCGAAATCAACGCCGAGCTGGATTTCAAAGATGTCACCTTCCGCTTTTACCAGCAGCTGCGACGTTTCGCGCCATTCGGCCCCTGCAACCCTAAACCGGTGTTCTGCACTCGCAGGGTGTACGACTACGGCACAAGCAAAGTGGTAGGACGCGGTCAGGAGCACATCAAATTGGAATTGGTGGACAACAAAAGCAACAATGTGATGAACGGCATTGCTTTTGGCCAGAGCTCGCAGGTACGGTTCATCAAGACGAAACGCGCCTTCGACATTTGCTACACCATCGAGGAGAACTCGCACAAACGAGGCGAGGTGCAACTGCAAATTGACGACATCCGCCCATCGGCAGACTGACGTTTGGCGCTGACAACGTAGCGGTCAACATTTTCCATGGAGCAATTCAAGTCAATCCTCAGACAGTATTGGGGTTATCCCGACTTCCGGGGCATTCAGGCCGACATCATCAGCAATGTGGCGCAAGGACACGACACATTGGGCCTGATGCCGACCGGAGGAGGCAAGAGCATCACCTTCCAGGTGCCGGCTTTGGCCATGGAAGGGTTGTGCTTGGTGGTTACGCCGCTGATTGCCTTGATGAAAGACCAGGTGTACCACCTGCGGCAAAGGGGCATTCAGGCGGCGGCCGTATTTTCGGGACAAACGCGCGAAGAAATTTTGCGCCACTTGGACAATGCCATCTTCGGAGCCTACAAGTTTCTCTACGTGTCGCCCGAACGGTTAGCCACACCGCTGTTCCTAAACAAAGTGAGCCGCATGAAAGTGTGTCTGATCACGGTGGACGAGGCGCATTGTATCTCCCAGTGGGGCTACGACTTCCGTCCGCACTATCTACGCATTGCCGAAGTGCGCCGTTTGCTGCCGGGAGTGCCCGTACTCGCCTTGACGGCCACAGCCACGGTCAAGGTGGTGGAAGACATCTGCCTCCGATTGGACTTTCAGGACGGGAAGGTGTTTCGCATGAGCTTCGAGCGCCCCAACCTGCGCTATGTGGTGCGCACGACGCAAGATAAGAATGAAGAACTCCTCCATATTCTGCAAAGGGTTCCGGGCTCGGCCATCGTGTACACACGCAACCGTCGCAACACGGGCGAGCTGGCGGAATGGCTCCGCCAACAAGGTATCAGCGCACTCAACTATCACGCCGGACTGACCACCCTCGACAAAGACATGCGCCAACAGGCTTGGCAATGCAACGATGTGCGGGTAATGGTGGCCACCAATGCGTTTGGCATGGGCATCGACAAGCCGGATGTCCGGCTGGTGGTTCACATGGATGTGCCGGATTCGCCCGAAGCCTATTTTCAAGAGGCCGGACGTGGCGGACGAGATGGAAAGACCTCGTATGCGGTGTTGCTGAACCGGCAGGGAGATACGCTACAGCTGCGACAGAGGATAGCACAAACGTTTCCTGAACGGGACTACATACGCAAGGTTTATACGGACCTTTCTTCGTTTTACCAAATCGGCGAAGGGGAAGCCGAGGGCCGCACGTTCCAATTCAACATGGACCGCTTCTGCCGCGTGTTCCGCCACTTCCCGGTGCTGTTGGAAAGTGCGCTGAACCTGCTCACGCAAGCGGGCTATATTCAGTATAACCCGGATGGGGAAAACACCTCGCGCGTCATTTTTCTTTTGCAACGCGACGAGCTGTACGACGTACACTATCTCAACAGAGAGGAAGATGCTGTACTGAACGCGCTGCTGCGCCTGAATGGAGGCTTCTTTGCTGACTATGTGCCGATAGAAGAGGACCGACTCGGGGAACTCTGCGGTCTGACGGCCGAAAAGGTGTATGAACTGCTGAAAAATCTCAGCATGTACCGCATCATCAATTATATTCCGCACAACAACACGCCCCAGATTACGTACACGATGCGACGGGTGGACACTTGCTATGTAGAAATCCCGCCCTCCATCTACGAACAGCGCCGCGAGGTGTACCAACAGCGCATTGAGGCCATGACCAAGTACATCGAACAGCAAGAACTCTGCCGCAGCCGCTACCTGCTCCGCTACTTCAACGATGATGCCGACGACTGCGGCTGCTGCGACGTGTGTCTGACACGAAAAAAAGGCACTGCCACACCGGCCCCGAAGGATTTGGTGCGACAGTGCATGGAAAAGATGCTGCAGGTGCTGGCCGACGGAGCGGCTCACAACCCGGAGAATTTGCTGAAGGAGGACTTTTTGCCCCAAGTGCGCGACAAAGCGTTGCGAACGCTGGTGGAGGAAGAGAAAATCCGCATCGATGGTCTGCAAGTGCGCCTCGCGGACAATGGATAGAACATATTCTACATACAAAGGGAACGTTGCCGATATCCTCAAGCGTAACCGGCATCACGCCTCCACCTCACAACCACAGAAGTGCATGTCCTGCTCGGCCTTTTCGCGGGGAAAAGTGAAATAGGTGCAGACTGCCTGCGAACAGATGCGACCGGAAGAGTCGGCCAAAGTGGCTTCTATCGTTACGATGTTTCGACGCTGTGCGGTGATGTGTGCACGCAGGGTGAGCTGGGGCTCCTCTGTGCTGACAGGATGGAGGAAACGGGTTTCCATTTTGGACGTAACGCCTGCCGTTTGCAGCTTCCGCATCACCACCCAGCCACATATTTCGTCGAGCAACACGCTCTGAATGCCTCCATGCAGGGTATTGAGCCAGCCTTGGAACTCGGGGCGCGGCTGCCACAAGCTTACAATATCGTCGCCGTCTTCAAAAAATTCCATTTTGACGCCCAGCGGATTGCCGGGAGCACATCCGAAACAATTATAGCCATCCAAGTGGACGAAAGGGTTGATTATTTTCTTCATATCTTGTAGTTAGAAAGGCCAAAACAGCGGTACGAAAGTCACTGTTATGATTAAAGTCAAAAGGTTCAGGGGTAGACCGATGCGTACGAAGTCGGCAAACCGATAGTTGCCCACACCTTGCACGATGAGGTTAGTCTGGTAACCGATGGGGGTGCTGAAACTGGCCGAAGCCGCCATGCAGATGGTCACAAAGAAGGGCATGGGACTCACGCCCATGTGTTCGGCAATGGCAAGGGAGATGGGAAATGCCAAAGCCGCCGCCGCGTTATTTGTCATCAACTCGGTAAACAAATTGGTAATGATAAAAACCACGGCCAACAGGACGCTGGGACTGTAGTGGCGACTGAGATCAACGGCAAAGCCGGCCACGGCATCGGCCATGCCCGAATTTTGCATGGCCCGGCTGATGGCAAACGCCGAAGCAATGGTGATGAGGATGTCCCACGAAATAAATTTGGTGTACTTACGGGCCGGGAACATATTGAGCCAGGCCATGAGAATGGTAACGAAACAGACACAGAAAAACATGTCGAGCTTGATGCCGGGAAGGGCATGCTGCACGGCCGGAAGCTCGCCCAGCGTGGCACCCACAATCATGATGGCCAACAACACGACGGAAAGCCACCGTTTCCACAGCGTCATTTTGATTTCGGGCTCCTTCCCGTTGGACACCATGAGGAAGAAAGAAGAATCGCCCCAGTTTTGCATAAAGGAGTCGTCGGCCAGCAGCACAAGCGTGTCGCCTTCGTGAAAACGTTCGCGGCGCATATCGTGCATTATTATCGTTTCGCCGCCGCGTCGCAGCTCCAGCACCAACGCTCCGTATTTCTGTTTAAAATCAAAGTCGATGATGCGTTTGTTGATGGCGGGAAATCGCGCGCCCAACACGACTTCTATGCGGTGAAGTCCTTTGTCGCGCTCCGCCTCAATGGTTTGATCATCTGATGCTTTGCGTTGTTCGGGCAACAGTTTGCCGGAGAAAAGCCACACGTAGATCAGCCCCACCGAAGCAACGATAATGCCCACTTTTCCCAGCTCAAACATTCCGAAACCCCGGAACCCGGCGTCAATGACCATGCCGTGAACCACCAGGTTCGTACTGGTTCCTATGAGGGTGCAGACTCCGCCAAGGATGGTGGCGTAGGAAAGCGGGATAAGCAGTTTGGTGGCGGCCACTCCGTGCTTCTCGGCCCAGCGTTTGAGCATCGGAGCGAAAATGACGACGACCGGCGTATTGTTGAGGAAGGCTGAAATAAAGGAAACGGTGGGTAACATGCGCAACTGCACTGCCCGTATGCCGCCGGCCTGCTTCCCGTGCGGCAACAAACGACGCAGCATTTCCTCCAACAGGCCCGAACGCCGCACGCCCTCGCTCACCAAAAAGAGCATGGCCACGGTGATCATGCCTTTGTTGGAAAATCCTTCCAAAAGCTCCTTTGGTGTGAGAATGCCGGCACACAGAAAGACCACAGCCCCGGACAGGAGAACCAATCCGGGCCGCATGTGGTCCTTTACCAAAGCCAGAATGACAAAGGCCAAAACTATAAGAACGAAAATTACTTGGAATGTCATGAAAAAGTAGTTTAGCGATTTGTGTCAGGTAAACCTATTCATGGGGAACAGGAACGGCTAACGCTCCACCACGAACCAGGGGTTGTGAAGGTCTTCCTTATTATATAGGAGTGGCGTTCCGGTCAGCGCATCGGTAATCCGGCATCCTGCTGCCAAGGCTATGGCGTGTCCGGCCGCCGTGTCCCACTCCATGGTGGGAGCCAAGCGTGGATACACGTCGGCCGCTCCTTCGGCCACCAGGCATATTTTGAGCGAACTGCCCGCACTGACGGTTTCCACCTGCAGGTGAGTCTGCCGAAGGCAATTGATGAATTGTTCGGTTTCGGGCGAAAGATGTGAACGGGAGGCCACCACACGGCAACTGGCGGTTGGTCGCTCCCGATGCAGGGGTAATCGCTGCTCCGGGCGGATGCCCATATCCTCGGGGTCGACCTGTGCCATGAAAGCGCCCTCTCCCAGCACTCCCCAGTAGAGTCGGTACAAAGCCGGAGCATAAATAATGCCGAGTGTCGGCGTGCTGTTTTCCACAAGAGCTATATTGACGGTGAACTCGCCGTTTCGTTTCAAGAACTCCTTGGTTCCGTCCAGCGGATCGACAACCCAAAGTTTTGTCCAGCCGTTCCGCTCCTCGAAGGGGGGAATGGTTCCCTCCTCACTGAGCATGGGGAAGGGGCTGGCGGCCAGTGCCTCGGCTATCACGTCGTGGCTGCGCCTATCGGCCAGGGTGAGAGGCGAGTTGTCGGCTTTTCGCTCCACCTGCCAGTCGGTTTCGGGACTATTGTATATCTTCATAATTTCGCAGCCGGCACGCAGGGCTGCCTGAATGAGTTCTTCGAGCATAGAAAGGAGGTAGTTAAAAAATGAACATGGCCGGCTCCTCATTGAAGGCTCCGTTCGTCGGGCAAAAATAAGGCATACCACGCATTTGGCCTTGTTTAGGTTGTTAAAAAAGCCAAGCGGAGAAGCCGCCACCCGGGTCCAAGAGGAACAGAAAATAGCCTGTTTGACCAAAAAGGAGAATATTTCCTGACAAACAGGGATATAAAAAGCACAGACACCTCTTCTCCCGAAGAAGTGCCTGCCCCAACAACTAATGTGTTTGTTACCTAAAACACTTGAACTGCTCTTTAAAAACTGTCAAGAACAGCCTATCCAATCTTAATTACCTAATATAAAACACTTGAAAGTACCTAAAATTCTAAAACGTAAGTGGTTCGCACGCCCAGTTGGAGACAGTCGCCCGAAAGGTCGACCTTGCTTCCCGTCAGCACGTCTGTGCCAACGGATGCGGGCAATACTTCCGCATAACGGCCAAGGCTGAGGTTCACAGGGTGGTCTGTACCATTCATGATAACGGTAACGGTGCGTCCTTTGTACTGCCGTGCATACACATAGACACCTTGGTTGATGGCATAGTGCTTGAAACTGCCCTTGGCCACTGCTTCATTTCCCTTGCGCCATTGGAGGAGGCGACGGGTCAGGTTCAGCGTCTGCTGCATGAGCGGCGTGAGGTTTTCTCCCTTGAAAGCATTCACCGCATCGCCGGGAAATCCGCCGGGAAAGTTCTGCCGCAAAGCCCCATCACCCTTCGATTTATTGCCGGCCATGGCCAGTTCGTCGCCATAGTAAAGCTGGGGGATGCCCCGCAGGGTGAGAAGCAACGTGATGGCCTGACGGTAGCGGTTGGTCAGGGCTGCCTGTTCGGGCACACGGGCAAAGCGGTCTGTGTCGTGATTGGTGAGGAACGTGAGCAGGTGCATGGGGTCGGCATAGACGATGTCCTGACTCAGATACTCATAGATACGCGCCAAACCTTTATCCCAATCGTTGGTCTCCTCGTCCAAGCAACTGTTGAGCAGTCCCATGAGGGGAAAGTCCATGACTGTGGGCAGCTGGGAGTTGTCTTTTGCCAAAGGAGAGTTCTTCTGCCAATAGCTCACGCCGACATTGTGGTTAATCCACGTTTCTCCGACAATATTGAAGTGGGGATATTCTTTCAACACGGCCTCATTCCATCGCGCCATGGCGGCTCGGTCAGCATAGGGGTAAGTATCTTGCCGGATGCCGTCGATGCCGGCATATTCCACCCACCAGATGGAATTTTGAATGAGGTATTGCATCACGTGGGGGTTGCGTTGGTTCAAATCGGGCATGACTTGCACGAACCAACCGTCCTGTGCATTTTCACGGTCGGCAACTACGGCGTGGGAATCGCTCACTGCTGCAATGCGATAAGCGGTCTGCACGTATTGGCTTTGGTTGTTGAACCACGAGTCGTCGGGCCGGTCGGTGAAAAGGAAGTTTTCAGAACCACAATGGTTGAACACCATATCCTGCACCACCTTCAGTCCCTTGTTGTGTGCCTGCTCTACAAACTGTCGGTAGGCTTCGTTACCTCCATAGCGTGGATCGATTTCGTAATAGTCGGTGATGGCATAGCCATGGTACGAGTGGGAAGGCATGTCGTTGACCTGCAAAGGAGTGGGCCAAATGGTGGTAACGCCGAGGTCGGCCAGATAATCCAAAGCCGCCGTCATTCCTTCCAGGTCGCCGCCATGGCGGGCATCCGGCTGTTGTCCTGCCGTTTGCTCCTTGAGTCCTTTCACCACATCGTTGGCGGGGTTGCCGTTGGCAAAGCGGTCGGGCATGAGGAGGTAGAGCACGTCGGAGGCATCGAAGCCCTGTGCTTTCACGGCTTGGTTACGTTGGCGAAGTTCGTAGGAAATACGTTGTTTTTTCCCGTTATTGCGCAACTCAATGGTGAACTGTCCGGGAGCGGCCTTAGCGACATTTAAATATATGAAGAGATAGTTTGTGTTGGTTGGTCGGAAAATACTATCAATCTGAATGTCTGTGGCATCGATACTTACTTCGCTCTGCCCAACTCCTTCAGCCCGCAACATCAGTTGCAGGGACGGGTTGACCATGCCGCTCCACCAAAACGCGGGCTGCACTTGTACGGCCGGCACTGCCTTGCGACTGAAACAAGACATCGTACATAAAAGGAGCAAAGTGAGCAAAACGCTTTTTCTCATGGCGATAATTTTCGCTTTTATTTGTTTTGTTTGCAAAATTATGCTGTGAAGCAGCTATATGCAAGGACATGAAGATAAAATATAAAGTATTTAGAAGCTGAAACTTCTGATTTTCAGATTAGAAGTCCTCATAGATGGAGCTAAAAATATAAATGATTTTTAAAGAATTAAAGAAAAAAACAGGCCATTGGAGGTGGGTATTTACATCATCTACCTTCTTTTAAAACTCTACTATTTGTTAATCACTGAGGTTTTAGATGCGGAAAGGTTATGAGGCTGAAAATTTTAAAGCTAAGGTATGCCTGTCTAAAAAGTCCTGGAGTTGTTCCCAAAAGTCCTGGAGTTGTTTTGTCAACTCGCCGAGTTGTAAAAAATAGTCGGCGACTTGTGAAAAGAACATCACGCCGTGTCCGAACGGGCAGACGAAGCGGGTAAATCGCACTGAAGAAGTCGCAATCCGTTTGGTGAATACGTTTTCCGCGCGCGCGTATATACGTGATATATTTCCCGAAAAAAGTATTCACCCCTTCACACGAGGTGTGTTTCCGGCTGATTTTCAGTGGTTTCGAGTGTGAAGGCTTGGAAAACAAAGCATTCACACGGGCAGCTAAGCATTCACACACGGGCGGTGAACGCTTGTGAAGGGTTGAAAGAGCAAGCCTTCACACCGAAAATCCATTGACAAGCAGGAAGAAAGAGGCGTCAAAGCACTGTGCGCTGTGAAGGGTTAAAAATCAAAGCCTTCACACTCAAAACAATTGAAAATCATAAAGAAAAAGCCTTCGTGTGAAGGAGTGAATGCTTTTTTCGGGAATAAAAATGCGTATATAGGAGGGTGAAATATCGGGTAAAAATGCCCAATTGTACCAGATACTTTTCATAGGGGTTATTCAACACCTGAAATTTCTGTTTGTTAAAAAAAATTTTTTGTTTTTCTTTTCTTTGCTCTCGCCTTGCACTATCTTTGTGACTCATTCTCTAACCTATCCGCCTTAAATCTACTATATGAAACACATCTTGATATTTTTTGCCCTGCTGTTTTCGTACGCTGTCCATGCCCAAAATGCGCCATTAGACCGAGAGATTGAAAAACAGCTCAAGCAGCTTGACTCCATTGTAGAAAAAAAAGCTACATACCATGCCGGGCGCAATGAACAAATAGAACGATTGAAGCAGCAGTCGCAACAGGCCGACGGGCACAACCGGATTGCACTCTACAAAGAAATATTCTATCTATACTCGCACTATCAAACAGACTCGGCGCAGATTTATCTGGATTTGATAGCTGCCACGCCGGAAGCAGCGGAGAGCCCGGTGTTACAAGCCTTTATTCACATTGGCCAGGCGGAAATTTATTCTATTTCGGCCCTCTATGGCGAGGCTGTCAACGAACTTCAGAAGGTAGACACAGAACTGATTTCAGCTCAGAACCCAGCCCTGAGGCTTTACTACTACCGCACCTGGAGAACGCTCTGCGGCTGGATTACTTCGTACGTCAAGTTGTCGCAGCCACGCCGACTGTGGGGTGAACGGATGGTGCTTTACCGCGATTCACTCATCCTCATCGACGAACCGGGGGAGTCACGAAGCATCGTAGAAGCTGACAAAGCCATAGCCAACGGGCAACCGCAACAGGCTGTGGAGCTTTTGTTGCCCTATGCCCGCAAAATGAGTGAGGATATGCCCGACCCTTACATCTGCTTCACGCTCTACATGGCCTACAACGCCATGGACAAACAGCGGGAAGCCATTCATTTCCTCATCATGGCGGCTAAGGCTGATATCAAACGGGGAACCACGGAATATCAGGCATTGCCCTTGCTCGCACTCAAAGTATACGAACAGGGAGAGGTGGAAAGAGCCTACAACTACCTGATTTGTTCGATGGAAGACGCGAACTTCTGTCAGGCAGGCCTACGCGCGGTGGAAGTATCCAATGTTTTCCCCATTATTGACAAGCAATATAAAACTCACGAGCGGGAACAACACCGAAAAGAACGGATTTTCACCTACATACTGGCGGGCTTGCTGCTGGCACTCAGCATCGGCATACTGTACCTAAGGAAACAGATGAAAAAACTCAGTATGCTGCGACAGCAACAGACCGTGACGAACAATGAACTTGCACAGACTAACGAGAAAATGCAGCACACGATGCAACAGCTGCAAAAGACCAACGAAGAACTGCAGCAAACCTATGCAGAGTTGCAGCTGACGGACAAGGTGAAAGAGGAATATATTGCCCGCTACCTGAACCGCTGCCGCAATTATCTCGAAACGCTCATCGGTTACCGCAGAAATACGCTTCGGTTGCTAAAGGAACGACGTACAGACGAACTCATGAAATCACTGAAAAGCGAAGCTGTCATCAAAGAGGAGCAGGACAAATTCTACGATGACTTTGACCAGGCTTTTCTCACGCTTTTCCCCGATTTTATCCATAAATTCAACAATTTGTTGCAACCGGAGTTCCGCATACAGCCGCGTCATGACAACAGACTGACCACCGAGTTGCGCATCTTTGCCCTCATTAGGCTCGGGGTTACGGACACCACGCAGATTGCACATTTCCTGAACTTCTCACTCGCCACAGTCTATAATTACCGGTCGAAGATGCGCAACAAATCGCTGAACGACCCGACTGATTTTGAACGGGCGGTCAGTGAACTGTAACTCCAAATAGAAGGGAAGCTCTCATCCACGACGCACCACGGCATGGTAACGGTTGTAAAAGAGGAAAGCCGCCACGAACAGACCGCAACTAAAAGCCAAGAACAGTCCCTGCGAACCGAGCCCCAGGGTAAATGCCAACAGATAAGCAATGGGGATATTCACCACCAAATAGCTGAAAAAAGCTATCCACATCATGGGCATCACATGGGCGGTTCCACGCAAGGCATTGGCATAACAAATTTGCATGGCATCGCCCAGTTGGTAGAGAATGAGCGGCGGTATCAAACCCATGCAGAGCGTTATCACCGCCGGGTCGGTGGTGAAAGATTGAACCAACGTTTTTCCCAACAACAGGAAGATTAGCGACGAAATAGCTGCCATTCCTAACAGGATGTGCTGCCCTGCCCGCGTGGCGCGGCGGAGTTGTACCTCGTCATGTGCGCCATAGAATGTTGCCACCCGAATACTCAAACCCGCTCCGAAACTGTAATAGAGCAGGAAGCCAAGCGTGCCGATGGTCACCATCACTTGAAACGAAGCCAAGTCTACCGCTCCCAACCACCCGGCCATGATTCCGCTGAAGGTGAAAGCACCGCTCTCCGTGCCCATTTGCAGGGCAATGGGCAACGATTGTCGGTTGATGTGGCGGAGTGACTGCGCAGTGTAATCGGCTTTTCGGATGCCCTCACGGAAGGTTTCATAACGCGGACGAAGCCACAGCACAGCCAAAAGGATGGCTGCCGTAACCACACGCGAGAAAAGGGTGCTCAGGCCGGCGCCCGTCAGTCCCAGTTCGGGGAAGGGACCAACGCCATAAATCAGCAGGAAATTGCCCACCACGTTCAAGGCATTCCCGGCAAGCAGTGCCCACATGGCTGTGGCGGTTTCGGTGATTCCATCGGTGAATTGGCGCATCACATTGAAAAGGGCAAGAAAGGGAATGGACCACATCACGCACAGATAGTAGGGACGGACAATAGGCAACAGGTGGGGAGGTTGCCCCATACGGTCCAAACAGAAATAGCCCACACCCATCAGCCCCATAAGCAAAAGGGCGAAAAGGAGATTGCACACCACGGCTTGTGCCAACGTCGTGCCTGCCTCACAATGCTTTCCTCGGCCGAAAAGGGAACTGACCAAAGGAGTCAGCCCGTAACTGTAGCCCATCAAAAGAAAGGTGATGAGATTAAAGACGCTGTTGACGAATGAGGCGGCAGCCAAAGCTTCGGTGCTGTAACGGCCCACCATCATCGTGTCGGCAAAGCCCATAATGATAACGCCCAACTGGCCGATGGCAATGGGGATGCCCAATCGGAGAATGGCTTTGTGGTGTGTAAACATTGTAGAATGTGCAATACGTTTAACGTACAAATGGATGTAGGTATTACATTTCGACTTCAAATTTAGCAAAAAAATTCCTTAGGGATTTATTCACCTTCATGCACTCCCGGATTTGCGCCTAAAAACGGGTTCTTTTATTTTCCCAAACCTTGATTGGTATATAAAAAGCCCGTTTTCGAGAAAAACTTCTACATTTGTGCATCCCTTCTGCGATGACACGCAAGATGTACACGTTGATTGCAAAAACAGATTGCAGCACTACATGGATTTGAAGAGGGAACGCCACAACCGATTTTGTTTCAAGCATCTATTATATACGTTGCTACACTAATACTTTTTCATAAATATGAAACGAAAAGATGAAGATATGACGGGAAAGCCTGCTGCCGACCTCGGCAGATGGGTGAACAGGCCGATGGGCAAGGTGTACGGACCGCCCTCGTGGTACATGGACAGAATTGAACCGGACGACGACGAAGCCGAATACCGGAGGATACAGGAATGGAAGCGAAAGACTGAAGAGGCCGAGAAACTCCGACACTCGGAACAGCAGGTTGAGGAAGAGTTTGTCGACCAACTCATTGCTCCAATGTACGGACCGCCAGAACCCAATCTGTGGCCCAATGAAAATGAAGACGAGGACATACAGCCGTATATGGTGGACGACCCTATACCGGATGTCTACGGTCCCATGCCGCCCGAACCGCCCATGACGACGATTATGCCCGATGAAGAAGAGGATGACGATTTCCCCATGAAGGGCAACAGACCGACAGATAGCCAATAACTCCCCCAAAAACTGACGCGCTACGAACATGACCATTGAAGAATTTGTAGAAACAAGAACCCGGCGGCAACTGCTGCAGGAGGTGTTCTGGGAATGCACCTTGCGCTGCAACCTCAACTGCCGGCATTGTGGCAGTGACTGCCGGAAGGACGATATGCCCAAGGACATGCCTTTTGAGGATTTCGCTCCGGTGCTCGACGACATTGCCCGCGAACGCGATCCGTCGAAAATCATGATTATCACCACCGGCGGCGAACCGCTGGTGAGGAGCGACATAGCGGACTGCGGCAGGGAAATTACCCGCCGAGGCTTCGTGTGGGGCATGGTGTCGAACGGTATGCTGCTCGACACGGAGAAACTGCGCCAACTCACCGATGCCGGACTGAAAAGCATTGCCATCAGCCTTGACGGCTTCGAGGCGGACCACAACTGGATGCGCGGCAGTGAACTAAGCTTCGACCGCGCGGTGAGGGCCATCGAGGCACTGAAGAGATCGGACATCACGTGGGATATCATCACCTGTGTCAACACACGCAACTTCCCCACGCTGCCGCGCTTCAAGGACTTTCTGGTGCAAATGGGGGTGAACCATTGGCGGCTGTTTACGGTGTTTCCCATGGGACGGGCGGCCCACGACAAAGAATTGCAACTTTCCCCCACCCAACTGCACGACCTGATGGAGTTCATCAAGGCCGAACGTGAAAAGGGCGACATCCACGTTTCCTACTCGTGCGAGGGCTACCTGGGCCGCTATGAAATGCAGGTGAGGGACCATCCTTTCTTCTGCGGTGCGGGCATCAATACGGCCTCCGTACGCTACGACGGTGCCATATCCGGCTGCCTGAGCATCCGCAGCCGCTTCGACCAGGGAAACATCTACACCGACCGCTTCATGGAAGTGTGGGAGAACCGTTTCCAGCCGTTCCGCGACAGGACATGGATGAAATGCGGTTTCTGCACCTCGTGCCGGCAGTGGAATGTGTGCCGGGGCGGTGCCATGCATCTGCGCAAGGAGGACGGTTCCATGACTGTTTGTTCCTACCTCAAACTGCGCCAGGCCCGCTCCCTGGCACATTCGAATGAATGACGCAACGCTTTCACTCCATTTGCAGTGCCGTGTGACCAGTGGCTTCTATGCCACCAGTTTCTTTCCTATTCCGCAGTAACCAAGGAGAACACGAACGGGTACCCCGTGGGGAATGGGAACGAAGCACTGCTATCATCAAACTCAACCGTTCCGCTGAAGCTGCCATGCGGCAAATCGACCTCAAGGACTACCCCGCCCGCTTCGCACTCTGCGGACTGCCCGTCGTGAAAATAGGCATTAACTTTGATGCGCAGAAGCACACCCTCACCGACTGGAAGATTGAGCAATAAACATATCTGATGTAACCCAACTTAATTTATCATTAGGTATAAACGACTTGGCATAGTCTTTCGGCAATCGCCTGGCCGCACGCCGACTGTAACGCCTTTAACAACGAACAGTTGCCAAACAGAAACAACAACTGCCAAACAGAAAAAACAGTTTCCATTATGGGGATAAAACATCCGCATGATGGAAACTGTTTTCCATTTGGTAGAAATATGTTGGGTACGTATGGCGTGGTGAATCACGGAATATCCTCATGGGTTTTGGAAAAACCCAAGAGACTTCAAGAACTTATTTTCTAATTACTTGTATGTAAACACTCCAAAGACGAAGCGTTCATTCCGGGCATTGTGTTCACCGACCGGTCTGGATTTTAAAAGTTTTAGCCTTCACCATCTGTTTTCCCGAACCAAAGTTTACGTAGAACAACACGGCATCGTCCTTCAGGCGCCGGTTAGTCCGCACACTGGCACGGTAACGAATGCCTTGCCCGGGCTGCAAACTGTTCACGGTGGCGGCAGGTGAGATGTTGACACGGCGACTGCTGCACATAATAATCGGAGTCACGTTGTAGAGCGTGCGGTTGCCGCGGTTGTAAATGTCCATTACGATGCAAGCCTCCTCATCCTTATCGAGCCGTGCGTTGTTGTTGCCATCCAGGAAATGCACATTGCAGATTTCCAATTCGGACAAATCAACGCGAGTGGCGGAAGGCGATGTATACCTTGGACTGCGATAAGTGCCATAGTGTACTTCCTCCGTTTGATATGCGTCACCAACGGCCGAAGTGCGGGTTTCGGTTTCATTTTGTTTGGGAGCCGTAACGGCAGCTCCTATGGCCCCACCGATTACCATGCCGGCCAATATGCCCGTGTCGTGCCCGCGCGGTCCGCCGACCAGGCCTCCTATGCTGGAACCAAGCATACCGCCCACAGAACCGCCTGTGGCCACGGCGTTAAACTGCCTGTAACTGCACGAGCTGAACAGAAGCAGCACTGAAAGGGGAAAAGCTAACCACTTTTGCATCGTTATAGAATAAACGGGTTGGTTGATATCGGCCATCAGCAGATAGCCGGAATAGAAATTTGCTTTGTGGAACGATTATTTTACGGTAATCACCAAATACTTGCTGACGCTCCAGAAGTTTTGCGGATTGGTGATGCGCAGCACATACTGCCCTTGGGCATCCTTCTCCAGCGAGTAAGAACCTTCCGGATGGTTGGTCATCAGTTTGGCACTCTTAGAGTAAAGCTTGATGGTTTTCGTTACACGCAAGTCAATACGGGTAAAATAATCCTTGTTGAAGTCCTTATTTTGCAGCACATCGCTTCCGTCGAGTATACGCTGTTGTCGGAGTTCCTTTTTGGTACCGAAGACATAGTAGGCCGTATGCAGTTCCTTGTCCTGAGCTTCCACTTTGCGTGCTTTTTCATCATTTTTCTTGGCCAGCTCATTCACGTCCTCATTGAGCCGATTGATCTGTTCGCCCTGCTCAGCAATCTGGATATCCTTGGCAGCGAGTTGTGCACGGAGCTCTTCAATCTCTTTGCTTTTGTCTTCAAGCTGCTTGGTAAAATTGGCCACCATTTCCTCCAGTTTGGCTTTAGTGGCGGCATCCCGCTGGTTCGAGTTGCGAAGTTGCTGTTGAAGGTTGGCAATCAACTCACGGTTAAGCCGGAGCGTGCGTTGGATAAACGCCATGTTTTCGATGATGGCCTGTTTGTTGCCACCTTCTCCCTGCCGGTTTTCCACGTTCACGCGGCCTTCAGCCTCATTGATTTGGTCAAAACCATCCTGGATTTGGGAAAGCGTGGCAATAAGGTCGCTCGATTCGTTCTGCGACTGCGTAAGAGCCTGTCGAAGGGAATCAATCGTGGCTGCACTGGTGTCCACATTTTCCATTTCCTTCTCTTTCTTCGTATTGCACGAAACAAGGGCTGCACACAAGGCGCAGGTGGCAGCGAACATCAAAACAATTTTTTTCATACGAATGTTTATTTAATGATAAAGCGGGATGCATAGGAGCAAGCCCATTTTATGCGCGTTATTCTTCAGTGTTTCTTTTCTTTTTCAAGGGAGTTGCCCCCTCAACAATCAGGACGAACTCGCCGCGTGGCTCATGCTCCGCGAAATGAGTCTGCACTTCGGTCAGCGTGCCCCGCACAGTTTCCTCGTGCAGCTTGGAAATTTCACGACAGGCAGCACACCTGCGTTCCGAACCAAACACTTCTGCAAATTGGGCCAGCGTTTTTACCACACGATAAGGAGATTCATAGAATATCATGGTTCTTTGTTCCTCTCTCAGTGCTTCTAAGCGAGAGGCTCTCCCCTTTTTCTGGGGCAGAAAGCCCTCAAAAGCAAAACGCTCGCAGGGAAGTCCGGAAGCAACCAGGGCCGGAACAAATGCTGTGGCACCGGGCAGGCACTGCACCGTTACGCCGCGTGCCACACAGGCTCTCACCAGCATAAAACCGGGATCAGAAATGCCCGGTGTGCCGGCATCGGAAATGAGAGCCATGACTTCGCCGGCCGCCATGCGTGCAGCAAAAGCATCGGCCGTTTGGTGCTCATTGAACTTATGGTGAGAAACCAGCCGGTTCTTGATTTCAAAATGTTTAAGCAACATTCCCGAAGTGCGAGTGTCCTCCGCCAGCACAAGATCGGCCTCTTTGAGTATACGGAGCGCACGAAGGGTGATGTCCTCCAAATTACCCACGGGCGTGGGTACCAAATAGAGTGTTCCCATGTTGTTTTGTGGTGTAAATCACCGTGCAAATTTAGATATAAGCTCCGATTTATTCCACGCAATTAGAAGAAAAAAGGAAAAGTTAATGCTTTTGCACCTTCATGGCAGGATATGGTACAACCTATCGGATAATACCGACGCAGGAGGGAAGGATAAATGCGGAAAATGAAGTAAAAATATAAATCAATGAAGAAGACTAAAGTAATCTTTCTATATACGTAATTTAAACCTCAAAAAAAGGTTCACCCATTCACAAAGTAAATATAAACAACTGATTTTCAGCTATTTACAATGTGAAGGATTAGATACAAGAACCTTTCACATCATTCACTTCCACAGACGTTTGAAGCATGGAAAAATAGAAGTAAAAATATAAACGTCCGGAAGCTTTTATGCAGAGGTGAAAAGGGGGATGTTTGGGGGAGGGATATTGGTGGGGAGCTTTCCATGCAAAAAAGTCAAAGTGTTCACACCAAGGGCATAGGTGAAAGGTTGAAACCACAAACCCTTCACACTTAAATACACTGATTTTCATTTGTTTTAGGCACTTTTGTGAAAGAGTGAAAGGTGAAATCGCCAATAAAATTACGTATAGGGAGCAAATCAAGCTCCCATTTCATTTCTGCCAATTCCATTTTTGGGGAGGGTACAGGGGAGGGTATAGTGCATCCAGCATAGTGTACGAAACCACTTACAGCAACGGTCAGATTATTCATCGGGCAAAAAGTTCCACCTCCCTATACTGACTAACCAATGGCGGACTTTGCATGACAACTCGACGAGTTGAAAAAACAACTCGACGAGTAGGCAAAAATAGTTCAGGACTATTTCTTACATGTTCTACATGTCTGAAAACGGAACGTTTATAAGGATAAAAAACAGGCGTTAAAAAAAGTATTAAAAGCCGCCTTCACTGTGCCAATTTATCGGCATGTAAGTAAAGAACACTTGCCAAAACCAACTCTTAAAGCCTTCACAGACTTCACTATCGATTTATATTTTTATTCCATACTTTCATTGCAAAATAATTGATTTTCAGCACAGATAAGTTTCAAACATCTTTATATTTTTTACTATTTTATTATAACTGTTTTTGTTCACACTTTCTTCATGGTACTTTTGTAACGCCGAGTGCTCAAAATGCAATGTAAAAAATAAGCAAGCGAACTGCATATTTTTCCACCCGAACAAGGGCATCGCGGCAAAATTCATTTTTCATCCATGTCAATTCATAAAACATCAGCTATAAAACAATGAATAAATTTCTTGCCACTCTTTCCTTGGCCTGCCTGTCATTGACAGCATCCGCACAGGAATTGAAATCGCCAAACGGAGAGCTCAAAATGGAGTTCTCGGTTGATGCACAAGGTCGTCCTACCTATTATTTACAATATAAAGGTCAGGACATCATCAAGCCCTCACACCTGGGGTTGGAACTGAAACAGGAAGATCCCAACAAAGCACAAGACTTTGAGTTCAAAACCCGTGCCGACGCTTCCAAACTGGCACAAAAGGCTAACCTGACCTCGGGATTTGTGATAACAGGACACGAAAACACCACATTCGACGAAACCTGGCAACCCGTTTGGGGAGAAGAAAGCAGCATACGCAACCACTACAATGAACTGTGCGTTACGTTGAGCCAGCCCGTCAACGACCGCTTCATCAAAATCCGCTTCCGCCTGTTCGACGACGGTCTGGGCTTCCGCTACGAATTTCCCGAACAGAAGAACCTCACCTATTTCACTTTGAAGGAAGAGCACACGCAGTTTGCCATGACCGGCGACCACACCGCCTGGTGGCTTCCCGGCGACTACGACACTCAGGAATACGAAACGGTTACCTCGAAGCTGAGCGAAATTCGCGGCAAGATGAAGGAAGCCGTCACACAGAACTCCTCGCAGACGCCCATTTGGGAAGGGGGCGTACAGACTGCACTGATGATGAAAACCGCCGACGGCCTGTATATCAACCTGCACGAGGCCGCCTGCATTGACTACTCCACGATGCACCTCAACTACGATGACAAGACCATGACCTTCGAGAGCTGGCTCACCCCCGACGCTCGTGGCGACAAGGGCTATCTGCAGGCTCCCTGCGTATCGCCCTGGCGCACCGTCATCGTGAGCAATAAAGCCACCGACATCCTGGCTTCGCGCATCACCCTCAACCTGAACGAACCCTGCAAGATTAAAGATACTTCATGGATTAAGCCCACTAAATATATAGGCGTTTGGTGGGACATGATCACGAACAAAGGTACCTGGAGCTACACCAACGACTTCTCGACCGTGAAGCTGGGCGAAACGGATTTTGAGCACGCCAAGCCCAACGGCACGCACTCTGCCAACACGGCCAACGTGAAACGCTATATCGACTTTGCCGCCGAGCATGGGTTCGATGCTGTGCTGGTGGAAGGCTGGAATATTGGCTGGGAGGACTGGTTCGGACACGAGAAGGACTATGTGTTCGACTTCGTTACGCCCTACCCTGACTTCGACGTGAAGGAAATTCACCGCTATGCTGCATCGAAAGGTGTAAAGATGATTATGCACCACGAAACCTCAGGATCGGCACGCAACTATGAGCGCCACTTGGACAAGGCTTATCAATTTATGGTGGACAACGGCTACCCCGCCGTAAAGAGCGGCTATGTGGGCAACATCGTGCCGCGCGGTGAGCACCACTATGGCCAGTGGATGAACAACCACTATCAGTATTGCGTTGAAAAGGCCGCCGACTACCACATCATGGTCAACGCCCACGAAGCTACCCGCCCCACTGGCATCTGCCGCACCTGGCCCAACCTGATTGGCAACGAGAGTGCGCGCGGCACGGAGTATGAAAGCTTTGGCGGCAACGCCGTGGACCACACCACCATCCTGCCCTTTACCCGCCTTATAGGAGGTCCGATGGACTACACGCCGGGTATTTTTGAAACTGACTGCTCGAAGATGAATCCCTCCAACAACAGCCGCGTGCGCACCACCATTGCCCGTCAGCTGGCACTGTATGTGACGATGTACAGCCCGCTTCAGATGGCAGCCGACGTACCCGAACACTACAAAGAGCACCTCGACGCTTTCCAATTCATCAAAGACGTGGCACTCGACTGGGACAAGAGCGTGTACATTGAAGCTGAGCCGGGCGACTACATCACCATTGCCCGCAAGCAGAAGGGCAGCGAAAACTGGTTCGTGGGCTGCAGCGCCGACGAGAACGGTCACGATGCCGACTTCACCCTCAACTTCCTTAACCCGGGACAGAAATACACGGCCACCATCTACGCTGATGCCAAAGATGCCTCGTGGGACAAGAACCCCAAGGCTTACACCATCAAGCAGCAGACCGTAACGTCCAAGACACGACTGAAGCTCCATGCTGCCAGCGGCGGCGGATTTGCCATCAGCATCGTGCCTATTAAATAACCTGCTGGGCGCAAAGAAACCGGGAGAGTACAGATTTTTAAAGGGACATGTCCCTTTTCAGGAGGAAGCCTCCTGAAAAAAATCCTGTTTTCTTTGCGCCAACTCCTCTCTGATTTGACAATTTTTCAACCAAGTTCTAATAACATGAACAAGAAGACTCTTAATTCCAAGTTCCTGTCGGTGATACTGGCAGGAGCTTGCATGTCGCTCGGTGCTAATGCCCAAAGCGTTAGGGTGAAGGGACATGTGCAGGACAAGTCGGGCGAACCCGTTGTCTTTGCAACCGTATCTGTTCCGGGTACGAAAACCATGACCCAGACCGATGCGAACGGTAACTTTATCATCAATGTGGCAGCGGGCAGCAACCTGCGCGTGGCTTACATTGGTTACAAAACAGCCACGGTGAAGGCCGACGGCACCATGACCATCGTGCTGGAAGACAACTCCACGCTGAACGAAGCGGTGGTAGTGGGTTACGCCAAAGTGAAGAAGACTGATGCCACCGGTTCTGTCACGGCCATCAAGCCCGACGAAATGACCAAGGGTATCACCACCAACGCACAGGACATGCTTGTGGGTAAGGTGGCCGGTGTGGACGTAGCTACTGGCGGCGGTACGCCGGGTGCCGGTGCCTCCATCCGCATCCGTGGTGGTTCGTCACTGAACGCCAGCAACGACCCGCTGATTGTCATCGACGGACTGGCCATGGACAACGAGGGCGTGAAGGGTCTTTCCAACCCCCTGGCCATGGTGAACCCCGAAGACATTGCCAGCTTTACGGTGCTGAAGGATGCTTCGGCCACCGCCATCTACGGTTCGCGTGCATCCAACGGTGTGATTATCATTACTACCAAGAAAGGTCGCAAGAACAGCCGCCCGCAGGTTACGTATAATGGTAGCGTGAGCGTAGGTACTAAAGCCAAGACCTACGATGTGATGAGCGGCGACGAATATCGCAACTACGTGCAGCAGACTTTCGGCGACGCAGCTACCCTTCCGCTGGGCACTGCCAACACCGACTGGCAGGACCAAATCTATCAGACTGCCGTAAGCCACGACCACAACGTGTCCATCAACGGTGGTTTGGGATGGTTGCCCTATCGCCTCAGCTTTGGCTATACCAATGAAGAAGGTATCATCAAGACTTCAAGCTTTGAGCGCTACACTGTGGCCATGAACCTTGCTCCGACTTTCTTCAACGAGCATTTGAGCGTGAACTTGAACGCCAAATTCATGTCGGCCAAGAACCGCTATGCCGACGGTGGCGCCATCGGTGCCGCGCTGAGCATGGACCCCACGCAGCCCGTATATTTTGACGCCGACGACCCCTATGCACAATTCACCGGCGGCTACTATCAGCACATGACGCCGGCCTCTTTCTCCGACCCCAACTGGACGGCACAGCCTAACACGAAGAACACGGCGAACCCCTTGGCTATGCTCGAACTGAAGAACGACCACGCCAAGAGCCAGTCCTTCATCGGCAACATGGAGCTGGACTACAAGCTCCACGGCTTTGAAGACCTCCACATCCACGCCAATGTCGGCGGCGACTACTCCGAAGGCAACCAGTGGACGGAAATCTCTCCCTTCTCTGCTTCCAACAACTACTTCGGAAGCACCTGGCGCGACGCGAAGTACAAATATAACCTCCAAGGAAACGTTTACGCTCAGTACCAACACATCTTTGGTTACCACAACGTAGACATCATGGCAGGTACTGAAGCACAGCATTTCCACAACAACGGCTTTGGCGAAGGCGGCGGCTGGGATCCCTACACGGAAACCGCAAAAGACTACCAAGGACGCAACAGCAGGGCTTACGCCACCCGCAACTCGTTGCTCTCCTACTTCGGTCGCCTGAACTATATCTACAATGACCGTTACTTGCTCACCTTCACCATGCGCTGGGATGGTTCGTCGCGCTTTGCCGACGGCAACCGCTGGGGTACCTTCCCCTCCTTGGCATTGGGATGGAAAATCAAGAACGAAAAGTTCCTGCGCACCGCCGACTGGCTCTCCGACCTGAAACTCCGCCTCGGTTGGGGTATCACCGGACAGCAGAACATCGGTATGGACTTCTACTACACTCCGCTCTACAGCGTGGGTGATGACTACGCCCAATACCCCATTGGCGGCGACTACATGCACACACAACGCCCCAACGCCTTCAACAAGGACCTGACTTGGGAAAAGACCACCACTTGGAACGCCGGTCTTGACTTTGCCTTCCTGAACAACCGCATCGACGGTTCGGTGGACTACTACTACCGCGAAACGAAAGACCTCATCTCTACCGTTGACGTGGAGGCCGGTACGAACTTCAACAACCAAATCACGAAGAACATCGGTAAGCTGAAGAACTACGGTCTGGAGTTCACCCTCAACGCACGCCCCGTACAAACCCGCGACTTTACTTGGCAGGTTACGTACAACGTGATGTGGAACCGCAACAAGATTACAGAACTCTATGGCGACGCCGGCTATGTAGCTACGGGTATTTCTCCCTCCAAACTGCCCGCAGGCGGTACCGTTCAGGTGAACAAGGTGGGTTATCCGGCCAACTCCTTCTATGTTTACCAGCAGGTATACGACGAGAACGGCAAGCCCATCGAAAACATGTTCGTTGACCGCAACGGTAACGGCTACATCGACGATGGCGACCGCTATATCTACAAGAAACCCACTGCCGACGTACTCATGGGCTTCACCTCGAAGTTTATGTACAAAAACTGGGACTTCAGCTTCACGCTCCGTGCAAGCTTGAACAACTATGTTTACTATGACTACCTCTGCGACCGTGCAGATGTCAGCCTTGGCGGCATGACGGTTCAGAACGAATGGACTAACCGCACCATGGAGCACATCAACCTGGGCTGGAGCGGACAAGGCAACTACGCCATGAGCGACTACTTCGTACGCAATGCCTCCTTCCTGCGCTGCGACAACATCACGCTGGGCTACAGCTTCCGCAACCTGTTCAAGGCCAACAAGTACGACGGCATCAGCGGACGTGTTTACTTCCTCGTGCAGAACCCGTTCGTTATCACCAAGTATGACGGCCTTGATCCCGAAATCAGCAACGCCGACTACAAGGGCATCGACAAGAGTTTCTATCCGCGTCCTCGCACCTTCATGCTTGGTTTGAACCTGAACTTCTAATTGCTAAAACTTCTTTCAAACAACTTAGATTATTGAAGCCATGAAATTGAATTTTCTAAAATATATGGCACCGGCAGCCGTTGCGCTCGGTTTAGGTTTGGGTGCGGCTTCGTGTGCTGACGACCTGAACCAGTCGTCAATCGACCCGCAGACTGAAAGTGCCGCCAACCAGGACGGCTACTACGCAAAAATCTACGGCTTGCTCGTTCTTTCCGGACAGCAGGGGGCCACTGACAAGGCCGACATCTCGGATGACCCCGGTAAGAACCCCTTCTTCCGCCGTATGTGGGAACAGCAGGAATTTCCTACCGACGAATGCCTCTGGGCATGGCAGAACGACCCGGGACAGCCCGAGTTCCTCAACTTTGGCTGGGGCTCACAGCACCTCTTTACCCGTATGCTCTACAACCGCATCGGCTATAACATCACCCACTGCAACTTCTTCCTCGACCTCTACAAGAACAACGAGGACGAGAAAAGTGTGCGCCAGTGTGCCGAGGTGCGTTTCTTCCGCGCTATGTACTATCAGTACTTCCTCGACTTCTTCGGCAAAGCTCCTTTCAAGGACACCTTCAACGAGGACAAGCCCAAGGAAATCGTAGGCAAGGACCTCTTCAACTACATCGAGAACGAATACAAAGATGTCATCGCCCAACTGCCAGAAGCTGACCCCACGGGACAGTACTTCGGACGAGTAAATAAGGTGGCTGCCTACATCATGTTGGCACGCCTCTACCTCAACGCCAAGACTTATACAGGCGAGGCTAAATGGGCTGAAGCCGTAGAATGGTCTACCAAAGCCATCGAAAGCGGCTACTCGCTGAGCACCGCCGCCAGCAAAGGTGGCTTCAGCGGTTACCAGCAGCTCTTCATGGGCGACAACGACAGCAACCCCGAAGCCATGAAGGAAATTGTCCTCCCCATCCGTCAAGATGGCACAAAGACGAAGACCTATGGCGGTACCTGGACTATCATCAGCAGTTGCTACGCCAGCGGATGCCAAAACTTCTATGGCACCAACGATGCCTGGACCTGTATCCGTGCCCGCGCACAAGTGGCTGACTTCTACTTCGACAAACGCGAGGATGTGCCCTTGACCGACGGACGCTACGACATTGCCACCGCAGCCGGTGACGACCGTGCCCTGCTCTACGGCGGCGACGGACGCAAAATCGAAACGGAGAAAATCGGTACTATCACCAATGGTCTGGCCATCATCAAATGGACCAACGAACACTCCGACGGCACCGGCACACAATACGCCCACGACCCCAACCTGCCCGACACGGACATTCCTTTCCTGCGTCTGGCCGAAGCTTACCTGACCCGCGCCGAAGCCAACTGGCGTAACGGCGCTGACGAGCAGACGGTGCTGGCGGACGTGAACGAGCTCCGCGACCGTGCCCATGCACGCCGCTGGATCGGCTCTGACCTGACGGACATGAACTTTGTCAAGGAATGGGGCCGCGAGTTCTATCTCGAAGGCCGTCGCCGCACCGACCTGCGCCGCTTCGACATGTTCACAACCAACAAGTATCTCTGGGAGTGGAAAGGCGGCGTTTATGAAGGAACGGGTGTAGCTTCTTACTGCAACCTCTTCCCCATTCCTCAAACGGACATTACCAATAATCGCAATATGCACCAAAACGATGGCTACTAATGCCTGAAACGTTGATAACACAGCCTGCATATTCCATCATTGAATAATGCTCCACTACCCCAACTTTAAAAGAAAAAAATCATGAAAAAGATATTTAGCTATTTGCTCCTGGCGCTGGCATTGCCCTTTGTGGCTGCCTGCGACAGCGACACGGACAGCAATCCCGTACTGCAGGAGCCGGAGTCGTTCGTACTGAACGTACCGCCCTATGCTACGAACAACGTGTTCGACCTGCAGTATGCCCAATCGCTTGAACTGACCTGCACACAGCCTGCCTACGGCTTTACTGCTGCTACGACTTACACGGTACAAGTTACCCTGGACGAAGCTTTCGTGGAAGACGCTGAAGCAACTGAAACGACCGAAGCTACTGTTGCCAACTACGTGAGCCTGCCCACTACTTACCGTACCGCCAAGATGAACGTGGACGCTTACGAACTCACCGAAGCCATCATCTCACTTTGGGATGCCGCCAACTCAGGTGCCGACCTGCCCGCCGAAATGCCGGTTACCCTGCGCCTGAAGGCTAATGTAACGGATTCGCAACGCGGCATCTGCTACTCCAACGCCGTGTTGCTGCCCCGCGTTCGTGTAACGAAGCCCGAACAGACCCTGAAATTGCCCGAAAGCATGTACATCGTGGGTGGCATGCCGGCCTCCAACTGGAGCAACTGGATCCGCATGGCACAGGTGTACAACGCCCCAGGCATGTTCTACGGCGTAGTCTACTGCCCCGCCAACGCCAACTTCAAGTTCTCGCCCGAAGCCGGCGACTGGGAACAGGCCCGCAGCTACAGCACCGTTGAGTTCACCGAAGAGGCCAAGACCATTGCCGGCGTTGAGCTCGGCACCGACAACGACAACATCGCCGTGCGCAACGGAGGCTGGTACACCATGGTTGTGACCACCAAGATTGTGGGCAAGGAAATCCGCTACATCGTCGACATCCGTCAGGCCGAGGTTTACCTCTGCGGCAACGCCTTGGGCGAATGGGGCTTCACCGAGGCCGGCAAGTTCACCGTTCCCGAGGCTGACGGCGAATGGGTATCCCCCGCAGCCAAAGGTTCAGGCGAAGCCCGCCTGTGCGTGAAGGTGCCCGATGCAGAATGGTGGCAGACAGAGTTCACCCTGCTCGACGGTACCACCATCTTCTACCGCGAGACCGACAACCTCCTCTCCGGCTGGGCCGAGAACAAGGGCAGCAACTACTCCGTGCAGCTCACCGCAGGCCAGAAAGTCCGCCTCAACTTCGCCGCCGGCACCGGCTCTGTGGAATAAGTGTAAACCATTGCATAAGGTTGGCAACGCTCGGCATAGCTCAAGCAAGCTTGGCTCTGCAATCACTTGCACAACCATAAACCCTCGGCGGGAACAGGCGGTAATCTTTGCCGCTAAAGCCTATGGGCAGACACAAGGCTACCGCTTGTCCCCGCTACGACAAATAAGATTATCCATGAAAAAATTAGCTTTATATGCAGGCGCACTGCTGGCCGCTTGTGCCTTTACAGCCTGCGACGAAGACTTTACCGATTGGGCTGATCCGCAGCAAAATCAACAGGAAGCAGCTGCCGAAGCCGTCAATCTCACGATGCAGGCCGTACCTACTGCCACCATCGACCGCGAACAGGCCGCCGACAGCGTGGACCTCGTAGCGCTCGGCAGCATCATCAACGCGCCCGAAGGCTCTGTGGCCAAATTCTCCAAACTTTTTGTCAACGGCAGTCACTCCCTGCCTTTCGTTGACCACGGCGGTACGCTCCGCGTGGCCGTGGCACAGCTCGACAGCGTGGTGGAACTGGCTTACCTCAGCCGTCAACGCAAAGAACGCGAACTCAAACTGAGCGTAGACGCCAGTGTGGTTACCCCCGACGGACAGTCGCTCAAGGCATCGCCCGACGATGTAACCGTGAAGTACTTGCAAGTAACGCCGCCCAGCGTTGAGGACGAATATTATGTGTTGGGCGACTTCTGCGGCTGGACTGCCGATGCGGCTGCGCCGATGACGGACAAGGGCAACGGCGTTTTTGAACTCGTGTTCGAGACCACCGGTGCTGCCTGGTTCAAGTTTGTGCCGAAATCGGGCATCGTAGGCGGCAGCGTGGATTGGGCCAAAGTGTGCGGCAGTGCCGTTGACAGCGACACCTCCACCGATGCTTTCATCACTTGGAGCAATGCACAGGCATTCAAGGTGAGCGACGCCGCCAAGTACCGCATGACCATCGACATGGTGAACTGGCGTTACTCCATCAAGACGGTTTCTCCCGAAATCTACATGACGGGATCTGCATACAATTGGAATGAATGGAAAAGCTTTGTTCCCGTCAACGGTCAGGACGGCCAGTTCTGGAAGGTCGTTTACCTGAGCGAAGGCGAAGAGTTCAAGTTTGCTCCTGAGCAGGGTTGGGGTAAAGACTTCGGTGCTGCACAGCTCACCTTCGCCGACCATGCCGGCGCAGGTCTGAGCGGAACGAACAACATCGTGGTAGGCAAGGCCGGATGGTACCTCCTCTACCTCGACACCAACGCCATGGTGCTTGAAACCTACTCGCCCGACGTTTATCTCATCGGCAAGACAGCCGGCTCCTGGGACGTCAAGGCAGCCAACCTCTTCAGCGTCCCCGCTTCGAAAGACGGCGAGTTCGTTTCGCCCGCCTTCGTGGCCGAAGATGATATCCGCGTTTGCGTTCACCCGAAAGAAGCCATCGAATGGTGGCGCATGGAGTTCATCGTCCTCGACGGAAAGATTGTGTTCCGTGGCAACGACGGCGACCAAGAGCGTGTGAAGGGACAGACCGGACAGAAACTCTATCTGAACTTCACTGAAGGCACGGGCAGCATCAAGTAATTGAGCACCCTCGCCATCAGGCCACTCCGAGAGCTGAAAAGCACGCAGCGTTGCCGCAAGGCCCGCCCGCTGCTTTTCAGCTCTTGTTGTTTTGCGAAAGAAATCTCAATTTGTATCAACCATAAAATGTCTTTTCTCTCCATGAAACGACTTTTATACTTCCTTCCCTTCCTCTCCCTCCCGCTCCACGCACAGGCACCCGCCGAGAGCGAGGATGTGATGCTACAAGGCTTTTACTGGGATTCCCAAAAAGAAACCGGATGGACGCAACTCACCGAATGTGCCGACGAACTGGCCAAAAACTTTACCGTGGTGTGGCTGCCGCCTTCAGCTTCGGCCGAAGGAGGTGGAGCTGTCGGTGGCAACAATGTGGGTTACCATCCGCGCCAATGGAACAACCAGACTTCCTGCTGGGGCACCTCCGACGATTTGAAGACACTCATCTCCACCCTCCACAGCAAGGGCGTGAAAGTATTGGCTGACATCGTCATCAACCACCGCGCCGGCGACACGGACTGGGGCAACTTCACCGCCGACGACTTCGGCACTTATGGCAACTACCAGCTCACCGCCGCACACATCTGCAAAAACGACGAGATGAACACCGACCCCGGTGCCGGCAAGTGGAACGGACAAGCCACCGGGGCGGCCGACACCGGCGAGAACTGGGGCGGCGCACGCGACCTTGACCATACTTCCACCTATGTGCAGGACGACTGCAAAGCCTACCTGGCCTGGCTCAAAGGAGATTACGGTTACGACGGCTGGCGATACGATTTTGTGAAAGGTTTCGGCGGAGAATATGTAGGAATCTATAACGAAGCTTCCCAGCCCTACCTCTCCGTGGGCGAATATTGGGACGGTTCTTACGACAAAGTGGCGGCTTGGATAGAAGCTACGGGCAAGCAAAGCATGGCCTTCGACTTCCCCATGAAATATGCCGCTCTCAACGACGGTATCGCCAAGGGGAATTACAGCAAGATGTCGTGGATTGAAGACAACACGACATGGCGGCCTGCGGGCATGATTCACCACCACAACTACAACCGCTACGCCGTTACCTTTGTAGACAACCACGACACTTACCGCGACGGCAGCAAATTCCTGGGCTACGTGCAGCAAGCCTACGCCTTCATTCTCTCCTCACCGGGCGTACCCTGTGTGTTCTGGCCTCACTGGCAAGGTGACGACAAGCAGGCTATTGAACAGATGATTGCCGTGCGCCGTACCGCCGGCATACATTCTGAAAGCGATGTCGTGGTGCAGGTGCGCGACAAGTATTATGAAAGTCTTGCCACAGGCCATCGCGGCAATCTGATTACCCGCATCGGCACGGCAGCACCGCAAGAAGTCCCCGAGGGCTACTATCTGGCAGCCGGTGGCAACAACTGGTGGATGTACCTCTCGGAAAATCTGGCCGGCATCACTCCGGTGCAAATAGAGCAGAAGGCTGCGCCCACCTACGACCTCAACGGCAGACCCGTCAACCGCATGGAAAAGGGGAATGTGTACATTCAGAAAGGCAGAAAACTGCTACAAAAATAACCAATGGAGCGTTCGACACAGCAAACGGCAACATTCGTCCAGCTGATGTCGAACGCTTTATTTATACAGGCGTATGCTGCCTGTCAACTCCCATATTTGCAGAAAAATGCAACCATGTTACTTTAACAACTCTTCAACTTAAAGCCTCTTTGTCTACGTCGATTTTTGAGAAATGCGTAACTTCGCGACCTCAATCGGCGCAACGAACAAAGTTGTTCCGAAAAACTATTAGCAACATCTTACTTACACATAAACCATGGGAGGATTCTTTGGCACCGTCTCGCAACTCGACTGTGTGGCCGACTTGTACTACGGCACAGACTACAACTCACACCTTGGCACCCGCCGCGGCGGCCTTGCCACCTACAATGCCAGTGAACGCAGTTTCCAACGCTCCATTCACAACTTAGAGAACGCATACTTCCGTTCCAAATTTGAAGCCACACTGCCGCGCTTCGCCGGCTCAACGTCGGGCATCGGCATCATCAGCGACACCGACGCACAGCCCTTGGTCATCAATTCCCACCTGGGCCGCTTCGCCATCGTCACCGTGGCCAAGATCAACAACATTGATGCCCTGACGCAGCAACTGCTGGAGCAACACATGCACTTTGCCGAGCTTTCCTCCGGCAAGACGAACCAGACAGAACTCGTTGCCCTGCTCCTTATTCAAGGAAAAACGTTTGTCGAAGGCATAGAAAACGTGTTCCGCCACATCGACGGCTCCTGCTCCATGCTCCTGCTCACCGAGGACGGCATCATCGCCGCACGCGACGACTGGGGCCGCACGCCCATCATCATCGGAAAGAAAGACGGTGCTTATGCGGCGACATCCGAAAGCACAGCCTTCCCCAATCTCGGCTACGAAATCGACCGTTTCCTCGGCCCCGGCGAGGTGGTGCGGCTGCGTGCCGACGGCATTGAGCAACTCCGCGCCCCGCAAGACCACATGCAGATATGTTCCTTCCTGTGGGTGTACTACGGTTTCCCCACCTCCACCTACGAAGGGCGCAACGTCGAGGAAATGCGATTCGACAACGGGCAGATGATGGCTCGGGAAGACCAGACGGAAGTAGACTGTGTGTGCGGCATCCCCGACTCGGGAGTCGGCATGGCCTTGGGCTATGCTGCCGGCATAAGCAAGCCCTACCAGCGCGCCATCTCCAAATACACGCCCACCTGGCCCCGCAGCTTCACCCCGGCCAACCAGGAAATGCGCTCGTTGGTGGCCAAGATGAAACTCATCCCCAACCGCGACATTCTGCGCGGCAAGCGCGTGCTCTTCTGCGACGACAGCATCGTGCGCGGCACGCAGCTCCGCGACAACGTCAGCGTGCTCTTCGACGACGGCGTGCGCGAAGTACATATGCGCATCGCCTGTCCGCCGCTCATCTACGGCTGTCCCTACATAGGCTTCACCTCTTCCAAAAGCGACATGGAGCTGATTACCCGCCGCATCATCGGCGAACTGGAAGGCGACCCCAACAAGAACCTGGAGCGTTACGCCACGACCGACTCGCCCGAGTACCGGCGCATGGTCGACATCATCCGTGAGCGTCTCGGCCTCACCACGTTACGGTTCAACAAACTCGAAACGCTGGTCGAAGCCATCGGCCTGCCGAAATGCAAGCTCTGCACACACTGTTTTGACGGCAGCGGCTGTTGCGGCCATTGCCATTGACGCAAAGCTCCCCTCCGCCATCCGCTTCCTCCATCCGCATCCTTACACAACGCAGCCCCGTGAACCAAATCACGGGGCTGCGTTGTGCTTTTGGGAAACGGTCAAAATGTCGGGGGCTTCAGACGTTGGCCACCCGCATGATGTCGGCAAAGACGCCGGCTGCCGTTACATCTGCCCCCGCGCCGTAACCCTGAATGAGCATCGGGTACTCGCAATAGCGTTCTGTGGTGAGCAGAATGATGTTGTTCGAGCCCTCCAAGTCGTAGAAAGGATGTCCCTGCGGAATTTCGCACAGGCGCACGCTGCCCTTTCCTTCGGCCCACTCCGCCACGAAACGCCACCGTTTGTGTTCGCGTTCCAGGCGGGCACGTTCTGCCTCAAAGTGCGCATCCTGTTCAGGCAGATGCTGCCAGAAATTCTCCAAAGTACCCTCAAAGAGTTCCGATGGGATGAAAAGATGTTGTTCGATGTCGCCAGCCTCCACGCGATAACCGCTTTCGCGCGCCAGGATAACGATTTTGCGGATTACATCCTTGCCGGAGAGGTCAATGCGCGGGTCCGGTTCCGAATAGCCGTTCTCCTGCGCCAACTTGACGGCCTGGCTGAGCGACACCACCGGCGAAAGCGTGTTGAACACATAGTTCAGCGTACCCGACAGCACCGCCTGGATGCGCAGCACGTGGTCGCCCGAAGCGATGAGGTCGTTGATGGTATGAATGATGGGGAGTCCGGCTCCCACGTTCGTCTCAAAAAGATATTTCACCCCCTTCTCGCGAGCCAGGTGCTTCAGGCGAATATAATGGTCATAGGGCGAAGAAGCCGCAATCTTGTTGGCAGCCACGATGTTCACGTTGTGATTGAGTAGTCGCTCATATTGAGTCGCTACCTCGGGCGATGCCGTGCAGTCCACGAAGACAGAGTTGAAAATATTCATCTCCTCTATTTCGCGCATCATTCGCTCCACGCCGCCTTCGCCTCCCTGTTCCATGCACTCACGGAAACGGGCGGGGTCCAATCCGTCGCGGTTGTATGCAGCATGGCTTCGGCCACTGATACCCACGATGTTCAGCTTCAGGCCCCGCTCTTTCAGCAACTTCTCGCGCTGTGAAGCAATCTGTTGCAACAAACTGCCGCCCACGGTGCCCGTGCCACAGATAAAGAGGTTAAGGTCCTGATGCTCACTCAGAAAAAAACTGTCGTGCAGCACGTTCAGCGTTTTCCGGAGCTGGCTGCGTTCCACCACGAACGAGAGGTTTATCTCCTGTCCGCCCATGGCCACAGCCGAGATGCTGATACCGTTGCGTCCCAACACGCTGAAGAGCTGTCCGGCAATGCCCGGCAGGTGGCGCATCCGCTCACCCACCACCGCCACGCTGGCTTGGTTCTCCTCCAGCGAGGCCGGGTTCATCGCGCCGTCGGCAATTTCGAGCGCAAACTCCTCGTCGAGCAACCGGCAGGCGCGCCGCGCATCGGCCGGCGTCATGCAGACCGTCGTACTCGTTTCGGAAGAATTCTGGGCCACCATGAACACGCTGATACCGCCCGTGGCCAAGGTTGTGAAGATGCGACGGTTCACGCCAATCACGCCCACCATAGACGGACCGCTCACGGTCACCATGCTCATCTCGCTAACGGACGAAATACCGCGAATGGGGCGTTCGCTCGGTGCGGCATGTTGGCTGATGACGCTACCCCTCCGTTCGGGGTGGAAGGTGTTCTTCACATAGATGGGGATGTTCTTCTGGCAAACGGGGTAAATCGTGGGCGGATACACCACCTTTGCGCCGAAGTTGCACAGTTCCATTGCCTCAGCGTAGGACAACTGGTCAATGGTATAGGCAGTCGGGATGATGCGCGGGTCTGCCGTCATAAAGCCGTCCACATCCGTCCAAATTTCCAAAGCTTCTGCGTTGAGGGCTGCCGCCAGGATGGCAGCGGTATAGTCGGATCCGCCGCGTCCAAGGTTGGTCGTGATACCCGTTGCAGCATCCGTCGCGATAAATCCGCCTGCCACAGCCACGGCAGGGCATGTGGCAAATGTTTCTTGTATCAGTTGGTTGGTCCGGGCAAAGTCCACGAGGTGCTTCTCGCCCTGCCGGAAAGTCTTCACAAAGCAGCGCGAGTCGTAATGCACCGCCCCGTCAATCAGTTCCGCCACGATGAGCGAGGAAAGCCGTTCGCCGTAGGCCACGATGGCATCGGCCGTTTTCGGAGTCAAGTCCTGAATGAGGCAAACGCCGTGGAGAATGCTGCGCAGCTCGGCCAGCAGTTCTTCCAGCCGCCGGTTGAGAGCCGGCTGCTTTTCCGGCGCAATCACACTGCCCACCATGTCGGCGTGGCGGCTGATGAGCGCGTCCAGCTCCTGGAGATAACTTACGTCGCCCCCGGCTGCCATGTGTGTCATTCGGATGAGTTGGTCAGTAACGCCGCCCAACGCCGAAACCACCACCACTACGGGTTGTGACGTAGTCTCCACGATGTGCTTCACGTTGGTTATGCTTTCGGGAGTTCCCACCGAGCTCCCGCCGAATTTCAATATTTTCATGAATGTCAGCAGAAAAATTTTCAGATGATAATTGGATGGTTGCCGTGGCCGCCGTTTGCGTTCACGTTACCGCCGTCCACGTTCCCGACGGGCATCCTGCACCAATCAGGAGCGTCATTCCGGCAGTAAACCCAAATCCAGCCGCAGCAACGAGCCGACCTGGCCGCCGGTTCAGAGTTTCACGTTCACCTTCTTCCCCTTCGACTCATTTTGCAGGCGGTCGAGGGCTGTCACCACGTAGGTATACTTTTCATGTCCCCCTTGGTAAGGCAGCTTCAGGAGCGTTTGGGGCGTGATGGCCACGATGCGCTCTGTGTTATACAGGTCTATGCGCTCGCCTTTGGCAAAGCGGTAGACCACATAGTTGCGTGCGCGGTCCATCTCGCGTTTTCCTTTGGGCGCGGTCCAGAAGAGATAGTAACCATCGGGCATCCACATGGCTTTCACCTTGCGCGGTTTTCCCGGAGCCTCGTTATCGATGAAGGGGAAGAGGGGTTGCAAGGCCGGGGCACGGTGATATTTTTGGCAAAGCGCGTTGGCGTAATTTCCCTCGTTGCGCACGAGTGCCGCGGAGTACCAGAGGCAGGAGCCTTGTATGCCCCGCAACGAGCGTTGCAGGCGGAATTTGGCATCCATCTGGTTCACGTTGGGATTTTTCAGGTCTGCCGCCCGCACCGTGCGCTCAATATCCTGCCCAATCACCAACGGCCTTCCGCCGGCAAAGCGGCTCCACCACTTCACCAGCTCCTCGTAGTCGGCTGTGCGGTGTCCTATCTCCCAGTACAGCTGGGGCACAGTGTAGTCCACCCACCCTTTGTTAATCCAGTAGAGCACATCGGCATAGAGGTCATCGTAGTTTTGGAGTCCGCCGGTGTTCGAGCCGGGCAAGTTAGTTCCGGCCTTGGCATTGTGGTAAATGCCGAAGGGGCTCACGCCGAATTTCACCCAGGGCTTCACGGCGCGAATACTGTCGTGCAGCATCTCGATGAACACGTTCACGTTGTAACGCCGCCAGTCGGCAATGTTGTCAATGCCGTTGCGGTGCGCCTCGAAAGTCTTTTGGTCGGGAATGCTCACGCCCGCCACGGGGTACGGGTAGAAATAGTCGTCGATATGGAGTCCGTCCACGTCGTAACGGCGCACGATGTCGGCGGCAATATGGCAAATATATTTTCTGTTTTCGTGCAATCCGGGGTCAAAGATATACAACCCATCGTATTCAAAAAAACGTTCCGGATGGAGCACATAGGGATGCGTAATAGCCAGTTCGCGAGTACCTTTTGTTTTGGCTCGAAACGGGTTAATCCAGGCGTGCAACTCCATGCCGCGCTTGTGGCATTCGTCCACCATCCACTGCAGCGGGTCCCAGTAGGGCGAGGGTGCTTTGCCCTGTTGCCCCGTCAGGAAACGGCTCCACGGCTCAAAGGGCGAACAGTAGAGGGCATCGGCCTCACCCCTCACCTGAAAGATGACGGTGTTCACCCCGCAGCGGTGCATCACGTTGAGCTGGTTGGTCAGGTTGGCCTGCATGGCATCGCGGCTCATGCCCTGAAACTGGCCGTTTATCATTTGTATCCACGCTCCGCGAAACTCGCGTTTGGGAAGTATTTCCTGCGCGCTCAATGTCTGCCACATCGAAAGGCACAGGAGGATAAAATAGCATACGGTCTTCATCCGTTTGAAAAGTATTGGTTTTTGTGGGGCCAAAGGTAATGGTTTTTTCACAAAAAAGGGAGTACGGTATACCAATAACCAGCAACCGATGCCCCACATTCGTTCCTGCTTTCACCGCCTGCAGGGTTGTTTCCGGGTGTTGCTTAATCTTATTGGCGGCATTGCGCCCCATGGTTTTCCCCTTGCTCAAAAAAAATTACGCCTTCCGACGAAGGAGCGTGGTGGTTCGGGGAGATGTTTTCACAAAGTCAGACATCAACTATCCAACTTGTCCATTGCCCGGTGTTTGACATAAAGATCCCCACAGACAACGGCACCTCCCTTTCACAAGTGCCGAACTATTTTTTCCTACTCGCCGAGTTGATTTTTCTACTCGCCGAGTTGATTTTTCTACTCGCCGAGTGGTGAAGGCTTGATGGGTGAAGCATTCACAGGGGCGACAAAAGGGGGACAACCTTCACTTTACGCGCGCGTATATACGCAATTTATTCCCCGAAAAAAGTATTCACCCCTTCACAGGCCCCACGTTTCTTACTGAAACCCAGGCGTTTCGAGTGTGAAGGATTGGTGGTTCAAAGCCTTCACAAGGTGTCACAGCATTCACTGTCGGCCGGTGAACGCTGTGAATACTTGAAACTCAAAGCCTTCACACTCTAAAACACTGAAAATCAGCAGAAAAATGGTCATGTGTGAAGGAGTGAATACTTTTTTCGGGTTTTAATTACGTATATAGCGAACCGTTGATTTTTGTCGATTGGGCACAAAATTGAAGATGTAGCATACCGCAAAGCGACTTTACCAAAAAGGTTTCCCATCGGCATATCCCGTTTAAACATTTCAACAAAGCATTTTGGCTCCCACCCTACCACGACGCCTGGTCGCGGGTTCGCGGGTTCGGGTAGAGGCCGGGGTGCCAAATAGCCCGTACATTGCCCAAGGGATTAACGAAAAAACTATAACTTTGCCGCGTCGGACAGACCAAATAAAAATTTCTTCCTCACATGACACGCAACATAGCCATCGTATTGGCCGGCGGCACCGGCAGTCGCATGGGAGCGGATTGCCCGAAGCAGTTTCTGCAGTTAGCTGGCCGCACCGTGTTGGAACACAGCGTAGGCACTTTCGCGCAACATCCGCTCATCGACGAGGTGGCCGTGGTGCTCGACCCGCAGTACCACGACGAGGTGCGCCGTTGCTTCGACCGGCACGGTTGGGACAAGGTGCGGCAGCTCCTCCCCGGCGGTGCGCAGCGTTCTGACTCCAGCCTGTCGGCCATCCGTGCCTTTGCGGGCCGGGAGGTCAACCTTATTTTCCACGACGCTGCTCGTCCGCTTGTCAGCCCGCGCATCATCACCGACGTGTGCGAGGCTTTGCGCAGCCACGAGGCAGTGGGCGTGGGCATACCCTCGGTCGACACACTGATGGAGGTGAAGGACGGGTTCATGGTTCGCGTGCCGGACCGCAGCCTCATGCAGCGCATGCAAACGCCGCAGGCTTTTCGCCTCGCGGTGATTGAAGAGGCTTACCGCAAGGCCCTGGCCGACCCGCAATTCCGCGCCACGGACGACTGCGGCGTGGTGTTGCATTACCTGCCGCAGATACCTATCTATATAGTGGAGGGCGAAGAACGCAACCTCAAGCTGACTTACGCCGACGACCTGCCGCAGCTCGAACGACTGGCGGCCCGGTAGTCCGATTTATTCCTGTTTGACTTTCTTTATCTTATCCAGCAAATTATGATTGGCCAATACACAGAAAAGGAGTTGGCGCAGCTCCACACGGTGCTGTATGAAATTCTGGGCGAGGTGGACCGCGTATGTTCACTCTTGGACATTCCTTACTGCCTCATCGGAGGGAGCGGCATAGGCGCGTTCTTTGAAAAAGCCATCCTGCCCTGGGACGACGACATCGACCTGGGCATGACGCGCGAAAACTACCAACGTTTCCAGCGCGAGGCTCCCGCCCTGCTACGTCCGGAATACGAGTTGCAAAACGTCTACACCGACCCTCACTGTCCATACTATTTTGCCAAACTCATGAAGCGCAACACGCTGTTTGAGGAGGCTCTCTTCAGCAAAGTGCCGATGATGAAAGGCATCTTTGTGGACATTTTCCCCCTCGACAAGGTGCCCGACGCACCCCGGCCCCAACTGCTGCAACGCAAGGTGGGGCAATTTATCAACTGCTGCCTGATGGGCAAGGAAATATGGATGTGGAAGCATTTCGGCAAGTGTCAGGTGGAACATCCCACCAACCGCGGCGCACTTCCCTGCCTGCTGACGCGCATCGTGTGTGCCCTGTTCAGCAAAATGCAAATCTACCGCGTGTTAGAATGGTGGTGTTCGCGGTATAACCGCCGCAACGACTGCACTTACTACAACTTGGTGCTCTTCCCGAGGGACCACATTTCAGTGGACAGCATGGAGCACCCGCAGCGGTTGCCTTTCGGGCCGCTCGTAGTTCCTACGCCCCGCGATTTGGAAATCTATCTGAACAACCACTACCCCGGACTCACGAGGTACGTGCCCAAAGAAAAACAGGCCAACCACCATCCTATGCGGCTGTGTTTCAACACCGCAGACGAACGCGAGCAAGCCAGATAAAGGCCACTGCCGACTCTTGTCCACCAATCCACTACGCCACATGAGAGTGCTCTATTGCAACCCCAGCTTTTGGGAATACCGCCTGCCTTTCTATGCCGAACTGAACCGACTCTTGGACGGCAACTTCCACGTGATTTATTCCACCAAGCGTTACCAGGCGGGCCACACCGACCTGCTCGGGAAAATCAAGCGGACCTTGGGCGACAATGCCCACCCTTGGGACAGCGAATGGCTCTACGACAGCCACACCCGTGCTTTCGGACGCTTCACGGAAGGGAAGCCACACACGTCCTTCCCCTTCGGGCTGTGGAAACGTATCAGCCGCATCCGTCCGGACGTGCTGATCACGGAGGGCTTCATGCAATGGACGCCCATCGTGCAGCTCTACGCGCTCACCCACCGCCTCCCCGTGTTCATGGGCTACGAGAAAACGCCCTGGACGGAGCGAAACAATTCGCGGATGAAGAACCTGAAACGCCAATGGCAGGACCGCGCTTTCACCGGCTACTTTGTGAATGGCAGCGAAACGCGAAAATATTTGGAAAGCATAGGTGTCGACCCGGCCAAGATACACATCGGCGGCATGAGTGCCGACAGCAGCGGACTGCGCAGCGACATCGCACGATTGGATGCACAAAGCCGGGCGGCATTTAAGGCACGTTTTTGCCCCGAAGGCCGCGGCCTGGTTTATCTCTTCAGCGGCCGCGTGGAGGAGCTCAAGGGTGCGCCCCATTTGGTCAGGGCTTGGATGAAACACACCGCCCTGCATCCCGACGATGCCTTGGTACTCATCGGCATGGGCGACAAGTTCGACGAGCTGAAGGCGGACTACGGCCAATGCCCCCGCCTCTTCTTGGAAGGGCGCGTGCCCTACGACGAGGTTCACAAGTACTATGCCGCCGCCGACGTGTTTATCCTGCCCACACTCTTGGACAACTGGAGCTTAGTCGTACCCGAGGCCATGGCCTGTTCGCTGCCCGTGGCCACAAGTATCTACAACGGTTGCCATCCCGAACTCATTATTGAAGGAGAGAACGGCACGGTGTTCGACCCGCTGCAGGAAGAATCGCTGCTCCGGGCTCTCGACTATTTCCACCATGTGGACCTCCGCGCCCACGGCGCACGCTCGGCAGAGATTGAGCGGGAGTGGTCCACGGAGCGTTGCGCGCAACGTGTGTTCCAATGTCTGGAACGCTACGCGCCGAAAGCTGGCAAAGCGTAACGGCAGAGGCGGCTCCTGTTCATTATCCTGTCTTACACTTTCTTCCCTCATGCTCTCTTTTCACAACCTTTCCATCGGTTATGGCCACCACGCCGTTTGCCGCCACCTGACCGCCCGTTTGTCAGCGGGCAAGTTGGTGGCTTTGCTGGGCACCAACGGTTGCGGCAAGAGTACCTTGCTACGCACGTTGGCGGGGTTTCAGCCGCCGGTGACGGAGGCGGAAGGCGGAGGGGAGACTTCGCTGCTGCTGGAGGGCAAGCCGCTGGCTTCCTACTCGGCCCGCGAACTGGCACGCTTGGTGAGCGTGGTGCTGACCTTCCGCCCCGAAGCCGAGGCCCTGACGGTGGCCGATGTGGTGGAGATGGGGCGCATTCCCTACGCCGGACTGTGGTACGGAACCACGGACAACGACTGCCAACAGGTGGGCCGCGCCATGCAGTTGGCGGGCGTAGAAGCTTTTGCCCGCCGTCCCCTCAACTCACTCAGCGACGGCGAGCGTCAGCGGGTGTTCATCGCCAAGGCATTGGCGCAGGCCACGCCGCTCATCCTGCTCGACGAGCCTACAGCCTTCCTCGATTTTCCCTCGAAAATCCAAATGTTGCGCCTGCTCCGCCGTCTGGCCCATGAGGAGGGAAAGACCATCCTGCTGAGCACGCACGACGTGGAACCGGCCCTCCACTTGGCAGACGAACTTTGGCTGCTCAGCCCCGACGGCCTGCAATGCGGCACGCCGGACGAGCTTTCGGCAAATGGCAGCCTGGGCCGCTATTTTTCACGCGAAGGACTGACCTTCGACCCCGAGCACCTGCGTTTCCGCTATGAGGCGCAGGTGGTACTACCCCAACAGTAATTTCACACATGATAGTTTGTATCGCAGAAAAGCCCAGCGTGGCGCAGGAAATAGCCAACATCCTGGGAGCCACGAACCGACATCAAGGTTACTTGGAAGGCAATGGCTACCAGGTGACCTGGACTTACGGCCACTTGTGCGAATTGAAATATCCCGAGGACTACACCCCGCTGTGGAAAGGCTGGAACTTGGGCGCGTTGCCCATGGTGCCGCCGCGCTTTGGCATCCGCCTGAAGGACGACCAAGGCGTGCGCAAGCAATTTGCCGTCATTGAGCAACTGATGTCGAAGGCCGAGCGCATCGTGAACTGCGGCGATGCCGGCCAAGAGGGCGAACTCATCCAGCGGTGGGTGATGCAGAAGGCCGGGGCGCACTGTCCCGTAGACCGCCTCTGGATTTCCTCACTCACGGAGGAGAGCATCCGCGAAGGGTTCCAGACGCTGCGCCCGCAGGAGGAGTACAAACCGCTCTACGAGGCGGGACTCTGCCGCGCCATCGGCGACTGGCTGCTGGGAATGAACGCCACGCGGCTTTACACCCTGAAGTATGGCGACCGCAGCAAGCGAGGCGCGCAACCGCTCAGCATAGGCCGCGTACAGACCCCTACCCTCGCACTCATCGTGAAGCGGCAGATGGAGATTGACCACTTCAAGCCAGAACCTTACTGGGTGCTGACAACCGTCTACCGCGACACGACGTTCAACGCCGTCATGGCCGACCCCAACGACGACGAGCCGACAGACGAGAAGGCAGAAGGCGGCGACAAGAAGAAAGAAACCGCACCGGCTAAAAAAGGATTTGCCACGGAAGAGGAAGGACGCGCCGCACTGGAACGTATACGCACGGAGCCGTTCACCGTGACTTCAGTGGAGAAGAAGAAGGGTACGGAAATGCCGCCCCGCCTCTACGACCTCACCTCGCTGCAAGTGGACTGCAACAAGAAGTTCGGTTTCTCCGCCGACCAGACGTTGCAACTCATCCAGTCGCTCTACGAGAAAAAGATTACGACTTATCCGCGCGTAGACACGACTTATCTTTCCGAGGACATCTATCCGAAATGCGGCCCCATACTCAACGGCATCAGTGGCCGCTACGGCGAACTCCTCATGCCCTTGCGCGGCGCGAAATTGCTGAAACGGAAGAAGGTGTTCGACTCTTCCAAAGTGACGGACCACCACGCCATCATCCCCACCGGCGTGGCACCGCAAAACCTCAGCGACATGGAGATGAAGGTGTTCAACCTGGTGGCGCGCCGCTTCATTTCCGTGTTCTATCCCGACTGCAAATTTGCCACAACCACGGTGTTGGGCGAGGCGGCCGACGTGCCGTTCAAAGCCACAGGCAAACTTATTTTGGAACCCGGCTGGCGCGCGGTGTACCAGGCGGTGCGCTCACAGCAAATGCCGACAGAAAACGACGAGGAACGGCCTGACGATGCAGAACGCACCCTACCCGACTTCGTGCGCGGCGAGAGCGGGCCGCACACGCCGGACCTCACACAAAAGATGACGCAACCGCCGCGTCCTTACACCGAGGCGACGCTGCTGAGGGCGATGGAAACGGCGGGGCGCACGGTGGAGGACGAGGAGTTGCGCGATGTGATGAAGGAAAACGGCATAGGCAGGCCTTCCACCCGCGCGGCCATCATCGAAACCCTCTTCCGCCGGCAATACATCCGCCGACAGCGCAAAAATATCCTGGCCACGCCCACTGGCATCGAGCTGATTGCCATCATCAAGGAGGAACTGCTGAAAAGTGCCGAACTCACGGGACGCTGGGAGCGCAAGTTGCGCCTCATCGAGCAGCAGCAATACAGCGCGCCGCAGTTCATAGAGGAACTGAAGCAGATGGTGCAGGAAATTGTGATGCAGGTGTTGAGCGACAACTCGGCACGGCGCGTCGGCATGGCCACTTCGGAGACTGCACCAGCCGCTCCGTCTGCCCAACCCTCTGCCCCGGAAAGCGGCACAGAAGCTGCCGCTGCTCCCCAACCGAAACCGCGCAAACGAATCATCCGCGCCGGCAGCATCTGTCCGCAATGCGGCATCGGGAAAGTCATCAAGGGACACACGGCCTACGGCTGCTCGCGCTGGAAAGAGGGCTGCGACTGGCGCAAGCCGTTCTGACACATATTTTTCTACCCATTAAACGAACAAACCAACCTATTTCATACGCATTATGATTGATCTTTTCATCCTTGTCCTGATGATTTGGGCCGCCTTCAACGGCTGGCGCAACGGGTTTATCAAAGAAGTCATTTCCTCCGTAGGTTTTCTGGCCGGCTTGCTCATCGCCGCCACCTGTTACAGCACCTTTGGCGAATACCTCGCCGTAACGGGTACGGAGACCAATATGTTTACCAGCGTAGTGGCCTTTTTCCTCCTTTGGATTGTCGTTCCCATCGTGCTGGGGCTCGTGGCCAACATCCTCACCAAGGCCCTCAAGGGTATGCAGCTCGGTCTGCCCAACTCCATCCTCGGCGCGCTGGTCAGCCTCGTGAAGTACGTGGTGCTCATTAGCTGCGTGCTCAACGTGATGCAGGCTCTCCACATCCTCAACGAGGAAAAGACTGTAGACTCCAAGCTCTACGCCCCCGTGACCGGCGTGCTGCAATGGCTGTGGGAGAACCACGGTACCCTGATGCCGGCTGACGAGGCCGATACCCTCAAGAACGACACGGTCTGGGTGGACATGACGAACCGGTAAACGGCTCTCCACCCCGCCTCCTACCTTTTAATCGAAACACTCTCTGCAATGGCACAAGAACAACAGGCTGCAGCCGGCACGCAAAACGCTTATGTGAAAGGGCTGGCTGAAAAGCAATACGAATACGGCTTTACCACCGACGTACATACCGAAATCATCGAAAAGGGCCTCAACGAAGAGGTCATCCGCCTCATCTCCTCCAAAAAAGGGGAGCCGGAATGGCTGCTCGACTTCCGACTGAAGGCTTACCGCCACTGGCTGACGCTCGAACAGCCGGATTGGGGGCACGTCAACCTGCCCCCCATTGACTACCAGGCCATCTCCTACTACGCCGACCCTACGAAGAAGCAACGCGAACAGGGAAAGGGCGAGATAGACCCGGAACTGATGAAGACGTTCGACAAGCTGGGCATCCCCCTGGAGGAGCGCATGGCCCTGGCCGGCGTGGCGGTCGACGCGGTGATGGACTCCGTGAGCGTGAAAACCACCTTCAAGGAGAAACTCCAGGAGAAGGGCATCATCTTCAGCTCTATCAGCGAAGCGGTGCGCGAAAATCCGGAACTGGTGCGCAAGTATCTTGGCACGGTGGTGCCTTACCGCGACAACTATTTCGCCGCGCTCAACAGCGCGGTGTTCTCCGACGGTTCGTTCGTGTACATTCCGAAAGGGGTGCGCTGCCCCATGGAACTATCCACCTATTTCCGCATCAATGCGCGCAACACGGGACAGTTTGAGCGCACGCTCATCGTCTGCGACGACGGGGGGTACGTGAGCTACCTGGAGGGCTGCACCGCCCCCATGCGCGACGAGAACCAGCTACACGCCGCCATCGTGGAAATCGTGGTGAACGCCAACGCGGAGGTGAAGTACAGCACCGTACAGAACTGGTACCCCGGCGACAAGGAGGGACGCGGCGGCGTGTACAACCTGGTGACGAAACGCGGCCAGCTGCGCGGCGAAAACTCCAAGCTGTCGTGGACGCAGGTCGAGACCGGCTCGGCCATCACGTGGAAGTATCCTTCGTGTGTCCTCATGGGCGACAACTCGCAGGCGGAATTTTACTCCGTGGCCGTGACGAACAACCACCAGGAGGCGGACACGGGCACCAAGATGATACACATCGGGAAAAACACGCGCAGCACCATCATCTCGAAAGGCATCTCGGCGGGCAAGAGCCAGAACTCATATCGCGGCCTCGTGAAGGTGGGCAGCAAAGCGTCGGGAGCGCGCAATTATTCGTCGTGCGACTCGCTCCTGCTCGGCTCGCAGTGTGGTGCACATACCTTCCCGTACATCGACGTGGCCAATCCGGATGCCACGGTGGAGCATGAGGCCACGACATCGAAAATATCAGAAGACCAGCTCCTCTATTGCAACCAACGGGGCATACCTACGGAAGATGCCGTGTCGCTTATCGTGGGCGGATATGCCAAAGAAGTGATTAACAAACTGCCCATGGAATTTGCGGTCGAAGCGCAGAAACTGCTCAGCGTTTCGTTGGAGGGCAGCGTAGGGTAAAACTGCCAAATGGTGGCAAACATTGCGTAATGTGCTTGCTCGTTTCGGGGTCGGAACGGGCAAGCACATTAACTTTTTTAACCTCTTAGCAAGATATTTGCGCCAGATTTCAACACAACTCGCCGTGCCGATATTCCGGCACCGGGCTTAGGATTGTCTAATCGGCGAGTTATCGCGCCAACTCGGCGTGCCGAACTTACAACTCGGCGAGTAGAAATTACAACTCGGCGAGTAGGAAATCCTAATCCTGGATTTGTCACGCCGAAAATAGGGATAAAAAAAGGAAGGGGGCTATGGATGTAGCTCTCTTCCTTTTTGCTATAGCAAATTTAAGCATTGGAGCGCGAGACTCCAAATCTGCATTTTCGGAATTAACAATCTATATTTTTCTTAATAACGACGTGCTGAAACATTTACCGAACAGCAATCATTATTAGAGAAACCATTGAAAGGGCTCATCAGTTCACCGCCACTTTTTCGCCATTTACCACGTAGATGCCGCGCGGCAGGTTGCGGAGAGCCTCCCGGCGCGTAGCGGCACTGCGTATGAGGCGACCGTCGAGGGTAAACACGCTGAACGAACCGGCGGTTACGGTGGGCACTGTCAGCGACGAGATGGTGGCTTGCCCGTAGATGTCCAAGTCGTGGGCAGGCATGGTGGTCGGCAGGTCAATCCAGCCGGAGAAATCGACATATTTCGATTCGTCCACCTCGGGTGCCACGATGGTTTCGCCGTAAGCCACGGTCTGCGTGGTGTACAGTTCATCGTTGAGGTAGTAGCGGATTTGGTAAGTGTTCACCTCATACACCGCCTCGACGGCTGCATCGTGCGAAGGCATGGTTGCAGGCAAATTCTTCCACTCCACAAACGTATAGCCCTCCTTCTCCGGTGCAACAGTCGGAACTACTTCGTCGCCGAAATAAAGCTTTTGCGTAGCGTAGACTTCACCATCGACGAGATAAGTCAGTACGTACTGATTGACGGTAAACACTGCCGTCACCACGACATCGTGAGCCGGCATCGTTTCGGGCATATCCTGCCACTCCACAAACGTATGACCCTCTAACTCGGGTGCATCGGGCAGCGTAGGCACCGCACCGAAATCCACCTGTTTCGTTGCGTACACTTCGCCTTCGACGAGGAATGTCAGTGTGTATTGATTGACGGAATAGACGGCCTCGACCGTAACATCGTGGGCCGGCATCGTGGCGGGCAGTCCCTGCCACTCCACAAAGGTATATCCCTCCTTCGTTGGGGCATCGGGCAGCGTAGGCACAGCACCAAAATCCACCTGTTGCGTGGCGAACACTTCGCCTTCAACGAGGAATGTCAGTGTGTATTGATTGACGGAATACAAAGCCTCCACCTTCACATCGGCGGCCGGCATCGTGGCGGGCAGGCCCTGCCACTCCACAAAGGTATATCCCTCCTTCGTTGGGGCATCGGGCGGTACGACGGCAGCACCGAAGTCAAGCTGTTGCGAAGTGTAGGTTTGTCCGTCAACAAGGTAGGAAATGGTGTATTGGTTGATAGCATACGAGGCTTCTACTGTAACATCGTGCGCCGGCATCACGTCGGGCAGTCCTACCCATTCCACGAAGCTGTAACCCTCCTTTGCGGGTGCATCGGGCACCATCGAGCTCTCGATGGAGCTGCCTTCGAGTACAGAGACGCGATCCACCTCTGTGCCATCGGCTTGGAAGATAAGTTTGTAAAAGTCGCCTTCGGCCACATTGAACGTGGCGGCCACAGGGTCGAGCTGCTTCGATTCACCGTTGCGCAGAGAGAGCTGGGCTTGCGTGAGGCTGACTTCATACTGCCCGGCGGCGAGCGATACATCAGCGTGCAGGCCAAGCGTGAACAAAGGGCCAGATGTGCCTTCAATGGCCTTGTTGGCCACGGAAAGGGCGATAACACGGAGTGTGCCGTCGGTCCGTGTGGAAGCATAAATCACGTGATTGGCCAAACGGTCCGTGGCTGCAATGGTGGCATCGGCATAATGAACGCCGGCCGGCAGGGTAAAATCGAATTGGAAAGCCGTAGCGTTCCAATCGGCAACGTTGTCTACTTCAACAGCGAGGGTCCAATCCGAGCCCGGTTGCGTTTCGACCACAGAAAGGGAGAGCTTGGGGGCAGTGTCGGCCGCCAAGGCTACATGGAAGCAAAGGGCCCAAAAGGAAAGCAGGATATATAAATAAGATTTCATGGGTCAGTCTTTTTCGTGTGTCGTTGCGAAAAGGGAGATGTCGCAGGCAGGAAAGCGGCAGGCGGTCTGTTTGGCATCGGACTGCCGGTCCGACTACCGACCGAAGCAGTTGCCTGCGACAAGTCGACTTAACGTATCAGTACTTTTTGATGATTGACAATGTAAAGGCCGGCTGGCAGGGAGATGCGGGTACGTCCGGCAGAAAGATGGAGGGTTCGGAACAGACGGCCATCGAGCGTGTAGACGGGAACGTCGACCGGAGTGGCAGAGTCGAGCAACAGGGCTTCGCCTCCTTCGACACTGACAGCCTCAACGGGCGACAGGCCGGTGGTTTCCATCTGGAACTTCGCGGAACGCGGCGACAGGCGGAGGTCTTCACCCTGCACATTGGTCAACGTGGCGGCCTCGATGCTCACCACGCGCTCCCGGCTCGGAATGAGGCGGGACGCTGTGAGCGTCAGTTCCATGGCTGCTTCGCCCACAGGCAACGGATTAGCCGAAACGCCCCATACGGCCACGCGCCAGCGGCCATCGTCCAAGGACTGGAAGCTGACAGTGTGTCCCTCCCACTCTTCAGGCAGGCGAACGGTTTCGAGCGTCATGCCCTCGGGCAACAGCACGTCGAACTGGGCGGCTGCATACTGACCGGCCTCCACCTTGAAGCTGACAGGCAGGGTGGCTTCCTCGCCGGGGCGGAGTGCGAAGGCCGACATGGAGAGGGCTGCTTCGGCTGCCGGGAGTTGCAGGTGGCGAGTGGTGAGGGTGGGCTGCCGAAGGGCAAGGGCCACAATGTGAACGGCATCATTCACCGTAATACTACCCGACTTGTCGGCATCAGCCTGTTCTTCCTCAAACGTTTCGTTCTCCATGTCCAACAGGTGGTTGACCACACAGACGGCATCAGCCACGGTAATGGCACCATCGAGGTTGACATCGCCCAAAGCGATGGCCATGGGTTGGGTGAGGTCGTAGGCGGTGAGGTTGCGGTAGATGTAGTTGGAACGCTGCTGCAACCAGTTTTTCATGTTCGTGGCATAAGTATCATAACCCGTGCCATCGCTCCACCGTTCGGCGTTGTGGAGGAAAGAAGGTTTGGCGTAGGCCAGGTAATCGTCGATGTATTCAATGAGTTCCTGCTCATGTTCTGCGCGGAAGGTGGTCCAGAGGTTGTAGGTGGCACGCTTAACGGCCTCGCTGTTGTTGTAGACAGTCTGGAAGAAGCGGGTACCGGCCGAAGTGTTGCCCTCAATAATAAAGTTCTTGCTGTACCCCGAAGTGCAGTAGCTACCCGTGCCGTCGTAGCCGTAAGCCCAGTCGAAGTCCCAGACCGGCCCGAAAACATAGGGGCAGTGTAAAGCCAAAATATCCTCACGGTAAACAAAAGTGCTCTTGGGATGATTCAGCTCCATATTGAGGACGTAGTTGTTCACGAACATGTAGCGCACGAACTGGTCAATGTCGAGCTTATCGGTGTAGGCATCAGTACCGGTCAGGGCCAAACTTGTCAATTCGTTGAAGTCGTCCTGGATAAGGTTGAAGCGGTCTTCGTCGTAGTTCTCGGTGAAATCGGGCTCCTTGATGTTGACGGGCAGGGCGTAGGATGTGTCGCGGAACTTGTAAACCTCGTCGTAGTAGCTGTCCAACTCCAGCAGCACGGCGTTGGTGTCGTCGTCAAGGTCAACGCTGTTGTTCGACAGACCCACGTGCTGGGTGAAATTATAGCTGCCCCTGTATTCGCCGTTGAGGTAAAGTTCCACAGGAATGATGTCGTTGGCAGCCACGGTGCCTGCCATCTGCGCCACCTTCATGGCCACGGCGTTCGTCATCATGGAACCGCTCTGATTGTTGGCCAAGAGCACCCAGCTCTTGCCGGCGGTAAGTCCGAAAGGCTTCTTCTTGGCATCAAACTTCAGGCGGTAGGGACTTTTTCCCCAAGTGCCCTGCCAGCTGGTGTTGCCACGGCCTTTGATATTGACCGAGTCAGCGAAATCGGGGAAGACTCCCGCGCCGTCAATCAGGATTTCGGCGCGCAGGTATACCTCTTTGCTGGAAATCATCTGCCCTCCTTCCACATTGATGTCAATGCGCGGCACCTGCGTGGCATGGTCGGTGAGCCAGTCTACATGAGCCCGCACGGTACGTCCGTAAGGATGCCAATCGAAAGCGTAAACCGCAGGATGTACCAGCACACTGTCGGCCCCCTCAGCCGGGGTTACACTGTAGAGTTCCAACTCGGCTAAACAGAGATAGTTCTTGTAACTCGCCCCCGTCTGAACCAGTCGCAAATGGGAGTAGGCTCCACCCAATGCTATGTCGGGCGAGGTATAGGGCGCGCTCATGGCTGTGGGCAAGCCCTCGGTGAATGAAGCGACCTTGCTCCACGTGTTGCCGTCGGCACTGACTTGGATGCTCCAGGCCGTGGGTACGCGGTTGACATCGGGACGGGTAACGTAATAAAAGCTGATGTTCTCCAAGGCTTCGGGGAGGTTAACCTCAATATAGGGATATTTGTCCAAGGGGAGCTTTTCGTAGCTGCCCGTACCCCACGTGGAATGGAAGAAGGTATTGAGGTTGCCATCCAGCACCTTGTCCAGTCCCTCCGTTTCCTCATAGTTTGACGGCGCATTGGTGGAGAGCATATCGGCCGTAAGCGTTACACGAGTGCGCTCGCCACCCGGAATTTGCCACTCCTCATCCTGCAATTTGCGATAGCTGCATTCGCGCCAGCCGTCGTAGGCCAGGGTGTAGACCACCTCGGGATCGAAACGCAGGCGCGACACTTTGCTTTCCTGAAGCCGGCCTTCGACATAAGCCTTGGCTCCGGCATCGTTCAGCTGGAAGGAGGGGGTGAGTCGTTTGCCGATGGCACCGACCGTGGCCTGCACCAGGGTGTCGCTGACCAGCTCTGCCTGCACGTCGGTATAGACCTGGTCATTGTACTTGTTGTTAAATTTGAACGAAGTGAAGACCGGGAGATCCGTGGGGCGGGAGGTTTCACACCGCTCCACCTCGCTCAACGGGTAAGCCACGACAGAATCGTTGAGCAGGGTGAGCCGGATGGAGTCATTGCTTTCCACGGCCTGCCGCAGGATATTTCCCGGGAAAACATCGAGCCTGCCTCCCTGAAGATACAGGAAGAGGCTGTCGCCCTCAGCATAGGTGAGGGTCTGCGCCGCAAGGGGAAATGCGGAACAGAAAAGAAAGAGAAAAAGAGGTAGAAGTTTCTTCATGGATTACTTAAAAGGAAGAAGGAAGGTTTGCAAGGGAGAAAAACAAGTCGGTATGGGAATACACGACTTCAGCACAAAAACAAAGGACTACACCGGGCTTCGCAAGCCGCCGACGATGTAGTCCTTCGGAAAAGAAAGTTGCTTATTCGGGCATCACGTTTGTTGTACCGCTGATATAAGTATATGTGCCGTCGCAAGAGATTCCTTTGGCTTTCTTGCCGGTAACGTTCATGGAGATATTTCCTCCGTCGAAGGTATAGTTACCTTTTATCTTCATGCCGCGACACTTGGATTCCAAGTCGGGATCATCGGGCATATAGGTGGTGCCCGTAACGTCCATTCGGATGGAAGTGGCGTTGCCGGAAGCTTGGTTGATAAGCAAGTCGGTGCCGACACTGAAGCCCTTGGTGCCCAGACCGGCCACTTCGGCATAGATGTCGCCGCCACTGACGGTGAGGGTGTTCTCCGTCTTGAGTCCTTTCACATCGTCGGCCGTTACGCGGAGCGAAAGCGTACCGCCGTTGATAAAGGCCTGGCCGTTGAACTCGTCAGTGGGGTCTTTGGTTACGGAAACGTCAATGCCGTCGCCGCCCGTACCGCTGATGCTGACTGTGCCACCGTCCATTTGGAAATACTGCTCGATGTGCATGCCGTCGCTCACCGCCGCAGTGATGTTGAGCTGGCCAAAGTCGGACTTGAGGAGGGTATATTCGTCGGAAGCATAGGCGTGCTTGGTCTGTCCGGTGAGGTTGAGCGTGCCATTGCCTTTAAATTCAGCATGACCGTTGATGAAGAAACAAGCCTTCTGCTGTCCGCCGACACCGTCGGCAAGGGTGGTCACACTCCCTTCGGGCAGCACCACGGCGATGCGCTTGCCGTTTTCAATGCAGACGGCTGCGCTGTCAGGATTGGTCAACGAGAGGTTGTCCAAGCAGAGGGTGGACTTGAACTCCCCGTCCATCCAGAAAGAACCGTTCGACGAGGAGCCCGAAAGGGTGTAGGTTACTTCGCTGTCGAGGGCGGCATCGGCCAGAACGGCCACATGGCCACCGTTGACGGTGATGTGGAGCAAGGGGGCAACGTCAGCTGAAACGGTTACCTGCGCCCCGCTCTCAGAATAGCGCACACCGAGGGTGGCGGGCTGTACTTCGGAACGGTCGAAGAGGATTTCGCTGACCGAAGCGGTGGAGAAGGTGTTACCCATCACGGTGAAGTTGGCTCCACCGGAAGCAAAGACAATGTCGTCAGCCGTAGCGGAAGGAATAAGGGTGGTTACAGGACCTTGTACCACCTTCATGGTTTGCGCCATGCCGCCCAGGCAGCACAGCGCGGCCAATGTGAAGGAAAAAAGGCGTTTCATCGTGCCAGGACTTTAAAGGATTGACCTTTGATTTTCACTACATAAACGCCGGGAGCCAGACCCGAAGCGGGAACTTGGCGGCCATCGGTTCCATAGATGCTGACTGTGCCGGCAGGAGCATCGGTAATGAGACGGCCGTTTTCGATGCGGAATGCGGGAGCCGCGTCGGCTGCGGACGAAACGGTGTTCAGCCCGGTGGACTCCAGGGCAAAGAACATCTTGTCCATGTCGGCCAGGGCGATGCTGACGCTTTGGGTGCCATTGTCGGCCACCAGCAGGCCATCGGCGAAGGTGATGCGCAAATTGTCGAGATTCAGGCTGGTTTCCGTGCCGTTGGCCTGCTTAAGGGTAAGGTAGTCGTAGCTTTGGGCGTGGGCAGTGCCTGCACCCAGCACGAGGGTAAGAAGGAGTAAAAGGATTTTCATAAGCGAAAACGTATTTTTTAATCGTCAAATCGGATGTAAGAAATGGCCATTGGGGAAGGGGGCCGCCGGAACGATACTCCTGCGCGTTCAGAACTTGAATTTGTAACTGAGCGAGATGGCGTGGTCGTTGGAACGGGCATCGTCGTCGGCTCCGTTGTCGTAAACGTAGGCGAAGTCCAGACGGTGCTGCTTGGTTATCTTCCACTCCGCGCCCAGGGTGAGGCGTTTTTTGTCTAAATGGAAGTCCTCGCTCAGGTTGTTGCTCAGCTCATACGACGCATAGGGGGTCCAGGCGCAATGCTTGATGTTGTACTCCACGCCCAGGCGGGAACGGAGATACTGGCGGTTCTTGGCGCGCTTCAGTTTCTCCTCCTGTTCCCATTTGGAGAATACCTGGCCGGCATAATCGTAACGGTTGCCGGTCCAGTCGACGAGCTGTTCCTCGGGAATGAGATTGCGGTACTTTTCGCGCAGGGTGGAAGTTTCCACATAGTGGGTGTACTGGTAGCGTTCGCGCAGGCTGAAGGTGAAGCCTCCCAGGGGCAGTTTGCCGGTGAGGTCGAGCGTAGCGCGGTGCTTGTTGCGCCAATAGGCGTGGTCCACGTTGTAACCGTTGAACTTATCCGTCTCTACGCCGTCGTCGTCCTTCTTATAGTCTATTTCGGATTCCTGGAAATTGTAGTCATGAAGGAACACGTAGCCCGCCCCCACGGAAAAATACTTGAGGGGCTTGTAGGAGGCTCCGGTGGAGAAGGCCCAGCGGGCGGGCTGGCTGACGTTGTCCTCCATGCGGTATTCCACTCCGGCGTCAACAGAGAAATTCTTGCCAAGGTCTTTTTGCACAGCCACTTCAGTCCAGAGGCTGAAGTCGTCTTGGGCGAAAACGGGCACGGCCAACAGGGCGGCGGCCAACAGGGAAAGGCGTTTCATGCGGCGAATGTGTAAAGGGTTATCCCATGGGTATTTTGAACAGACGGTCAACCGACTTGATGCGCTTGTCGGGGTCCTGATAGAAGACGCGGAGCATGGTCATGTCGGTGAGGAAGTCGACGGCACCCACCTCGACGCGGTTGATTTTGAGCCCCAGCCGCTCTTCCAGGTCGGCCTTCAGCTCGTCGTAACGCTCGGGTTTGATTAAATCGATATTGTCGTATTTCACATACTTGCACCCTTCGTTGCTCTTGGTGAGGAAGTTCTCGCACAACCACACGCAGAGGATGAAGATGCCGTTGATTATCAGCTGTTCCAGGAAGCTCAGGCTGTCGCACTTGCCGTTGAGCACGCTCAGGGCCACGAGGAAGAAGAGATAGGTCATCTCGCGGATGGGCACACTCTCCGTGCGGTAACGGATGATGCCGAAGATGGCGAAGAGTCCCAAAGCGGCACCGATGCCCATGTCGTTGGCATCGCGCAGGAGCAGGGCAATGAGCATGAATATGCTGACACTCAGAAGGATAAAGGTGAAGTAATAATCGCGGCGATGGCCTTTGGGATAATAGAAGAAATGGACTACGCACCACGTGACGATGGTGTTGATCAAAAGGCTGACAATAAGACTGCCCAGCAGCCCCGTAATTCGGAAATTCTCAGGTTCGAGGAACTGATTGATAAAATTTTCCATGTCTTAGATTGATAATGTTGGACGTAGCCGTTTGCCCGTTTCTGCCGGCAAGGCTGCCCATAATTAGTTAAGGTTTTATTGGATAGAAAAAGTAACAAGGTTAGTTCAAGAGGTGTGCCGTACCGGTTTTTCCTTGATCTTGCGGATCTTGATGAGCCGCTTCTTAAATCGGTTGACGCGCAGTGTCTGGTCGGTCACCGCCGCGCCGATGCAGTATTTGCTGAAACCGGAGGGCTTGATACGCAGCTTTCGCAACAAGGGAAGGATGGGTGAAGGCACGCGGCCGTCCCTTTTGAGTTCTATGACCACGATATTGTCCATGGTGGCCGTGGCCTGCGTTTTGTAATTGAAAAACCGGATGTCGAAGTCAATGGTGAGCCGCTCGGTCTTGCCCTTGTTGACCAACGTGATACGGTTGAAACGGTTGCCCACGGTGGGCGTGAGATCATCAAAGGAAAGCCCGGCGCGCTGTTCGAGGAAGTCCTGCCCCGCCTGCTCGTTGATGACAGCGTCGAGGGAAGGCACGGGCACGCGGCTCTTGAATGTTTTTCCGTGGTTGTCCTTTTTCTTGATTTCGAGAAAGGATTGGGCGGAGCCGACATAGGTGCGCACCCTCACCTTGCGGCGTGGGGTGTGTCCGGCTTGATGGAGGTGGAACATGGCATCGTTTTCGTCATCCCAATAGGTGGTGGCGTAAGGGCTGATACGATGCCCTTCTATCTCTTGGGAATAATAGCTGTCGCGCGTAAGCTCCAGCAGCTGCAAGAGAGTGGGTATGTTGGTGAGATACTTCTGGTCCGTGCGTTTCATGAGCCTTATCTCCGACATCTCGTCGAGCGTGATGGGCGACATGGCTCGCAAAAGCTCTTCAATACGACTGTCTTGGTTGTCCATAGCATGAAAGGCGAAAGAACAAGGTTATTGTAGTTTTCGCAGCAAATATATTTGAAAAAACAGCTATGCCAAAGTAAATTGAGCTTAAATCGACAATTCGGCCGTATTTTCCCGTAAATATCCATTTATGCTATTGCAAGGCTGCATTGAAACGGCAACAGGACATCTACTCAAAATAAAACGAGAGGACGACCATGCCCACCGTGGCGCGGTCAATGCTCTGGGTATAGACCATCTGCGAGGGGTCGGTCAGGTCGTTGCGCTTCTTCTTGAATACATTGCCCAGACCGAAGCAGAACTTGAGTTCGGGGATGAACTTGAAGAAGGGCATATAGAGGTCGCACCCCATGCCGGCTTCGAGCATGAGGGTGAAAGGCTTGACCTGCAACTTGTCGTGCTTGCCGGTGGTCAAATCGTACATGGGTGCTACGCCGGCAATGACGTAGGGACGGTAATTGTTGAAACGCGGGGCAGAAATCTTCAGGTCGAGGGGCACACCCACATAGCATGACTTCATGTCCTGGTACTCCTGGTTTCCCGTGGAGAGGTCGCGCAGGGTGATGTGCTTGGAACCGAAATGAAGGGAGGGCACAGCACGGAGCGAAACGTAACGGTGGAGCTTCCACTCGCCCAGCACACCGACCGAGAAGCCCACATTGGTCTGGTCGGTGGACGACACCCATTGCTGACCCGTGGCCGGGTCGATATAGCCGTTGTTCTGCAGCTGCAAGGCTTCGTCGTGCAATCCCACAAAGAAGCCGTAATGAAACTGGCGGTCGTCAATGAAAGGCTTGTTCTGCACACGCCGCTGCTGGGCCGCCATCCATACGCAGCAACCCAACATATATATCATAAGGAGTAATCGGTGTAGCTTCATAAGCAGCATTATATCTTTTATTCAAGTTTCGCAAATTGCGTAACTTATTGGTTATTAAGTTAGGGTCGCTTTGCTCCCAAGGTTATGAGGTTATAAAGTTACCGTCGGAGTATAGTATTTTCTGCTATACGGAAACTTCTAATAGTAACTTTATAACCTCACAACCTTATTCCTCATAACCTTTACACTGGCGAAACTTGTATCTTTTACATAACGACACAATGCGCCGTTTATTGTTTACGGGCGTAAAAAAGTGGGCGAAAGGTGGATGGCAGGCAGGAAATGATGGAATACGCCGAGCTGCGAACGTGCGCTATATACGTATTTTTTATCTCGAAAAAACCATTCACCCTTTCACACAGCCCTCGTTTTCTTGTCAAAATCAAGGGTTTAAAGTGTGAAGGCTTGATTTTTCAACCATTCACACTGAAACCTGCTTGGCGGTGGCCACCCGAACCTGGCAGAAGTGGAAAAAGATGGAAGGCTATTACTTTCAAAAAAAGTCCAGTCATCAATAGGCAATCCCCCCGAATAACCAAATAGTGTTAAACAAACAAGCTATCTTAGGGAAAGTCGGTGTGAAGGCTTGGGAGGCAGTGTGAAGGCTTGAAAACGCAAAGCCTTCACACCTGAGCAACTGATTATCAGGCGTTTCAGCCCAAATGTGAAGGAGTGAATGCTTTTTTAGAGATAAAATTACGTATATAGAAAGCTTCAGATTAAGAAAAACAGTGCAGGTGAAGGGTTGAGAGGAATTTATATTATTTACATTATTTTGCATTACAAGTATTCACACCCCTTCGTTTCGGCCAGTCGTTATCATCGGCGAAGTGAGGCTCACAACTCGCCGACTATTTCGTACAACTCGGCGAGTAGGAAAAACAAATCAAGGAGTTGTGAGAACAAGTCGGCGAGTTGTGAAGCCTTGCGCGCCATATTCCTAAACAACCGGGCGACACATCACGAAAGCGACTATGAAGTTTCCAATTTCCCCATCCATTTCAATTCATTACTTTCCTCAAAGAGAAACGATTTCTTGATGATGTCCTTGTGGAAGCTCAGGGATTTTTACCTACCTTTGCAGACAAAAGCAAGACATGGCCAAATACATCAATCCTTTCAGTGCGAAGGAGAAAGACGAAGTCAATCTTATGCAAAGTTGAAGGTTATAAGGTGATGGTCGCTTCGCTCCCAGTTTATGAGGTTATTGCTGAGGTTATGAGTTTTTAGGTTATAAGATTACTATTTGAGCGGGCGATGTTCAGGCGTTACAGTAGTAACTTCATAACCTTATAACCCCATAACCGAGTTACGCAGTAACTTTATAACCTCATAACCTTATCCCTAAAACCTCCGAAACTTAAATGAATCTGTTTATCCGTTGCAAAGTTATAGTTTTTCTCCTGCCATCTGCATCAAAACAGGAAAATCTGCATCATTACGCCCAAAAATGATGCAGATTTCAATCAAATGATGCAGATAAATATCCTCTAACTTATACGTCTCCTGTTAGGCGGCGGCTCGGCAATGCAAAAGAAAAATCAGTTTTTCTTTTAAGCCGCGCTCGCCTTGCACTACTTTGGAGAAGTTAGGCGGCAGCTCGGCAATGCAAAAGAAAAATCAGTTTTTCTTTTAAGCCGCGCTCGCCTTGCACTACTTTGGAGAAGTTAGGCGGCGGCTCGGCAATGCAAAAGAAAAATCAGTTTTTCTTTTGCATTGCGCTCGCCTTGCACTAACTTTGCCACGCAATCAACGGTTTGTTTTTCTTTCGAAAAAGAGGAACAGCCGCCATGAAAGCAAGAACACTCAATCTTTTATAACAATTAAATTCTACTATTATGGCTTACGTAATTAGCGATGACTGTATTGCTTGCGGCACCTGTATTGATGAATGCCCCTCTGGCGCAATTTCTGAAGGCGCAAAGTATTCTATCGATCCCAGCGTTTGTGTTGACTGCGGCACTTGCGCTGATGTTTGCCCCTCCGGCGCCATCGCTCCGGGCGAATAATCTAAACAGGTTTAAGCTTAACTCACCAAGAGGTTGTGTCAAAACAGACGCAGCCTCTTTTTATTGTCCTGTAGAACATAGCAAACCCCCAACTTTCACAAGGATGGAAAGTTGGAGGTTTGCAAATTAGAAGGGGGAAAGGTTAAGACGTGCGCGAGGTTAGGGGGATATCGTATTACTGTTAGAAGAGAACGACGGAACCCACCGCTCAAAGTGTGGCATTATAACCACGTAATCCAATTATCTCGTAACCACCACTTGAGCTCCTCATTTTTCAATAGCTTCTTGAATGCTCTCCACAATGTAATGCACATCGGCATCCGACACATACGGACCGGCGGGCAGACAGAAACCGACCTTGAACAACGCTTCCTCCACACCGTTGGTATAGACCGGCGCATCGGCATAGACCGGCTGCTTGTGCATCGGTTTCCACAAAGGACGACACTCTATCCGTTTGCCCAACATGAACACACGCAAAGCCTCCACGTTGGCATTGGGCTGACAATCCGTAGTGGCACTGTCCACAGCCTTGATGACACCCGCTGCTCCACCTACGGCTGTCTTTATCACCTCCTTGTAGGCATTTTCCTGTCCCTTGATTTTCACCTCAAGGGCAAGCGTTGCCGCGCAGAGCCAGAAGTTGGAGTCATATCGAGGGTCGGCAGGCTGTTCATGCAGCGTCACGCCCTCCACATCCTTCAGCAACTCCCTGTACAGCTCCTGCACATGTTTATGGTGGGCGATGTGGCCATTCAGTACAGTCATCTGTCCACGACCGATACCGGCACATACATTGCTCATACGATAGTTATATCCGATGGCGGTATGCTCATAGTATGGGTAAGCATCACGCGCCTGGGTAGCATACCACATGATGGTGTTGGCATCCTCTGGGTTGTGGCAAATTAGCGCACCACCACCCGAAGTCGTGATCATCTTGTTGCCGTTGAACGACAGCACGCCAAACTTGCCGAACGTGCCCAGCACCTGACCGTCGAAGCGGCTGCCCATGCCCTCGGCGGCATCTTCCACCACGGGGATGCCATACTTGTCGGCAACAGCCATAATCCTGTCAATCTGGTAGGGCATGCCGTAGAGCGCCACGGGCACGATTGCCTTGGGATACTTGCCCGTTTTCTCCTTGCGATCCAGAATGGCCTTCTCCAGCAGCTCGGGGTCCATGTTCCACGTCTCGGCTTCGGAGTCCACGAACACGGGTGTCGCGCCCAGATAGGTAATGGGGTGTGACGAGGCACAGAAGGTGAAGCTCTGCACCAGTACTTCATCACCCGGCTCCACGCCGCACCCTAAAAGCGCGAGGTGCACCGCCGCCGTTCCCGCCGACAGACACACCACCTTGCGGTCGAGCTGGCTTCCATCACTCTGATTATTGACAAAAGCTTCCAGACTGTGCTCAAACGCATTCACATTCGGGCCCATCGGCACCACCCAATTCGTGTCGAAAGCCTCCTTCACATATTTCTGTTCATAACCCTCCTCGCTCATGTGGGCAAGGCAGAGATAAATGGTTTTTCTTTCGTTCATATTATGGATTGTTTTATGCTGGATTGGATAATTCGTTTCGTTTTAAAATATATGGGAATGGCGATGCTCATACCTTCTCGCCAGCAAAGTCTACCTTAAAGCCCAATACCGTGGCAAAAATCATTTCAATGTCTTTGATGAAACTGTAATGCCGGTAGTAATAACAATTGAGGCGCACTTTGTCGGGATAGATGACCGTATCGTTATATTCCGTGGCAATGTCCTGCATCGGGCGTTTGTCACCCTGAGCCTGCCTCTGGGCGACATAGTCACTAATCATCTCGTCCTCCAGGCGGTACTTGAGCGTGGCCGGTCCGGTGATGCCAGGACGCAGTTTCAGCACATCCCTGTCGTTACCTGTTAGTTTATCCGCATACCCAGGCACATCAGGCCGAGGCCCCACGAACGACATGTTACCAATCAGCACGTCCCACAGCCCTGGCAGCTCGTCCAGTTTATAGTGCCTCAGCTTCGCCCCAAAAGGCGTGATGCGCGCGTCGCCCGCCACCGACACCGTTGAGCCGTTATGATTCACCATCATCGTACGGAACTTATGGCAGTTAAACAGCCTGCCACCTTTCCCCACCCTTTTTTGGGTGAAAATGGCCGGTCCTCCCGGCATCTTTATCTTTATCAAAATAGCTACTACGAGCAAGACTGGCCACAACACTATCAGACCGACCAATGCAACAAGTCGGTCAAATACCCATTTTAGTGGTTCATCCGGCATTTCGAGTGATGAACCAGTTTTTTAGGTTTTTGCACAATGTGCGCTGCCCGAAACTTTCCGGAGCGAGAGCGAAAAAATCATTCAACGGGATGGCTGACTATAGTCAAGGGGGAGGAATGGGAGAATGGAAAATTGTGGGGTTAGAAGGACCGGCGCACTGCAAATCGCTTTAGAACCTTATAAACTCCTCCCCACAACCTGATAATTATCCACTTTCCTTCCACACGCCTCCCACTTTCCCAACTAACGAAAATTGAAATGTGAAATAGAAAGGGTGAAAAGTGAAAAAAAGCCTTACATTTGCACACTGTTACTTCTATTTTCACCTGTCGGCCACCGTTGTCCGCAACCTTCGGCTACACATTACAAACAGATTACAGCACACATGAAGAAAGCACTCATTACAGGCATCACGGGTCAGGACGGTTCCTTCCTTGCCGAATTTTTATTGGAGAAAGGTTACGACGTTCACGGCACCATCCGCCGTTCCTCCGTTGATTTCCGCGAACGCATTGCCCACCTTGAGGGCCGCCCCCACTTTCACCTTCACTATGCCGACATGGGCGACTCGATGAGCATCATCCAGGTGATGGCCAAGGTGCGCCCCGATGAGGTGTACAACCTGGCGGCACAAAGCCACGTGCAGGTGTCGTTCGACTCGCCGGAGTACACAGCCAACGTGGACGCCACGGGAGTGCTGCGCATACTGGAAGCGGTACGCCAATGCGGACTGACTGAAACATGTCGCATTTACCAGGCTTCGACTTCGGAGCTCTACGGCAAGGTGGAGGAGGTGCCTCAAAACGAGCTGACACCGTTTCATCCTTACAGCCCCTATGCCGTGGCAAAGCTCTACGGCTACTGGATTGTGCGAGAATATCGCGAAGCTTACGGCATGTTTTGCTGTTCGGGCATCCTCTTCAATCACGAAAGCGAACGACGCGGAGAAACTTTCGTTACCCGCAAAATCACCCTCGCCGCCGCACGTATCAAACAGGGGAAACAGGACAAGCTGTACCTGGGCAACCTCTCCTCACTCCGCGACTGGGGCTACGCCAAGGACTATGTGGAATGTATGTGGCTCATACTGCAACATGACAAACCGGAGGATTTTGTGATTGCCACGGGGGTACAACACTCTGTGCGCGAGTTTTGCCAACTGGCTTTCCACCATGTGGGCATCGAACTGGAATTCCAAGGCGAAGGGGCTGACGAGAAAGGTATTGACAAGGCCACGGGGCGCGTACTCGTGGAAGTGTCGCCGGACTTTTACCGACCCACTGACGTGGTGAACCTCTGGGGGGATCCTTCAAAAGCACGGGCCGAACTGGGTTGGGATCCGGGCAAAACGTCGTTTGAACAGTTAGTGAAAATAATGGTGGACGCCGACATGGCCAAGGTTGCCGTGGAACGTGCCTCGGACCACATCCGCACCAACCTGGCGGAATATCTCGAAAAAGGCATTGTGAAATAATCACTGCTCACTCAAAAAAACAGCACAAGTATAGCGGAGAATAACACAAATAAGAAAAATTCCATGGAGAAACACGCAAAAATTTATGTTGCCGGCCACCGGGGTATGGTGGGCTCTGCCATCGTGCGCGAACTTCAACGACAGGGCTACCACAACCTGCTCCTGCGCACTCACCAAGAACTGGACCTCACGCGACAGGCTGATGTCGAAGCGTTCTTTGAGGCTGAACGACCGGAATACGTATTCCTGGCCGCCGCCAAGGTGGGAGGCATCGTGGCCAACGAGAGTGCTCCCGCCGACTTCATGTTCGACAATATGATGCTGGAGATGAATGTCATCCACGCTGCTTGGCAACACGGTTGTCGCAAGCTGGAGTTTCTCGGTTCTTCGTGCATCTACCCACGCTTAGCTCCCCAGCCCATGCGAGAGGATTGTCTGCTCACATCGGCCCTCGAAAAGACTAACGAGGCGTATGCATTGGCCAAAATTTCGGGATTGAAGTACTGCGAATACCTCAACCGACAATATGGCACGGACTTTATCAGCGTGATGCCCACCAATCTCTACGGTCCCAACGACAATTACCATCCCACTCACAGCCACGTGTTGCCCGCCCTCATCCGCCGTTTCCATGAGGCGAAAGTGGCCGGACTGTCCGCCGTAACGTGCTGGGGCGACGGCAGTCCGTTGCGCGAATTCCTCTATGTGGACGACCTGGCCAACCTCTGCGTTTTTCTCATGAACCATTACAGCGGCAACGAAACGGTCAATGCGGGCACCGGCCGGGAACTGAGCATCAAGGAACTGACGCTATTGGTGGCACGAACCGTGGGTTACGAAGGGGAAATACGGTGGGACACGTCAAAACCAAACGGCACGCCGCGCAAATTGCTCGATGTGTCGAAAGCCCGCGCCTTAGGCTGGGAAGCACGCACCTCGCTCGAAGAGGGTATTGCCTTAGCCTACGAGGACTTTCTGCACAACCCTATGCGTGCCGAAAGATAAGCCGGTATGAAACAGATTGAAGTAGTGGCAGCCATCATTTGCGACAAGGACCACCGGGTTTTCGCCACGCAGCGAGGTTATGGTGAATGGAAAGGCTGGTGGGAGTTTCCCGGTGGGAAAATAAATGAAGGCGAAACGCGCGAAGAGGCACTCCGGCGAGAGATACGTGAGGAACTCTCGGCAGAAATTGCCGTCGGCGCATGGCTCACCACGGTGGAATACGACTATCCGGAATTTCATCTCTGCATGCACTGTTTCTTTTGCCGTGTGGAGAGCGGGAAACTTACCCTGCTTGAACACGAAGCGGCCAAATGGTTGGAACCGAAGGAGCTGGACAGCGTGAGGTGGCTTCCGGCGGACACGGTAGTTGTGGCCAAACTGAAGGAGGTGCTCCATCGGTAGGGACATCCGCCTTTCGCATATTCGGAAGTCAGAAGGTTGGGGGCACAGATGGCAAAATATTCGTTTAAGGCAGAAAGAAAGCGCAAATACCACCGTGAAAGCCGCATGTCAAAGGCGGAAATCATGGTAATAATGATTCTCTTTCATTCATCAGGGTATCGCTGCTTGAAGCATTTCTATCTCGAAAAGGTATGTAAGCACATAGGGTCAGGGTCGAGTAGAGCGAGGGAGTTTCACCCTCACCCTCTCAACTTTCGGACACTTACCAGACTCAGAAACCTGTCCCCTGATCCTCTTTATTTTCAGATGAAAAGATTCACATTAGCCTGCTCGGCACGCTCCATGTAGCTTGCTACTCCTCCCACAGTCACATTGTCCAGCAGTTCCTCACGTTTGATGCCCATCACATCCATAGACATCTGACAGGCAATGAACTCCACCCCCTGATCAATTGCCTGCTGCCGTAATGTTTCGAGTGAATCCACTCCTTTCTTCCGCATGAGATAACGCATCATCTTGGAACCGATTCCCAACATGTTCATCTTGGAAAGAGCCAACTGGGTAGAATCCGCAGGCAGCATCCATCCGAACATACGTCCGAAGATATCCTTCTTTACCTTGGGCTTACGCACCTTCTTGATAGCATTCAGTCCCCAAAACGTAAAGAAGATACTGACCTTCTTGCCGGTAGCAGCAGCACCATTGGCCAATACAAAGGTGGCCAACGTCTTGTCCAAATCGTCGCTGAAAAGAATCAAGGTCTTACCCTGTTCTGAGGTCTGTGGCTGGGTCGCTTCTACAACTTGAGGGGCTGCTTTCTCGATTTCAACAATCTGTATGCCACCCTCAGCACGTTTACCCAGGAACTTATGACCGGTTGTGCGGCACCAGGCCTCTGCATCCCGAGGGAAACCTGCATCTGTGGCACGAACTTCCAACTGTTGACCTACAGCTAACACGTCCATGGCCTGCTTCAGCTTCAAAATAGGACCTGGACATTGGATGCCGCAAGCATCTACCTTGATGATAGATTTATCACACCTACACGATGAGGCAGGGCAAGCATGGGTAGTTGTATCACAGACGAATCCTTCCGGCGTTTTAATGGTTGCAGTTGCCGCGTTGTAGGTTTTTAATCCGCCAATTAAGTTTCGTACATCGGGATACCCTTTACTCTTGAGAATGTTGGAAGCCAAGTAACCACGCAGGCCGACGCCACAGAAGAGATACACAGGCTGGTTCTCCGGAATATCAGCCAGACGTTCACGCAGGTTATCCAAGGGAATATTGATGGCTCCCGGAATGGTTCCAAGCGCATATTCGTCAGGCGTTCTTACATCCACCAACGTCACTTGGCTCTTATCAGCTTGTTGCATTTCACGCCAATAGAGTGGCGTCATCTTGCCACTCAGTATGTTGCCGGCCACGTAACCGGAGATAGCCACAGGATCCTTGGCTGAAGAGAATGGAGGTGCATAGGCATGTTCCAGACGTGTGAGTTGCTCCACCGTTGCGCCCTGTTTGATGGCCAGTGCATACTGGTCAATCCGTGTATCCACCCCATCATAGCCAACAATCTGAGCACCATACAGTTTCCCGTCAGTCGGAGAGAAAGTAATCTTGATGTCCATCTGAAGGCTACCCGGATAGTAACCGGCATGCGAACCGTTGTGAATGGTGGCAGACAGATAGGGTATTCCCATCTGCTTCAGTCGCTTTGCAGGCAGACCCGTAGAAGCTACCGTGAGATCAAATACTTTGGCGATCGAAGTGCCGATAGCTCCCTCATAGTGGATACGGTTACCAAGCACCATGTTGTCTGCAACGATACGTGCCTGGCGATTGGCTGGACCTGCCAGGAAATTGAGCCAAGGTTTGCCCGTAATCGGATGAGGGTATTCAATGGCATCTCCTACGGCATAAATATCCGCATCAGAAGTCTGCAGATAGGCATCTACCCAGATACCACGCATTTCACCGAGTTTCAATCCAGCTTCCTGCGCCAAACGCGTCTCTGCACGTACGCCAATGCTTAGCAACACCATGTCCGCCTTTAATGAAATGCCCGACTTGAAATAGACAGTCAACTCATCACCCTCACGAGAAAAACGTTCTACAGCTTGTTCCAGATACAGTTTCACATCCTGCTGTTGCAAATGATGGTGAACCAGTGCTGCCATGGAATAGTCAATTGGTCCCATGACCTGAGGAGCCATTTCGACAACTGCTACCTGTGATCCTGCATGTTTCAGATTCTCGGCCATCTCAAGACCAATGAATCCGCCTCCTACAATGACGGTCCGACGAACCTGGTGGGCGGTCATATAGGCCTTGATGCAATCTGTGTCGTCCACATTTCTGAGCGTGAAGATACCCTCACTTTGGATACCGGGCAAGGGTGGAACAACCGGTGATGCACCGGGAGAGAGCAACAGTTTGTCGTAGTTTTCGGTGTATTCCTTGCCCTCGGCAGAACGCACAGTCACTTGCTTCTTCTCAGGATGAATGGCAATCACCTCACTCCGTGTACGTACGTCAATGTTAAATCGCTTGCCAAAAGCCTCAGGGGTCTGAACAAACAGCCGGTCACGCTCCTCAATCACGCCTCCGATGTAGTAGGGCAATCCACAGTTCGCATAGGAGATGTAGGCCCCCTTCTCAAACAGGATGATCTCTGCATCTTCCGTCAATCGACGAATACGGGCTGCAGCAGTTGCTCCTCCTGCTACACCACCAACGATCAGGTATTTCTTATTATTTGGTGTCATAGAAAATATAGTTTAACGTGAGTTCGATAAAATATAGTTTGTTGAAAATTGGGCAATTAGCGGAATTTAGTAACTTTTTAGTGAATAAAAACAACGAAACTAAAGGATTCCGCTATGATTACCGAGGACAAAGTTGCTGAAATTTTTATATTGCAAATGATTTCTGCAAAGTTTTTGATGCACAGATGGCAAAATATTCGTTTAAGGCAGAAAGAAAGAGACCGACAATGATATGGCAGCCTCATAATAAGGGAATCTAAAAGGGGTTGTTATTTACCAATCATTTCTATTTGCCAACCACTCAAAAGTAACATCGACAATCAGGCAACACAACAAATGTTTAATCTCGCTCTCCAAAATCAGATTTATTAGATTTTCTTCGTTATCTTGAAAAAAGGTAATAACTTAGCTCTGAAATTTAATTGATTTATGATGGAAGGTAAAGACATAAACAGACTAAAGCTGGTTTTGGTCGAGAAGAAGAGAACGGCAAAATGGTTGTCTGGAGAACTCGGAATCTCTCCTGTAACGCTGTCTAAATGGTGCAGCAATACCACACAACCGTCTCTCAAAATCCTCGATAAGATAGCGGACATCTTGGAGATTGATATACGAGAATTGCTGAATGGAAGAAACAAACAATAACGCACAATGGATAAAGGACAAATCATATTATACCAAACGCCCGATGGTGAATCGAAGATAGAGGTCAGATTGGAGAACGACACTGTGTGGCTCTCGGCAGACCAAATGGCGGAACTATTTCAGAGAAACAAATCCACCATATCCAGACATATAAAGAATGTGTTGGAGGATGGTGAGTTGGAGGAAAGTTCAGTTGTTGCGTTTTTTGCAACAACTGCCGCAGATGGAAAGAAGTATTCTGTCGCCTTCTACAACCTCGACATGATTATCAGCGTCGGCTACCGTGTTCACTCTTATCGTGGTGTCCAGTTCAGGATTTGGGCAACCAAGGTGCTGAAGGAATATATTGTGAAAGGTTTTGCCCTGAACGATGATTTGTTGAAACGTGCTGGTGGTGGGAATTACTTCGACGAACTGCTTGCCCGTATCAGAGACATTCGTTCAAGTGAGAAGGTGTTCTATCGTAAGGTGCTCGAAATATATGCCCTCAGTATAGACTATGACCCACGAGTGGAAATGACGCAGCAGTTCTTCAAGACAGTGCAGAACAAGATGCACTACTCTGTCCACGGGCACACGGCAGCCGAAATCATATACGAGCGAGCTGATTCACAAAAGGACTTCATGGGACTAACTACATGGTCTGGAGCTATGCCAACCAAGCCCGAAGCTGAGGTTGCAAAGAACTATCTGACGAAAGAAGAGATAACATCCTTGAACCGCATAGTAAGCCTCTATCTCGATTTTGCCGAAATGCAGGCAGAAGAGCACCGGCCCATGTATATGAAGGACTGGATTAACATCCTTGATGACTTCCTCCGTATCTCCCGAAAAGATATTCTTACCCATGCTGGCAAAATTTCTGCAAAGTTGGCAAAGGAAAAGGCAGACAAAGAATACAACAAGTTCAAGGAGCGTACCAAGAATGAACTATCCCCTGTAGAAATACACTTCCTCGAAAACTTTGAGCGAGAGCAGAAGAAGCTTTTGGGTGGTAAGGATAATAGTGACAGCGAGGAGAGTTAACCCAAGTTTGACATTCAATTCTCCGCTTTTTTCTGCTGTCCAGCACTTTACGATTTTCAATTGCGACGCTGTGTACTACAAACTTTTCTTGATTTTGATTCCACGGAAAGCCTCCTTGATGCGGTAGTACCCTTCATCGCGCTGCGTCCTCGGATTGAATCTATGTGGAGACATGAAGTGCATATCGGGGGGCAAAGATTCCACCTTTCGTCGAAGCTTCTGTGTACTAAAATTCAGTCTTGCAGGATACCTTACTGATATACAGATAAGTTGCTTCGCATGAAGGGCTATGAGATTACACCTCGTTTTGACAAGAACAAGAAATTTGCCGGCTATACCATCAGCAAAAATGCCTCG
>JALEYW010000073.1:0-34132 GCA_022773145.1 Bacteroidales bacterium
CTTGTGTCCTAAAAAGCAATGGCAGGAAGAAGCAGGAAAAACGAGGAGGAATAACTATCTCCGAAGCCGCTAAGTCTTTAGCTTAGCGGTAGTTCACTCAGAGGGACAGATACATTGATAGCCTAATCGGGGCAATGTGCCAGTTGATAGTTGTTGTCTGTTGTTAGCAGTCAATAATAAAGTTGTCTGTTGTAGTCCACGTTGTCGTCATATAGCGATATCGAAGAAAGATAGGCTGCGGCTCGGCAAAGAAAATTAAAAACCTGCGGCTTTTCATTTTCTTTGCTCTCGCCTTGCACTATCTTTGCACCCCAAAAGAAGGAAAATTAAATGGTGCGAAAATTACTCCTTATTATATATATCGGTATGCTGCCCGGGTTGCTGAGGGCCCAGTCGTCGCTCTACGAACGATACATCGGGCAGTACAGCAGTATGGCCGTGGACCAGATGCACCGCTACGGCGTGCCGGCCAGTATCACCCTGGCTCAAGGACTGCTGGAAAGCGCGGCAGGTACCAGCCGGCTGGCCACCAAGGGCAACAACCATTTCGGCATCAAATGCGGCGGCGTATGGAACGGCCCGTATATGCTCATGACCGACGACGCACCTAACGAGAAGTTCCGCGTCTATGGCAGCGCGGCAGAAAGCTATGAGGATCATTCCAAATTCTTGCGAAACGGTCGCCGCTACGCTTTCCTCTTTGAACTCAAACGCACTGACTATAAAGGCTGGGCACGCGGCCTGAAGCAGGCCGGATATGCCACCAGTCCCACTTATGCCAACTCCCTCATCGAACTGATCGAGAAATACCGCTTGGACCGTTACGACCACGCTCCCGGGCGCAAGCACCAGACGCGGCAGGAGGAGGAACAGCGGAAATGGCAGGAAAAGGCCGGTACACATACCGTCAGACGTTGTAACGGACAATATTACATCGTGGCCCGCAGCGGTGATACCTATGCCTCGCTGGCCCGCGTGATGAACACCAAGGAGAAAAAGCTCCGGCAGTACAACGACGTGCGCGAAGACTATAGCCTGCGTGAGGGGGACATCGTTTATCTCGGCAAAAAACGCAAAAAGGCCGACCGTTCGATGAAACGCCGTTACCACGTGATGGAAGAAGGCGAGAGCCTGTACACCATCAGCCAGCGTTACGGCATACGACTCAGTTCGCTCTGTAAAATGAACCCCATCGGCAAGAACTACCACTTCCGTGCAGGCGACGAAATAAAGATTAAATAATCCAACACTGAACTATTCTCTTACTAATGTCTGTAGCCCAATTCCTTCAGTCTGCACACCCCACGGCCTTCTCGTTCGAGGTGTTGCCGCCCTTGCGGGGCAAGAGCATCGAGAGTGTGTACCGCACCATCGACCGCCTGATGCCCTTCAATCCTGCTTACATCAACATCACCACGCACCGCACCGAAACCATCTACCACGAGGTGGAGGGCGGTATGTTCGAGCGGCTCAACGTGAGGAGCCGTCCCGGTACGGTGGCCATCGCCGCAGCTCTGAAGGGACGCTATGGGGTGCCGGCCGTCCCCCACGTGATTTGCAGCGGCTTTACACGCAGCGAGATAGAATGCCAGCTCGTTGACCTTTCCTTCCTCGACATAACTGACCTCATCGTGCTCCGGGGCGACCGGGCGCGCGGCGAGAACCGTTTTGTGCCCACCCCCGGCGGGCACGCACACGCCGAGGAGCTCTGCCGGCAGGTGAACCTCTTCAACGAGGGGCTGCTCATCGACGGCACGCAGTGCGAACCGTTGGCCACTCCCTTCACCTATGGCGTGGCGGGCTATCCCGAAAAGCATGAGGAGGCCATGAACCTCGATACCGACCTGGCATACCTCAAGGCCAAGGTTGAGGCCGGGGCACAGTACATTGTCACCCAAATGTTCTTTGACAACAGCAAATATTTCGACTTTGTGGAACGTGTGCGCCGGGCTGGTATCACCGTGCCCGTCATTCCCGGACTGAAACCCCTCACCACGCTCAACCATCGCTCCATGTTGCCCAAGACCTTCCACATCGACTTCCCCATCGATCTGGCCACCGAGCTGAACCGCTGCCAGACGAACGATGACGTGAAGGCTCTCGGCGTGGAGTGGGGGATAGCCCAGGCGCGCGAGCTGAAGGAGTACGGTGTGCCCAGCATCCATTTCTACTCCATGAACGCGGCGGCCAGCATTGAGCAGATAGCCCGCGCCGTGTATTAAGTTTCCCAAAAGGCGCGGTGTCCGGAATGCGGCAATCCCACCGCCACTGCATAATCTCCTGAATCATGTTTCCCGACACAGATAAACTCATCATCTTGGACGGTGCCATGGGCACCATGCTGCAACGCCAGGGGCTCGGCGAGGCCGACTTCCGGGGTGACCTGTTCCCCGACTGGCCCGTCAGGCTGCAAGGCAACAACGACGTGCTCGCCCTGACCCGTCCCGACGTGCTCCGGGCCATCCACCGCGCCTATTTGGAGGCCGGGGCCGACCTGATAGAAACCAACACGTTCAACGCTCAGCGCATTTCGCAGGCCGACTACCATACCGAGGAATATGTGGCACGCATCAACCGTGCCGCAGCCCGTCTGGCACGAGAAGAGGCCGACCGCATGACCGCCCTCACGCCCCACAAGCCACGCTATGTGGCCGGTTCCGTGGGGCCGACCAACAAGACCCTCTCCATGTCGCCCGATGTGGAAAACCCCGCCTTCCGCGCCATCACCTATGACGAGTTGCTCGAAGCCTATACCGAGCAGATGAATGCCCTGGCCGAAGGCGGCGTTGACCTCTTCCTCATCGAAACCATCTTCGACACCCTCAACGCCAAGGCCGCCCTGCAGGCCGCCGCACGTGCCGCCGAGAAAGCGGGCCGCCGCATCCCCGTGATGCTCAGTGCCACCATTGCCGATGCTTCAGGACGAACGCTGTCCGGCCAGACGCTCGATGCCTTCCTTACCTCCGTGGCCCACTGTTCCGACCTCTTCAGCGTGGGGCTCAACTGCTCCTTCGGTGCGGCCGATATGCGTCCCTACCTGCGCGAGCTGGCGGCTAAGGCACCCTGCCGCGTCAGTGCACACCCCAACGCCGGACTGCCCGATGAGGAAGGCCGCTACTCCGAAACACCCGAGAGTATGGCACAGGCGATGCGAGGCTTTGTGGACGACCGCTCGGTGAACATCATCGGCGGATGCTGCGGTTCCACGCCCGACCACATACGCGCCATAGCCTGTATGGCAGAGGGTCGCCAAGCACGCCCCCTGCCCACCGCCGACACACAGCCCCGGGCCGGCTGGCTCGCCGGTCTCGACGCTTTCAGTCCGCTGCCCGGCACCTTTGTCAACGTGGGCGAACGCTGCAACGTGGCCGGCAGTCGCAAGTTTCTGAGGCTCATCAAGGAAAAGCAATATGACGAGGCATTGGCCATAGCCCGCAAGCAGGTGCGCGACGGGGCCATGATGCTCGACATCAACATGGACGACGGTCTCCTCGACACCGAGGCTGAGATGACCCATTTCCTCCGCCTCATGGCCTCCGACCCCGAAGTGGCCCGCCTGCCGTGGATGATAGACTCCTCCCGTTTCGAGGTCATCGAAGCCGCGCTGAAGTGTGTGCAGGGAAAGGCCGTGGTCAACTCCATCTCGCTCAAAGAGGGCGAGGAACGCTTTGTGCAGCGCGCCCGCATCATCAGTCAATACGGCGCGGCCATGGTGGTGATGGCCTTCGACGAGGAAGGACAGGCCACCACGTATGAACGCAAGGTGGCTGTGTGCGAACGCGCCTACCGGCTCCTCACCGAAAAGGCCGGCGTGAAGCCTTGCGACATCATCTTCGACCCCAACATCCTGACCGTGGCCACCGGCATGAAGGAACACGACCGCTACGCCCTCGACTTTATCCGCGCCACGGGCCACATCCGCCAACATCTGCCCGGCGTACACGTCAGCGGCGGTGTGAGCAACCTCTCCTTCGCTTTCCGGGGCCACAACTACCTGCGCGAAGCCATGCACGCCGTGTTCCTGTATCACGCCATAGCCCAAGGCATGGACATGGGTATCGTCAACCCGGCTTCCAAGGTGATGTACCACGACATACCCGCCGACCTGCTCGAAGCCATTGAGGACGTGGTGCTCTGCCGCCGCGACGATGCCGCCGAACGCCTCATGGAACGTGCCCGCAACGACGAAGAACCCTCACTGGCCGCCGCAGCCGATGCGCCGCAGACCGACCGCAGGCAGGTGCCCCTCGAACAGCGGCTGATGAACGCCCTGCGCACGGGGGACGACGAGCACTTGGCCGACGACCTCACCGAGGCCCTGGCCGCTTACGACGCGCCGGGGCACATCATCGAAGGACCGCTCATGCGCGGTATGCAACTGGTGGGCGACCTCTTCGGCGAGGGGAAAATGTTCCTACCGCAGGTGGTGAAGTCCGCCCGTACCATGAAGAAGGCCGTGGCTTTCCTGCAACCCTTCCTCGAACAGCAGAAACAGACCGGCAAGGCCGGCAATGGCTGCTACGTCGTGGCCACCGTGAAGGGCGATGTTCACGATATCGGCAAGAACATCGTGGCCGTGGTGCTCGGTTGCAACAATTTCGACGTGGTGGACTTGGGCGTGATGGTGCCGGCGGAGAAAATCGTGGAGGCCGTGCGTGAACACGGTGCCGAGTTCGTGGCACTGAGCGGCCTGATTACCCCCTCGCTCGACGAAATGTGTCACACGGCGCAGGCCATGCAACAGGCCGGCCTGCGTGTGCCGCTCTTTATCGGCGGTGCCACAACCTCAGACCTCCATACGGCGTTGAAAATCGCGCCGCTCTACGACGGCCCTGTGTTCCACGTGAAGGACGCGGCGCAAAATCCCGTGCTGGCCCTGCAGCTGAAAGGCGAGGGGGGCGAGGAACTGATTGCCGAGAACCGCCGGCGGCAGGAACAGCTCGTGGCGGAGCACCGGCGCAAGCAAACTGCCCATCGGCCACAGGAGAACGAAGACGGCTGTCCGTCTGCCACTGCAGGAACAGTCCGGCGGTTGCACATTGATTGGGACAACGAAACGCTACCCGCACCCTCGTTTACCGGTTGCCGCACGTTGACCGACATCCCCTTGGGCGAGGTGAGAGAACTCATCAACTGGGTCTACTTCTTCAACCTGTGGCGCGTGAAGCGCGGCACGCCTGAGGCCGAGGCGTTGCAACAAGAGGCCGACGCCCTGCTCGACGACCTGCAGACCCGCCATACGTTGCGCGGCCAGGTGGCTTTCTATCCGGCCTATGCCACAGACCACAGCGTGGTTATGCTGAAGAACGGCGAGGAGGTGGAGATACCCACTCCGCGCCAACGCAGTGCGGCAGCACCCGGCGAACCGCTCCTTTCGCTCTGCGACTTCGTGGCTCCGCTCCCCCAGCGCGACCACTTGGGGGCTTTCGCCGTGACCCTGTCGCCGCAGTTGGTGGCCGAGGTGGAGCGCGCAAAGACGGAAGGCGACGACTACCATTCCCTGATGTTGCAGGCCGTGTGCGACCGCCTGGCCGAGGCGGGTGCCGAATGGCTCCACCGCGAGGTGCGCCGCCGTCTGTGGGGCTATGCGCCCGATGAGCAGCTCTCGCCCACCGACTTGGCCCGGGCTGCCTACCAAGGCATTCGGCCCGCCGTGGGCTATCCCTCGCTGCCCGACCAACAGCAGATTTTCAAGGTGGCCTCGCTCCTCGACTTCGACCGCCTGGGTATCCGTCTCACCGAAAACGGGGCCATGTATCCCCAAAGTTCCGTGTGCGGCCTGCTGTTCAGTCATCCACAAAGCCGCTATTTCGCTTTGGGGTAGTAAAAAATCAATTAAACTGCTAATAAACCTCAAAAGAATGCCTCAATCATCCATTTTGCACGGCATAAATGAAAGGTTACGAAGGGAAAGTCTATATATTTGCACATGACAAATAACTCAACTAAAGGAACAATTATGAAAAAGTCGCTATTGTTATTGGTTGCGTGTCTGGCCTGCCTCGGCACATACGCACAGGATGACGACGTATATTTCGTTCCGTCATCAAAGAATAAGACAGTACAGCAAGAACAGCAGAACCCCATGAACCGTTCTACGTATACTCCGATTACCGATGAAGAACAATTTTCTGAAAGTAATTGGGCCAAAAACCGTGGAAACAATGGATGGGACGTCGACGAATACAACCGACGCGGCAAACGCTACAGGGGCGAATGCAGCGACACGGTGAAGGACAACAGTTGCTACGACCAAGGTTATTCCGACGGTTTCAGCGACGGTTACGAGGACGGTTCGTACACCTCGCGCATCGTGCGCTTCTGGTCGCCCCGTCCCGGTGTGTACGTGAGCAGTCCTTATTACCTCGACTATTATGACCTGTGCTACGATCCCTGGTACTACGGCTACTACTCGCCGTGGAGCTGGAGCTGGGGTTGGAGCGGCTGGTACGGTTGGGGCAGCTGGTACGGCTGGCGGCCTTATTACAGTTGGGGTTGGGGCTGGGGCCCCTCTTGGGCCTGGTATGACCCCTGGTGGGGCGGCCCGGGATGGCACCATCACCACCACTACTGGTATCCGTCCAATGCCGAACGCGGCCCGCGCGGCGGCTACATCGCTTACGGCGGACGGCGCGGCACCAACGGCAGTGTGGCTTATGGCGGCAGGGGTAGCGCATCACGGCCTTCCTCCGCATGGGGCACTTCCGGACGCGGCACAACGCAGCGCACTACGCTCGGCGGCACGACCAACCGCCCCTCGCGTTCCTTCGGCAACACCCGGACGACACAGCAGTCAGGTTCTCTCAACCGCTCGTCATCTACACAGCGAAAGGAACAGTCCACATCCCGTCCCTCGCGCTCCTTTGGCAACACTGACAGCAAGAGCTCCAACCGCAGTTCTTCCGAACGCAGTTCCACCCGCAGTTCGGGCAGCCAGCGTTCCTCCTCCTCGTTCAGCAGTCCCTCGCGCAGCAGTTTTGGCGGCGGCATGACGGGCGGCGGAGGCCGTAGCTTCGGTGGCGGAGGCGGACGCAGCGGCGGTCGCAGGTAAGCTGACAATCGCATTTTCAATAAAATCCAGCCGGAGGGAATGAGGCGGCGCGCTTGCTTCCCATTCCCGTCGGCTTTCTTCTTCTCATAAAAAGCACTGAACAATGAAGCAAAAATATCTGGCGGCTTTGGCCGCGCTGACCCTGTGCGGCAGTATGCAGGCGCAGGACATCTATAAAGTGGAAATGCTCTCGGGCAGCGACCTGAACGGAACGGCACGCTTCGTGGGCATGGGCGGAGCCATGAATGCCCTCGGTGCCGACCTTTCCACTATGGGCACGAACCCTGCAGCCATAGGTATGTACCGCCGCAGCGACGTGGCCTTCACCGGTAGCACCACCTCACAACCCAACGGTAGCGATTTCGGCGAAATCAACAAGGTGCGCGCCTCGTTCGACCAGGCCGGATTTGTCTACGCCTGCAAGTTGAACAACGATGTGCGCTTCGTGAACATTGGTTTCAACTACCAGAAGAAGCGCAACCTGAAGAATTTCATCGGGCTGAACAATATCCGGCTACATGACGGTATGTCGCAGTCGTGGCAGATGATGGATTTGGCCATGGACCTGAACGGCAATTGGCTCGACCTCTCGCCCGAGTCGGACGACTACCGCAAAACCACGCCCTTGGCCGTGGTGGGCTATGACGCGCAGATGATTGCGCCGATTTACGACGAAAACGGCCGACTGACCGGCTACGAACCCAGCTATGCCAACAGCTACGACTATCGCCGGGCCCAGTGGGGTGGAGTACAGCAGTTCGATTTCAACATCTCGATGAACTGGCAGGATCAGGTGTATGCCGGCTTGACGGTGGGTGCCTACAATGTGGATATCCACAGCCGCACGGAATATGGCGAAGTGCTTTACGATGCCGACAACAATACGGATTATTACGGAATGCTCAATGCCGAGTCACTCACCGGCGTGGGCGTGGACGTGAAGCTCGGTGTCATCCTTCGTCCCATCGAAGAGTCGCCCTTCCGTCTGGGCTTCTCCGTCAGCACCCCCACCTTCTTCAACCTGACGCAGCACTCCTACCTCTATATGAACTCCCCCTACGGCTATACCGCCGAGAACGGACAGGAGTATGACCGCACGGAGGCCGATGCCGAAGTGGGCAATTTCGACTACCGCATCTATACCCCGTGGAAGTTCAACCTCAGCATGGCCACTACAGTGGGCAATGTGCTGGCCCTGGATGCCGAATATGAGTTCAGCGGAACGCAGGGCGCACAGGTGCGCTACCCCGACTACGATGACTATTGGTACGACAGCTATTACAGTTCCTCCACCAAGGACAAGGCGTTGGGCAAGGAAATCGACGATTGGACGCAGGCCGTCCACACCTTCCGCGTCGGTGCCGAGCTGAAGCTCGCTCCGGGCGTGTTCGGCCGTGTGGGCTACAACTATGTTTCCTCCCCGTTCAAGAAGGATGCCTTCCTCAACCAGTTCACCGACAGCCCGTCGTATGCCTACAGCACCAACACCGACTATGTGAACCTCGGAAGCATCAACCGCGTGACGGCAGGTCTGGGCTTCAAGTCCAAGCACTTCTATGCCGACTTCGCCTACCAGTACCAGCAGCAGGAGGCTGATGTCTACGCTTTCCATTTGCCCGAGGCCAACGGCGTGACCAACCGCTTGCAAGGCCAGAAAGTGGACCTCAACCGCCACAACTTCATGCTGACCCTGGGATATAAATTCTAATGTTGAAGGTTATAAGGTTATGGTCGCTTCTCTCCCAGGTTATGAGGTTATAAGCATACTGTTTGAGGTAGTCAAGATAGCCGCATCGAGTAACTTTATAACCTCATAACCTTATCCTTCATAACCTCCGAAACTTAAAATTCTAATCTTTTTTTCATAGTATATCGGATGGGCTAATTAGACTTGAATGCCAATTAGCCCATCTTTTTTCTGCAAAGACATGCTGCAAATCAAACATCTCCTTCCGGCCGCCATGCTCCTCCTCGCATCGTGTGCCTCCCACCGTTCGGCCTACCAGCTTTCCGGCGAGTGGAACGTAGTGAACCTGAACGGCACAGAAATCGTGCCCTCCAAGCAAACGCCCTATCTCGGTTTCGATATCAACGAAAACCTCATTTACGGATTTACCGGCTGCAACCGCCTTACCGGCCGGCTCGATGCCGCACAGTTCCTGAAAGGGAAAGCTGAAATCGGCACCCTCGGCATGACCCGGATGCTGTGTCAGGACGACCAATATGAAACCCCGTTCATGGAATGCCTCGGCAAGGTGGCGGCTTCGGAAATCAAGGACAACATGATGTTCCTCAAAGACAAGGACGGCAAAACCCTCATCACACTGAAAAAGAAGTAATCCGACATGGCTACAGTTGACGACAAAAAAATCATATTCTCCATGGTCGGCTTGTCCAAGACCATCAAGCAGACCAACAAGCAAGTGCTCAAGGACATCTACCTGAGTTTCTTCTACGGTGCCAAAATCGGCATCATCGGTTTGAACGGCGCGGGAAAGTCCACCCTGATGAAAATCATTGCCGGGCTGGACACCGACTATCAGGGACAGGTCGTATTCTCCCCCGGTTACACCGTGGGCTACCTGCCTCAGGACCCGCACCTCGACGACAACAAGACCGTCAAGGAAATCGTGCAGGAAGGAGTGCAGAACGTGGTCGACGCTCTGGCCGAGTATGAAGAAATTAACCAAAAGTTCGGCTTGCCCGAGTACTACGAGGACGAGGACAAGATGAACGAGCTCTTTGCTCGTCAGGGAGAGTTGCAGGACATCCTCGATGCCACCGACGCATGGAACCTCGACAGTCGCCTGGAGCGCGCCATGGATGCCCTCCGCCTGCCGCCTGCCGACCAGAAGGCCGAACACCTCTCCGGAGGTGAGCGTCGCCGCGTGGCACTCTGCCGCCTGTTGCTCCAGAAACCCGATGTGCTGCTGCTCGACGAGCCTACCAACCACCTCGACGCCGAGAGCATCGACTGGCTCGAACAGCACCTGAACCAATACGAGGGCACCGTCATCGCCGTCACCCACGACCGCTATTTCCTCGACGACGTGGCCGGCTGGATCCTGGAGCTGGATCGTGGCGAGGGCATTCCCTGGAAAGGCAACTACTCCTCCTGGCTCGACCAGAAAACTAAACGGATGGAGCAGGAAGAGAAGGTGGCCAGCAAGCGGCGCAAGACCCTGCAGCGCGAGCTGGAATGGGTGCGCATGGCTCCCAAGGCGCGCCAGGCCAAGGGAAAGGCCCGTCTCAACTCCTACGACAAACTCCTCAACGAAGACCAGAAGGAACGGGAACAGCACCTCGAAATCTTCATCCCCAACGGTCCGCGCCTCGGTGCGAAGGTTATCGAAGCCCAGCACGTGGCTAAATCCTTCGGCGACAAGGTGCTCTATTCTGACCTCAACTTCACGCTCCCGCCCAACGGCATCATCGGCGTGATTGGTCCCAACGGCGTGGGAAAGACCACCCTCTTCCGCCTCATCATGGGACTGGACACCCCCGATGCGGGTACCTTTACCTGCGGCGAAACCGTGAAGCTGGCCTATGTAGACCAGCAACACAAGGATATTGACCCGGAGAAGACCGTCTATCAAGTTATCTCCGGTGGCAGTGAACTGATGCGGATGGGCGGGCGCGACATCAATGCCCGTGCCTACCTGAGCCGTTTCAACTTCTCCGGAGCCGACCAGGAGAAGAAGTGCGGCGTGCTTTCCGGTGGTGAGCGCAACCGCCTGCAGTTAGCCTTGGCCCTGAAGCAGGAAGGCAACGTGCTACTGCTCGACGAGCCCACCAACGACATCGACGTCAACACCCTTCGCGCCTTGGAGGAAGGTCTCGAAGCCTTTGCCGGCTGTGCCGTCGTCATCAGCCACGACCGTTGGTTCCTTGACCGCATCTGCACCCACATCCTCGCCTTCGAGGGCAACGGACAGGTGTATTTCTACGAAGGCTCCTACACCGAATATGAGGCTCACAAGGCCAAACGCTTAGGCCTCGAAGCACCGCAGCGCATCCGCTACCGCAAGCTCGACGATTAGCACCACGGCAGCCGGCCCCCCTGCTGCCGGCGTTGCCGCACCGCCCCCTACCGTGCCCGTACACGGGTGGTCAAGACAGCGGCCAAACTTCAGCGCACTTGGTCCAGGCAAAACGTCCTGAGCCAAGTGCGCTGCGTTTGTGTAGTGTCCTGCAGAGCATATCATTGAAAAACGCCAGCTTATAATTTTTTTCCATGATTTTTATATCAGGGTGCAGCAATTTGTGGCAACTTTGCTGCCGAAACAGACAAATGGATGTCCTATGGAACAAATTTTTGTACTCATCAACGAGATGGCACCTTATCTGCTGTTGGGATTCCTCATAGCCGGATTGATGCATGCCTTCGTCCCTCAGGGGCTCTACAGCCGCTACCTTTCCCGTGGCAATTTCGGGAGTGTTGCGCTCGCCACCCTTTTGGGCATACCGCTTCCGCTATGTTCGTGCGGAGTGATACCCACGGCCATGTCGCTGCGGCGTGAAGGTGCAAGCAAAGGGGCTACGGTCGCTTTCCTCATAGCCACCCCTCAGACGGGCGTAGATTCCATCATCGCCACTTACTCGCTGATGGGTCTGCCCTTCGCCGTGGTCCGTCCGATAGCTGCTCTTTTCACGGCTCTGCTTGGCGGACATTTGGTAAATCTGACAGAGAGCAGGAAGGGCAAAGCCGGAAAAAATGTAAAGGCAGAATCGGCTTGCGGCACTGGCTGCGCTGGCTGCGGCGAGCCGCAGCCCCTCCCGCTCGTCGGCAAACTGAAGGCGGCCCTGCGCTATGCCTTCGTCGATATGATGCAGGATATAGGCAAATGGCTCGTTGTGGGTCTTGTGGTGGCAGGGTTAATCACGGTGTTTGTACCCGATTCAGCCTTCGCGGTTTTCAAGGACAACTCCTTGGCTTCCATGCTGTTGGTGCTGTGCATAGCCGTACCGATGTACCTGTGTGCTACGGGCAGCATCCCCATTGCGGTGGCCCTGATGCTCAAGGGGCTCACTCCCGGGGCCGGGCTTGTGCTGCTGATGGCCGGTCCGGCATGCAATGTGGCAAGCGTGCTGGTAATCGGCAAGGTGTTGGGCAGAAAGACTATGGTCACTTATCTCGCCTCTATCATCACCGGTGCGGTGGGGTTCGGGCTGGTTGTTGACCATTTGCTGCCGCGCCAGTGGTTCTTGTCCCATCTTCTGACACAGGATTGCTGCCATGAGCATTACGGTTGGTTTTCCGTCGGCTGCACGGTTCTGCTGGCGCTTTTGCTGGTACATGCCATGGTCCGTCATTTCATGGGGCGCCATTCGTCAAAGTTTACCACAATCAATACTGATACTGAAGATATGAAAAGAACGTTTGTCATCAACGGCATGAGTTGCAACCACTGCCGTGCAACGGCTGAAAGGGCCATCCGCTCCGTGGCAGGTGTCACAGCGGTGTCTGTCGACCTTGCCACCAAGTTGGCCGTCGTAGAGGGCCCGGCGCCGGCTGAGGCTGTCTGCAAGGCTGTGGAGGAAGTGGGTTTCACTTGCTCAAAAGCCTGACGGACCATGAAAATTTTCATCAAGAACATGGTTTGCCCCCGCTGCATCACGGCAGTGGGGGCAGTGTTCATGTCGATGGGTTTCACAGTGGACCGCCTCTCTCTTGGTGAGGCGGTAATCAATGAGTGCCTCTCCGAGGGGCAACTCCGGTTGTTGGCGGACAGGTTGCGGAAAGAGGGTTTTGAGCTCCTGAACGACCCCCGCTCATGCCTTGTCGAGCAGGTCAGGATAGGTGTGATGGAGTGGGTCAGGATGAAGGGGCCGAGACCGAAACTGTCTGACTATATCAGCGGCACCGTTCACCGTGACTACAGCAGCCTGAGCAAACTCTTCAGTCAGGTGAAGGGTGTGACCATTGAGTGTTTTGCCATTCGGCACCGTACGGAGTATGCCAAGGAGTTGCTGAGCTACGGCCAACAGTCCGTCAGTGAGATTGCCTATGCCCTGGGGTACAGTTCGCCGGCTCACCTGACGAGTCAGTTCAAACAGCAGACGGGAATGTCGCCACGGGAGTTCCGCAAGTTGAAAACTCCCCAGCGCCTGCATCTGGACGAACTGTGAGTCAACGGGGTGGGAGAGAGGTGGCTGCGGGCACTCATGACTTGTTCGCTTGTCAACAAAAAAAGAACTATTTCCGGACGGCAATAGTTCTTGACTTCATTTTATCCTTGTTGCCCGTAAAGCCATGGCAGATGGCTGCCATCGATACTATTTGAGAGGATGGTGTTGAAGCGTTACAGCAGTAACTTTTTAACCTCATAACCGTATCCCTCATAACTTCCGAAACTTAAATAAATAATGACTGTCTGCCGTTGGCTCATAGCTATCGCTGACGCCTTTTGCCAAAAGAAACTCATGCGACAAGATTATACTCTTGTTATCGCAATAAAGAAATGCCGTAAGAGGATGTCGCAATTCTGCATCCCAATAGGGCACACATGACATAAACTGATTTTGAACATCTGCTTATAGAGCTATATAGGCTCTACCTTGTTTCAATAATCGTGGTCGTGATAGTATTGTCTGCGGTGATTACGAGCAATGAAGTCAATGTTGTGCGTAAAAATTCTGTTGCCTGTTTCAGAGTGATGAAGAGAGCTGATGTCTCCGTCTTGCAGCATCTCGTTTTCAAGGAGATATTGGAGCAATTCCGGGTGCATGGCTCCGGTATCGCACAGTGCATTGACGGTTTCTTGCTGCATAGTGTCCGCATCACATTTCCGGTAGAACGGGTTGTACGCACACTTGATGGTATGTGTCATGCCGGGGGCGAATATGATGCCTGCTTTCTTTGATATGAATACTACTTGGGGGCCAGATGGCAACTGTCCGCTAATTTCTTCGATGTCAATTCCCGGAGCGACCTTCTTCAGCCAGTCCTTACGTTGCCTTGCGTTTTCAAAGAAGGCCAGACGTTTTCCGTCAGTTTTTTCCATATACATCGGGAAAACTCGCTCATACGACACTTGGAGTTCTTTATTACGCTCACACCTGAAGTTGTACTGTTCCAAGTCGGCATTGGCTATATACCCATTGATTTCCCAGTCGCAGTTTCCGTACTTCACCAAGGCTGTCGATACATACCGGCCTTTTCGGAATAAGTCAGGATATACGTTTTGCAGCTTGTATTCCTCGGCTTTTGAGTCTTTCAGTACTGCGTAGTCCGTGTCGGCATCCACTACCTTAAAGATATCCTGTGTACGGTACTGCAGGTTCTTGAGCCTCTGTGATGCCTCAAACATCCCATTGTTCTGGTACATCTCTGCCAGCCACCAATGAGGGAGCAGGGCCATCGGCCCGATTTCCGTTGTCATGGCGAACGTGGTTTCCGTGTAGTACTGAACTTCCCTTTTGTTTAAATGAATTGTACGCCAGCCTTCTGCCAAATCGTCAAATTCAGCTTCTGCCAGGGGAGAGCAGAGCAGATAGGATTTCCTCAGCCATAGGAGCACACGTTTCAGTTTGAAGTAGTCGTCCGCTTGGCCGGCACGATAGACGAAGTCGTATAACTCATCGTTAATCTCAATCTCATCGTCCTCTGTCAGCACATCCATGATGATCTTGGCCGTGTACTTATCCATTGCCAGAGGGTTGATAAATTGGTCATCAAAATTTCTGGACATGACAATCCATACCAGCAATTCCACCTCTTGGGCGTTCACGTCTTCGTCTTCCAGTACGCCGTCAACTTCGTAGAAAGGCAGCGGACGATGGTAGGCATCCATGTGCAGGCTGACGAACGCGTTCCACAGTCCCAGCTTGGACATCTTGTCTTCGTAGTAAATTGCCACGTTGATGGCAATTTCCTTCCTCAATTCATCCGCACCCGGCAATCTGATGGACAGCCCTTGAATCCTCTCGTAAATCCTGTTTGCTACATCTACATACATCGGACATGGACGAATGCCAGCGGGATAGTAGCCTGCAAAATCTTTGGGGAATATTGTCTTTTTCATAAATATGCTGTTCAAACAGTATTTTTTTGGGGAAAATTCCAGTTGCAAATATATGCGTTTCCTATAGATTTATAGAAAGCGTATTTGAAAACCCCTAAGCTAAAGACTTAGGGGTTTTCAAATACGCTTTCTATAAAGAATGTCGAGGAGTCAGCAGAGGCCGAAGTAGCCGACCGCGTGACGGTCAAGGCGAAGGGCCGAATCGTGCATTGTCTTACAAGACAATCTGTGTATTTGGAAACTGTAGTAGTCAGATGTCCGAAGAGGAACTCTCTTTTCAAGACGATAGGGCGTATCCCGACAATAGAGAAGAAGTGACGATGTCCAATATGCGGAGTCCAAAAGGGACAAGACAAGCACGAAACCGCCGTATGCCGAACGGCACGTACGGTGGTGTGGGAGGAAAGAAAACGAAAGTAGGTCAAAAAACTTACTACGTTTTCCGACCTACCCGATTATAATACGCCGCTTCACACTGATACACTTGTCTATACCCAATTGTTCTGCAATCGTTTGACAGCGATTGATTCCGTAAGAATACGGATAAACTCCTGCATGGAGTGCTTGCGGTAGGTCTCTTTCAGGATATGCACGCATCCCGACATCTGGTTGTCGTGAACATTTATCGGCACGGCCCTAACATCCCGGGCATCGTAGATGGAATCTTCAGCCAACACGGTGACGAGGTTTGTCTGGCGCACGAGTTTCAATAGTGTGTTGACATCATTCAGTTCGATTCGAATCTTGAACTTGTCGTAATCGGACACGATGTGGTCAAAGGCATTACGGGCCTGCAACCCTTTTGACGGAAGTGCCAATTCGTATTTTTCAAGCTCGGAAATCGATACTTTGTCTTTTGAAGCAAGGGGATGGTTGTTTCCGACAATCGCTGACAAGGTGTTTTGAAACAGGATATGGGACTCGACATTGGGCAAGGGGTGAATGGGCTTAAACGCGAGAACAAAATCGAGCTCGTGGTTGGAGAGCGACTCCATAAGCTCGTTCATCTGCTTGTACACGATATTGACTTTGATTTTCGGATACCTCTTTATAAAAGAGATGACGGACTCAGTGAGAATGGGGCTGAAAGAATGGGTGACTCCAATATGGAGCGTGCCAGTCAGCATCTTCCGTAAATCGCGAATCCGGTCGGCACAGGCTTCCGCATCGTGGATAGTCCGGAGGGCAAACGGAAGCATCACTTCCCCAGCCTCGGTCAGCCGGTTGGAATGGTTGTCGCGGATAAACAGTTGTATACCGAGTTCATCTTCCAGCTGCTTGATCTGCTGTGAGAGTGAGCTTTGGGCTATATTCAGGCTGTTTGCCGCATGTGAAAAGTTCAGAGTCTCTGCAGCTTTTGCGAAATATCTTAATTGTCTTAGTTCCATATGAGTACAAAGCTACGAAAATTAACTATCGCGTAGCCGTAAACGAGAGTTTTTTAAAGAGAAAGACCGGAATCGTGGCTCCTACGACCATGCCCAAAATAATAAACGCACAGGTGAGGCCATTGAAGGCAAACAGATAAAAATAATGACTGAATACTTCTTCCTCAGTGTGATACAGACATAACAGCAGGGCTTCGACAGTGCGGTAGGCATACATCCCGGGTATCATAGGCAAGAGTGCCGGGAAAAAGCACACCTCAGCGGGACACTTGATGCGTGATGCAAACAACACCGAGAACATTCCAATGGCAAATGAAGCCACCGTGCTGGCAGGGATAATGTGTAAACCACCCAAATCCGGCAAGGTCAACACATAACGTATAGCATGCCCAACTGCCGCAATCAGGGCGCATGTCAGATATGCACGTCTGGGAGTGTTGCTGATACTGGAAAAACCGATTGCAGCTATCGCCGCAAAAAAGCCATCCTCGAAAATATTCACAAGAATATCATTCCACATCATTCTTTAAAACCATTTTAATCCAAGCATGAGCATTCCGGCACAAAGTCCGGCAGACAGACATGCGGTTAGCACAACTGCGTCAAGAAACCGGCTGAACGCACACAAATAATGCCTATATATCATATCACTGACAGAATTTATATACGGCACTCCTGGAATCAAGTACAGGACACTTGTGCCAAGCGCCAATTCGGGAGTAGAACCAATATTGAAAATATGTCCTCCGGCACTGATGGAAGCAGAGAAGAATGAGGCGCAAAGAAAAGTCAAACGTACATCGCGACCATCTTCGAGCATGATTTGCTTGAGTCTATACCCTGCCAATGTTGAAACGAATACTATCAGCATGGCAAACCAGTCGCCACCAAACAGACGGCAAAATGCAGCATTAGCAAAGCTCGTCAGTATGAGCACCTCCCATTTCCCTGTCGGTCTTGTCGTTCTTATGCATTCAAAGTGCTCCACAGCGGCAGGCAGGCCCAGTCGGTTGTCTGCCACCTCCCAGCTGAGCTGGCTCAAGCGAGTGTTCAAATCAAAACTTATACCACATTTTGCAGTCTTGCGTTGTGCCATTTCCGCGTGTACACGGTCGGCATTCCACACAGAAACCGTAACATGGTCCGGCATGATGAATATGTCGAGATCAACGCCAAAGGCTTCCGCCATACGTCTGGCATTTTTTTCTATGCGGATGCATGTGGACCCGCATCCCGACAACAGAGACGCATATTCTGCAAGGAATGCGGCTGTTCTTCGCAAAGCGGAACTATCAGCGGGATTGTTCATGTTATTGGGCTCTGCTTTCATCCTCTTTGTTGGAAATCCCTGGAATCTTTTCGTCTCCGGGGATGTAGAACATATCAGTTTCCCGACCGAGCTCAAAATAATGTGTTGCTTTGTGGCTGCGACTGCTGCAACTGTGTTTGGAACAGTGATATTCGACGGCTCGGAAGATAAATGCGCATAGCAGCACACCTGCAATAATGCACCACGTAATCATTGGATAATTCATAATCATTAAGTTTTTAAATTCGGTGCAAAAGTAGAGCACCCTCAAAATCTATATCCACGATGATTAAGGGATTATCCTATCATTGCTATAGGAAAAGTTGAATCCGTCCACTCGGATAATCAATAGGTGCATCAATAGAAAGCGTGACTTCTTTGTCTTCTTTTGGAAAAACCCTCAGATGGCAGCCATTTCGCGCTAATGTCGTCGCCTGTTGCTGTTGGGGAGCGAACCAAGGCCTATCTGAGAGAATTGCAAATGATAATATTTAGTGAACCCTATATTATTTGCCAGTATTTTGAATCAATACACACAGAACTTCAACTCATTATGTAGAGATTCATACCTCTTCCGAAATATACTGGTTGTCTTATTCTTGAAGATTCCAATGTTCTTTCGACCTTATTTGAGTGGCGGCAGACAATTTTACCCGTATCCCTTTTGGGAGTTGGTACGCTGTCGCTCGTGCCCGGTTTTGTCAAAAACGGTAGTCGTAAGGACACAAACAGTTTGATTGATGTGCGAGGCACTAACAAGCGGTTGGAGTTCGATGATTATATCCAATATCTTCCTGTGGCCACTTCACTAATGCTGGGTTGCACAGGTGTCAAGGCCAGGCATTCATTGAAGGATAGGGTCTCTCCCGTGGGTGGCGGATACTATGGCTTTGCTTTGAACTGCAGCTTTTGAACATGGAAATGAATAGTTGTAAAAACCTTCTAAATTCATTTATTCTTAACATTTAACATTCTTAAAACCGTCCGCTTGACGGAAAAGCCTTATTTTCGCGGCGCAATTACAACCTTAGGCCGCACGTACGTTGTGCTTGTCAGTGTTTTTGGGGATAAAAACCGTCAAGCAGTGATGTCAATTTCATTTATCTGTATGTTGTGAATGCAGATAATCAGGCGTTTGTGCAGGCTTCAACCTTAATTGAAAATGATTTTGAACTTTTTGCGCCGTGCAGCCTTGGCCCTGTGTTTGGGCGGAAGTATGCTGTCGGCTTCTGCACAAGATTTGATTGCTCGTCAGGCACCTGTTGACCGCCGCTTGCGTGCGGTGGACTCCGTAGCCATCCAGCGTGCCGTGGAGCGCGACATGGAATTCAACAGCCTGGGCAGTGAACTGTATAACTCCTGGGTTACCAACAAGGCACACCCCTACAAGAGTGAAGAAGTGCCCGACAGCTTCGTGATTGACCTGCGCGGCTTTTGTATGCCCACTCCCTCGCGCAACGTCACCTCCCGTTTCGGTTACCGTCCCGCCTTCAAGCGTGTACATAAAGGTCTTGACATCAAAGTCTACACCGGCGACACCATCGTGTCCGCCTTCGACGGCAAAGTCCGCGTGGTGCGCTACGACGAGGGCGGTTATGGCTATTACGTCGTGGTGCGCCATCACAACGGCCTCGAAACCATCTACGGCCATCTGTCCAAACAACTCGTCACCACCGACCAGGAGGTGCGTGCCGGCCAGCCCATCGGCTTGGGAGGCAACACCGGGCGCAGTTTCGGTTCGCACCTGCACTTTGAAACCCGTCTTGCGGGCGAAGCCATCAATCCCGAGTTCCTCTTTGATTTCCCGGCACAGGACGTGACGGGCGACTTCTACACCTTCCACAAAAACCGCAAGGAAGAGGAGGCACCCGTGTCGCTTGCATCGGGTGAGAGCCGGCAGGAAAACACCGTGGCCATGCGTGCCACGCATTTCTATAAGGTGCGCAAGGGCGATACCGTTTCCTCCATTGCCGACAAATTGGGCGTTCCCGAGGAAGTGTTGGCCAAGCAAAACCGTCTGAGCGCATCGAAGCGCATCCGCATCGGACAAATCCTGCGCTATTGATTTTGCGTGGGGACAGGCGGGGAGCCTCGCCTGTACGATTTGGGTCCCAAGGCATCGTCATCGGACGCTTTGGGACCCAAAATTGTATGCAGCAAAACGGGTTCTGTGAAATGGATGGGGCAGGGGAGAGGCGGAGAATGTCTTCGTAAGCATCTGGATTCGTCCTCTTTACAACGGCTCGCGCAGCACCTTGCCGATGGTCATGCCGCAACCTGTCGCAGCTTCGGCAATCTCATCCCGGAAGAAGAACGCGATGCTGCCCACCAGCCCTATGGGCAAGTCGGGACGCTCGTAGGCTGCCACGTTGCGGAGGAAGAAACGGCGGAACTCATGGAGCAAGAGGGCGTGGACGGCAGGGTGGGAGCGATGCCGGTGGAGGAACGGGGCGAAGGAGGCCAAAAAGCGGTTGGGCATGGGTTCGCGGTAGACGCGGCGCACCACTTCGTCGGGCGTGAGGCTGTAGGTGGCAAAAAAGTCGGCGCAGATTTCCTCCGGCAACTGGTGTTTCAGCACATCGCCCACGAGCAGCCGACCCAGTACGGCTCCGCTGCCCTCATCGCCCAGCACGTAGCCCAACGGCGACATGTTGTGTACCAGTTTCCCCCGGAGAAACAGGCCGCTGTTGCTGCCGGTGCCCATGATGCAGGCTATGCCCGTGCCGTCCGGCAGCAGGGCGTGGGCTGCTCCTGCCAAATCAGAATCCACCACGATGGTCTGTGCCTCTGCGAACACCTTTTGCAACGCCTTCCTTACCACATCACATTGCGCGCCCCGGCAACCGGCTCCGAAAAAGCGGATGTCCGCCACCTGCGGCGCAAGGCCGGCGAGCGGCGCGTCGTTTCGCAGCAAGTCCTTGATGGCCGCCTCGTCCAGCATGAAGGGGTTGATGCCCGGAGTCTGATGACGGAACATCTCGTGGCCATTTGCCTGGCCCACCCACGTGGTTTTGGTGCTGCCGCTGTCGGCAGTGAGTAATACATTTCCCATGCGGCAAAGTTAAGCCAAATCTGAAAAACCATTAACTTTGCGCACAAAATGTTTTTTGGCAATGAGAAATCTCCTCTTAACCTTGCTTCCTGCTTTATTGTGCCTTCCCCTTTCTGCCGAGGGCGTGGTGGAGTGGGACCGCACGCTCCGCGTTGACTACCAGTTCTCCGGCAATGCCCGGGAGCAACACATCAGCCTGGGCGAGTTGTGCAGCTTCGCCGGGTGGGCGGGCCGCACCGTCAACATGGACTGTGTGCCCATCCGGGGCAACGGCGACATCACCCTGAGCGATGCCCGCAGCGGAAAGGTGCTTTACAAGCAGTCGTTCACCACCCTTTTCCAAGAATGGGTCACCACCGACGAGGCGCGGCAGCTCAGCCGTTCGTTCGAGAACACCTTCCTGCTGCCCATGCCCCACGACTCCGCCCGCGTAACGGTCAACCTCTATGGCATGGACCAACAGCTGCAAACCAGTTTCACGCATACCGTCTGCCCCGACGACATCCTCATCCGCCGTCTGGACCGCGCCGGTGTCACACCCCACCGTTACCTGTTGAAGAGTGGCAGTCCGCAGGAGAAAATCGATGTGGCCATCGTGGCCGAAGGCTTCACGGCTGCCGAGATGGACGACTTCTACCGGAAAGCTCAGGAGGCGGTCGATGCCATCCTGGCGCATGAGCCATTCACCCAGTTGAGCGACCGTTTCAACTTCGTGGCCGTGGGTGCGGTCTCGGAAGAGTCCGACGTGAGCATCCCGCAGGAAGGCATTTGGCGGCAGACGGCGCTCAGCTCGCACTTCTCCACGTTCTATTCCGACCGTTACCTCACCACGCTCCGTATGCGCGACCTCCACAACCTGCTGGCCTGCATTCCCTATGAGCACATCATCATCCTGGCCAACACCCACACTTACGGTGGCGGCGGCATCTACAACGCCTATACCCTCACCACCACGCACAACCCCAAGTTCCGTCCCGTGGTGGTGCATGAGTTCGGCCACAGCTTTGCCGGGTTGGGCGACGAATATGCCTACAACAGTTCCTATGGCGACTTCTATTTCTCTCATGTCGAGCCTTGGGAGCAGAACCTTACCACCCTTTGCCACTTTGAGGAAAAATGGCAGGATATGCTTTCCGAAGGCACCGCTGTGCCCACTCCGGCGGAGCCTGCGCTGGCCAAGAGCGTCGGAGTGTACGAAGGTGCAGGGTATATGCCCAAAGGCGTATATCGCCCCTATCAGGACTGCCGCATGCGCACCAACGAGTGCGAAGGATTCTGCCCCGTGTGCCAGCGGGCCATCCGCCGCCTGATAGATTTCTACACCGGCCATTCTAATGTATAATGTAAAATGTATAATGAGGTCTGACGACCGAGGTGCAGGGTGATGCAGAACCGCCGTCCCCATTGGCGTAGCCTTCATTATACATTATACATTTTACATTATACATTGATAATCGGCGTAGCCTTCATTATACATTTTACATTATACATTAAACCTTCATGTCTCCCCAGAAAAAGAAACCCACAGCCCGTAGCCCCCGCCGCAATCCCGGCACCACTCCCGCCAAAGTGAGTTGGTGGAAAAGGTTGCGCAGTGGCGAGTATTCCGAACGCTTCAAAGATATACTCCGTGCCGACAACGCCCGCTTCATCATCGGGCTTTGCGTGCTCGGTGCCAGCCTGTTCCTGCTGCTCAGCATCGTTTCCAATTTCTTCACGGGCAGAGAAGACCAGGGTGGCGTGCAGAGCGGCACCTTGACCCATGCCGCCAACTACGGCGGCACGCTGGGAGCCTATCTGTCCAACTATTTCATGGACAAATGCTTCGGCGTGGTGTCCGTGTTCATCCCCCTGTTCACCTTCCTTGTGGGGGTGAAACTGATGGGCGCCTACCGCGTCAGGTTGTGGAAGTGGTTCCTCAACTTCTCCATTGTCATGATTTGGGGCTCCGTGTTCCTGAGTTTGGTGACCAACCGCCTGCCCGAGTCCATCGTCAACGAAATGAGTTTCCGGCTCGGTGGCGGCCATGGCGACTATATCAAGGACTATCTGGCCACCACCATCGGCGAGCCGGGAGCCTGGATTGTGATATTGGCCACTTTGGTCTTCTACCTCATGTACCTTTCGAGCGAAACGGTCAATGTGGTGCGCCGCTTGCTCCATCCGCAGGATTTCATCAAAATCAAACCGAAGGACAAGAACGTGCCAGCCGAGACACCCGACGAAAGCAGCCCCAAGCCGGACGGTACGGTTGCTGAACAGTCGCAGGAACCCGAAGAGGGCGGCGACGAGGACGATGAGGCTGCTCTGCAGCCCGAGGTTTCGGAGGGCGAGGAAGGTGCGCAGACCTTCGTCATTGACCTTGCAGCCGGACCCTCGGAAACATTGTCCGATGAAGGTGCTGACGACATGACCGTGCTCCAACCCCAACAGCCCGAAGCGGCGGAGGACCTCACGCTCGACATCGTGCCCACCGAAACCGACAGCAAGGCGCAGGGGCGCACAGTGGAGGAGGTGAAGGAGATGGAGCCTTACGACCCACGCAAGGATTTGGAGTACTATAAGTTCCCCACCATTTCCCTGCTCAAACATTACGATGACGACGGCAGCCCCATCGACGAGGCCGAGCACCTGGCCAACAAAGACCGCATCATCACCGTGTTGCGCAACTTTGGGGTGGAGATTTCCAGTATCAAGGCCACCGTCGGCCCCACCATCACCCTCTACGAAGTGACTCCCGCCCCTGGCGTGCGCATCAACAAAATCCGGAACCTTGAAGACGATATTGCCCTGTCGCTCTCCGCGCTTGGCATCCGCATCATTGCCCCCATCCCCGGCAAGGGTACCATCGGTATCGAAGTGCCCAACAAGAACCCGCGCATCGTGTCGATGGAGAGCATCCTCAACACGCGGAAATTCCAGGAAACCACCTTCGAACTCCCCATAGCCTTGGGAAAGACCATCACCAACGAAGTGTTCATGGTGGATCTCGCCAAGATGCCCCACCTGCTGGTGGCCGGTGCCACGGGTCAGGGTAAGTCCGTGGGTCTGAATGCCATCATCACCTCGCTGCTCTACAAGAAGCATCCCGCCGAACTGAAATTCGTGATGGTCGACCCCAAGAAGGTGGAGTTCTCCATCTATGCACCCATTGAGAACCATTTCTTGGCCAAGATACCCGACGACAACGAGGACCCCATCATCACCGATGTGACCAAGGTGGTGCAGACGCTCAAAAGCCTCTGCCAACTCATGGACCACCGCTACGACCTGCTGAAGAAGGCCAAGGTGCGCAACATCAAGGAGTATAACGCCAAGTTCAAGTCGCGCCAGCTCAATCCCGACAACGGCCATGAGTTCATGCCCTACATCGTGGTGATCATCGACGAGTTCGGCGACCTCATCATGACCGCCGGCAAGGAAGTGGAGCTGCCCATTGCCCGCATCGCCCAGCTGGCCCGTGCCGTGGGCATGCACATGGTGATAGCCACGCAACGTCCCACCACGAACATCATCACCGGTACCATCAAGGCCAACTTCCCCGCCCGTATGGCTTTCAAGGTGATGTCGCAGATTGACAGCCGCACCATCCTCGACCAGAGCGGTGCCAACCAGCTGGTGGGCAAGGGCGATATGCTGTTCCTGGCAGGCAACACCCCCGTACGTGTGCAATGTGCCTTTGTCGACACGCCCGAGGTGGAGAAAATCAACGATTTCATTTCCGACCAGCAAGGTTATCTTTCCGCCTTCGAGCTGCCCGAACCCGAAATGGACGGCGATGGCGGCGGTCCGGCCGATTTGGATGCCGGTTCGCTCGACCCCATGTTCGAGGAGGCCGCCCGCCTGATAGTGGTGCATCAGCAAGGTTCCACCTCGCTCATCCAGCGCAAGTTCTCCATCGGTTACAACCGCGCCGGCCGTTTGATGGACCAGCTGGAGCGCGCCGGCGTCGTAGGACCCGTTCGCGGTTCCAAACCCCGTGAGGTGCTCATTGCCGACGAGGTGGAGCTTGATGCCAAGATTGCCGGACTGAGAGCCTGAGAGATATCTTACACATCCCTTGCATATCCTTTGCAAATCCCATACAAGCCCCGGACTGCTTTCCCTGAAATCAACGGATAGGGAAAACAATCCGGGGCTTTTTGCGCAAGTGGGCGAGTCCGACGGCCTTAGACTTTTACCGGACAGCAATAAAATAATTAGCAGGTCATTAGCTTCTATGATCCGTACTCTCCCAGTACACACATGACATATTGGAAACCTGTTTACCAAACCATTATACAGAAGTTCCGGAAATGAAGTGGTCAGGCAGAATCATGTTTTGAAATGACGGAATGCCTATATCCAAAGTCCGGGAGTTGCTTCCCACAAGTCCTGGACTTGTTTTTTCAACTCAAGGAGTTGTGTGGACAAGTCCGGGACTTGTGAAGAGCACATCACGCAGTGCCAGGCAGGGCTGTCAAAGCGGGTAAATCACGCTGAAAAGCGGTAATCTGTTTTGGGATTGTTCGTTTCGCGCGCGTTAGCTTGCGCGCGTTAGCTTATGGTTGTCTATAGTATTCTATAGTTATCTATAGTATTCTATAGTTATCTATGGTCATCTATAGTTCTCGCGCGCGTATGCGCGCTATATATATACGTAATTATTTCCCCAAAAAGCATTCACCCATTCACATGGGGTTCGTTTCCTGTTGATTTTCAATGGTTTTGAGTGTGAAGGCTTGGATAGTAAAGTCTTCACATGGGCAGTAAAGCATTCACACGGACGGTGAACGCCTGTGAAGGGTTGAAGGAGCAAGCCTTCACACCGGAAAAGTGCCCGAAAATCAGCAGAAAAACGACGGGGTAAGCCTCCTGTGCGGTGAATACTTGAAAAATAAAGCCTTCACACTTGAACCGACTGAAAATCAGGAAGAAAAAGCCATTGTGTGAAGGTGTGAATGCTTTTTTTGCGGATAAAATGCGTATAAAGGAGGGGGATTGTTGGGGCGGAAAAGGCGATTTGTTCCGTTTCCTTTTTTGCAGGTTGTTTTCCAATACTTGATACTTCAGTAATAAATTAAACCTCATTCCTCATTCATGAATTTGAATGGCTTCCCCTTTTGTCTTTTCACTCAAAAAAACTATTTTTGCCCACAGCTTTTTGTTCAAAACGTATTTTTATGAAAATCAAGCATATATTCCTTACCGTTTTTTCTGCTTTCACCGTGAGCGTGGCCGGACTGGCACAGACGGCACGACAGGTGCTCGACCAAACAGCCTCCAAATTGAAAAACAGCGGAGGCATAGAAGCTACGTTTGAAGGAACCAGTTTCAAGGGCATACAGGAGGAGTCCACCACGTCGGGACATATCTATGTACAGGGAGGAAAGTTCAAAATCTCTTCCGACGCGCTGACCACCTGGTTCGACGGACACACCCAGTGGACGCTGCTCTCGGGCAGCGATGAGGTGAACGTGAGCAACCCCACTCCGGCCGAACTGCAACAGATCAACCCTTACACCTTTGTCAATCTCTACAAGGAAGGATATGCCCTGAAGTTGGGCAACCTGAACTATAAGGGCAAGGTGTGCCATGAAGTGCGCCTCAATGCACAGAACAAGGGCAGCGCCATCCAGCTGCTCATCGTGGTGATTGACAAGCAGACCCTGTTGCCCCAGTCTGTGCGCATCAAGGACAACCATGGCAACTGGACACGCATCCGCATCCAGAGCCTGCGGACAGGTCGCCGCTGGAAGGATGCCACCTTTAAGTTTGACGAAAAGCAACACCCCGGCATCGAGGTGATTGACTTGCGTTGAAATGCTCCATGTCGCTCCTGAAACAGAGCCTATACTAAAACCAAACTACATATAGTAATTACATGATTTCCTGTTTGATTCTCGGTTCCGGCCCTGCCGGTTATACCGCAGCTGTTTATGCAGGCCGTGCCGGCTTGCAACCCGTTGTGTATGAAGGCTTGCAGCCCGGCGGACAACTCACAATTACCACAGAGATTGAAAACTTCCCTGGTTTTCCCGAAGGCATTGACGCCAACGAACTGATGGATGCCATGCGCAAGCAGGCAGAACGCTTCGGCGCGGAAATCCGTACCGCCACTTGTGTCAAGGCCGATTTGTCGAAAGCCCCCTATACGTTATGGTTCGACGACGATACGTGCGAGCAGTGCCAGACGCTGATCATCGCTACCGGCGCATCGGCCAAATACCTGGGGCTGGACGACGAGAAGAAATACCAGGGGCAGGGCGTGAGTGCCTGTGCCACGTGCGATGGCTTCTTCTACCGCAAGAAGACGGTGGCCGTGGTGGGCGGCGGTGACACGGCCTGTGAAGAGGCTACGTATCTGGCCGGCTTGGCACAGAAGGTATATCTCATCGTGCGCAAACCTTTCCTCCGCGCCTCGAAAGCTATGCAGGACCGCGTGATGCAGAACCCCAAGATCGAGGTGCTGTTTGAAACCAACACGCTGGGCCTTTATGGCGAGGGTGGGGTAGAAGGTGCCCACCTGGTTCACCGCAAGGGTGAGGCCGACGAGCGCCGTTACGACCTGCCCATCGACGGCTTCTTCCTGGCCATCGGCCACAAACCCAACAGCGATTTGTTCAAGGAATGGGTGAAGACGGATGCCACGGGCTACATCATGACCGAGCCGGACAGTCCGCGCACCGGCATCCCCGGCGTGTTCGCCGCCGGCGACGTGGCCGATCCTCATTACCGTCAGGCCATCACCGCTGCCGCCAGCGGCTGCAAGGCTGCCATCGAGGTGGAGAGGTATCTGAAGAGCCTGGATAAATAATGTATAATTCAAGTTTCGCAAGTTGCGAAACTTATCGGTTATTTGGTTAGGGTCGCTTCGCTCCCTGGGTTATGAAGTTATAAAGTTACTACTGTAACTCGGTTATCAGGTTATGGGGTTACAAGGTTACTATTGTAACGCCTGAATACCATCCACTCAAATAGTAAATTTGCATAAGATTGGCTGCGCTCGGCATAGCTCAAGCAAGCTTGGCTCTGCTCTCACTGGCACAATCTTTATAACCTCATAACCTTATCCCTCATAACCTCAGCAATTACATTGACATGGTTGCCGAACAGCATCCCCTTCGTCCTTTCCTGCCTTCAGGAGCCCGCATCCTGATGTTGGGCAGTTTTCCGCCGCAGCGCAAGCGGTGGAGCATGGACTTCTTTTACCCGAATATGCAAAACGACATGTGGCGCATATTCGGGCATATCTATTTTGCCGAGCGCGAATACTTTGTGGACAAGGAGCACCGCCGGTTCGACCAGCCCCGGCTGGAACTGTTTCTGGAACAGCTCGGCGTGGCACTCTACGACACTGCCTGCGCCGTGGTGCGGTTGCAGGACAACGCCTCGGACAAGTTCCTGCAGGTGGTGGAGCATACCGATGTGGATGCCCTGTTGCGCCGATTGCCGCTTTGCCACGCCGTGGTGACCACAGGCCAGAAGGCCACCGATACCCTGCGCGAACATTGGGCGGTGGCGGAACCCAAGGTGGGCGAAAATGTGACATTCTCATTTGAAGGGCGGCCCATGCGTCTGTGGCGGATGCCCAGCAGCAGCAGGGCTTATCCGATGAAACTGGAGAAAAAAGCCGAATTTTACGCACGGATGTTGCAGGAAGAGGGGTTGTTGACAAAAATATAGGAAAAACATGCCAGAATAGTCTTTGTGTTATAGAATCGTTTTATATTTTTGCGCCTGTTAAGTAAACAGGCTATTATTCTTAATCAGTTGACAGATTTTCAGGATTTGCCAACACAAAAACACAAAGACTATGCAGAAGTTTAAGAGAAAGTGGCTCATTTTTATGCTGCTTACCACCGTGCTGTGTATTTCCGGTGCCATGATGCCCGACAGTCCGGAACTTTGGATTCCCGATGCCGCCGTCGACACGGCCGATGTGGCGTGGATGATAACCGCCACCATCTTCGTGTTGATGATGACGCCGGGTCTTTCTTTTTTTTATGGCGGCATGGTGGGAAAGAAGAATGTGATTTCCACCATCCTGCAAAGTTTCATGGCCATGGGCCTTATCAGCGTGGTGTGGGTTGTGGTAGGTTTCAGCCTTTCCTTTGGCGATGACATTGGTGGCGTTATCGGCAACCCCTTCACCTTCATGATGTTCCGCGGCGTGGGTGCACAGACCCATCCCCTGTTGGCTCCCACGATACCGTTGGCCCTTTACGCCCTGTTCCAGATGAAGTTTGCCATCATCACCCCTTCGCTCATCACCGGCTCCTTTGCCGAGCGTGTGAAGTTCTCGGCCTATCTGGTGTTCATGGTGCTCTTCTGCCTCTTCATCTATTGTCCGCTGGCCCACTGCACGTGGCACCCCGAGGGCTTGTTCCGTCAGTGGGGCGTGGTGGACTTTGCCGGCGGCATTGTGGTTCACGCCTCGTCGGGTGTGGCCGCCTTGGCCGGAGCCATCTTCCTGGGGCGCAGGGTGCGCAGGGAACATTCCGACGCGCCGGCCAACATCCCCTATGTGGTGCTGGGTGCCGCCATGCTGTGGCTGGGATGGTTCGGTTTCAATGCCGGGTCGTCGCTCCATGCCGATGCCATTGCGGTGAAGGCGTTTCTCAACACCAACACAGCCTGTGCCACTGCCATGCTCACCTGGATATTCTTCGACACCGTGATGGGACGCAAGGCTTCGGCCATGGGAGCTTCGGTGGGAGCCGTGGTAGGTCTGGTGGCCATCACGCCTTCTGCGGGATATGTCAGTGTGGGGCAGAGCTTTTTCATTGCCTTCATCACCACCATCATTTGCAACTGCGCCTGTCACTGGAGCGACCATTCACGCCGGCTTGACGATGCGTTGGACGTCTTTCCCACGCACGGCACCGGAGGTATAGTGGGCACGGTCCTCACGGGTATATTCATCCAGGAAGGTTTGCTTTCGGGTTCATGGGAGGGCTTTGTGGTGTTCCTGTACCACCTTTTGGCCATCGTCATCGTTTTTGCCTATACCTTTATCATGAGCATGCTCCTCTATTGGTTTGTCAACAAGATGATACCCATGCGCGTCAGTCGCGAGAGCGAACGCATCGGTCTGGACGTGAGCCAGCATGGCGAAACGTACAACTTTGCCGATGTGGAGGACGTGGACGACCAGGGCGAGATGAGCTACTGAGAAGGCGTTCTACTAATGTATAATGTAAAATGTATAATGAAGGCTGCGGCTCGGCATGAAAAAAGAAAATCCTACGGCTTTTCTTTTTGTCCTGCACTCGCCTTGCACTAACTTTGCACCGTCAAAAGAAATCAAATCACAAAAACGATGAACAAGAATATCCGTTTGGAAACAAACAAGGCCGTGCAGTTCCTGTCGGCCGGTGCCGTTGAGGCACTCGAACCTCGTGTGAAGGCTGCCCAAAAGGCACTGGAAGAAGGGACTTGTCCTGGCAACGATTTCCTGGGATGGCTCCATCTGGCCTCCGGCATAACCGCTGAACACCTCGCCGACCTCAAGCAGACGGCACAGGTGATGCGCGAAAACTGCGACACCATCGTGGTGGCAGGCATCGGCGGCAGCTACCTTGGTGCCAGGGCCGTGATCGAGGCTTTGGGCAACAGCTTCGAATGGCTCGTCAACGATGGGAAGAACCCCGTCATCCTCTTTGCCGGTAACAACATCGGCGAAGACTACCTCTACGAACTGACCGCCTACCTGAAGAACCGCAAGTTCGGCATCATCAACATCTCCAAGAGCGGTACGACTACGGAAACGGCCTTGGCCTTCCGCTTGCTGCGCAAGCAGTGTGAGGAACAGCGCGGCGTGGAGATGGCCCGCAAGGTGATCGTGGCTGTTACCGATGCCAAGAAGGGTGCAGCCCGCACCACTGCCGACAAGGAGGGTTACAAGAGCTTCATCATCCCCGACAACGTGGGCGGACGCTTCTCCGTGCTCACCCCCGTGGGCCTGCTCCCCATCGCCTGCGCCGGCTTCGACATTGAGGCCCTGGTGAAAGGTGCCGCCGACATGGAAAAGCTCACCGCACCCGAAGTGCCTTTTGCCGAAAATCCGGCTGAACAGTATGCCGCCGTGCGCAACGCCCTGTATGCCACGGGTAAGAAAACGGAAATCCTTGTGAACTACCAGCCGAAGCTGCACTACATGAACGAGTGGTGGAAACAGCTTTACGGCGAGAGCGAGGGCAAGGACGGCAAGGGCATCTTCCCCGCAGCGGTAGACTTTACCACCGACCTCCACTCCATGGGACAGTGGATTCAGGAGGGCGAACGCACGGTGTTCGAGACCGTCGTTTCCGTGGAGCAGGCCGAGCACAAGGTACTCTTCCCGCACGACGACGAGAACCTCGACGGACTCAACTTCCTGGAGGGCAAGCGCGTGGACGAGGTGAACAAGATGGCCGAGCTGGGTACGCAGTTGGCTCATGTGGACGGCGGAGTGCCCAATATGCGCGTGGCTGTGGAGCGGCTTGACGAGTACCATTTGGGACAACTCATCTATTTCTTCGAGCGTGCCTGTGGCATCAGCGGCTTGCTGCTGGAAGTCAACCCCTTCAACCAGCCCGGTGTCGAAGCCTACAAGAAGAATATGTTCGCACTGCTCGGCAAGCCCGGCTACGAGGCAGAGACCGAAGCCATCAAGGCACGTCTGTAGTGCGCAGTTTCCCATCAATCATCACACGATGAAAGCAATACAGCAATATTTGCAGAAGCACGGCTTTGAGGCATTCGCCCCGAAGGCCGTGCTTTTCGATATGGATGGTGTGCTCTTCGACTCCATGCCCTACCATGCCCGTTCGTGGGCACAGGTGTGTCAGGCATCAGGACTCGACATGAGCGAAGAAGAAGCCTATATGCACGAGGGACGTACGGGGGCGGCCACCATCAACATCCTGGCGCGCCGCCTGTGGCACCGCGATGCAACGGAACAGGAGATTGAGGCGATATACAGAGAAAAGTGCCGTTTGTTCAATGCCTGCCCCGAAGCTCCGAAAATGCCCGGTGCCGAGGCCGTGTTGCAAAGGGTGAAGCAGGCTGGCCTGACCATTGCGGTGGTGACAGGCAGCGGACAGAAGTCGCTGCTCGACCGCCTCTTCTCCAACTATCCCGGCTATTTCACGCCAGAGCTCATCATCAGCAGCCGCGACGTGAAGCACGGAAAGCCGCATCCCGAACCATACCTCATGGCACTCGAACGCTTGGGTCTCGCGCCTTGGCAGGCTGTGGTGGTCGAAAACGCGCCGTTGGGCGTGCAGGCAGCTGTGGCAACTCAGGTGTTCACCATAGCTGTCAACACCGGGCCGTTACAGCCTCAGGTGCTGCTCGATGCCGGTGCCGACAGTCTGTTCCCTTCGATGGAAGCACTGGCCCAGGCCTTGGCCAGTCCTGACAAAACCGGGCACTGACATAAAGCGTGCATTGTAGGTTCTACTGCCAGACATATAGCCATATCCACCCACTACAAGCAGCAGATACAACAGCTTGAGGAGAATATCGCCAAGTTGCAGGAAGTGGTGGAGAAAACGAAGGAGGGCAAAAGCACAATATTCGCCATATTTGGCAAGGACGACCTTGCCAAAGCAAGGAAGGAACTGGCATCAAAAGAAAAGGACAGCCATAAAACGACATTAGTTTGCAAAACAAGTCATTTATTGCTCCTGAATTGAGCCAAAACTCATTTTTTTTGCATCATCATATTGCAGATTTTCGGCCATATATGCGAGAAGTCGCATCATTTTTTACAACTTTGTAGCCAAACAATGACAATTCTTCAGATGAAAAGTCTCTTAGGACTAGAGTAATATCTGATGATGGCAGTGGAAGAAAATGATTTTCAGTCTAACAGGACTGACGCTTCATTGTATAATGGGCGACCGACTGACATCGGTGCACAGTGTCACAGTGTTGGAGCTGCATCCCGCACGCCCTCCATCCCCAAATACAAGGATGGGGTGTCGGTAGAGAATGTCCGTACACCAATTAAGCAATGGTTTGTATTGAGAGTGTCATACGGCAGAGTATTAAAAGCAAAGGAGATTGTCGTTGCCTGCAACATAGATTGTTATGCCCCGATGCGTCATAAGCAGATTACGAAGCATGGCAAGAAGCATATTATCACCGAGCCCCTTATCCCATCTTTCATTTTTGTCCACTTGTCACAGGAAGAAGTCGATGCAATGCTCCACGACAAGAACGTGAACTCTATAGAGTCCCGCCCCCTGTTGAGCTATTACTACGACCACACCTCTTACAGCCAAGACAATCCAGAGCACAATCCTCCCCTCGTCATCCAAGATGAGGCCATGGACAACTTCATCAGACTGACTTCCGTAAAGAACCCTCACATCATTCCTGTCACATCGCAGAACATCCAACACAAATTGGGCGACCATGTCATCGTAACCGCAGGTGACTTTGAAGGCATACAAGGCAGAGTGGCCCGCATAGCAGGTCAGCAGCGGGTGATAGTAGAACTATTCGGTGGCTGTTTAGTGGCTACGGCGTATATACCTAAGGAGTCGATGAGGAAAAAAGTTAAGACAGTTAGATTAATGCAATAGATTAATGTTGTATAATCAATAAAACAAACATTCTTTATAATCTGCAAAATATTTAAATCATACAATGAAAGAAGAATTCATGAAAATGAAAAAGTTGTATCATTACACAAAGTTTGATACTGCAATTAAAATATTGGAATCCCATAGTCTAAGATTTGGAAGGTTACATAACATGAATGACATACATGAAAATGACAAACTTTCCTATGTCGACTTAACGGGGAATCCTATCAATAGTTTTCCTTCCGATGTATTGGATGCAATAGATTGTGAGATGGCAAAATATCGACAGATTAGCCTTACCGCTGATGATGACAAAAAGGGTAAATTGGGGTTTGACCTTCATCAAATGTGGGGTCTTTATGCTGAAAAGGGCAAAGGAGTCTGCCTCGTATTTGACAAGGACATATTATGCAAACAAATTGATGATGCCGTTATGCACAAAACTGTATTATACGATACCTCTGTAAAATCGTTTTGTATTGCAAACCCCAATGACTATCAAAGTATCCAACATGACATACAGATGCAAGCCGAGATATTATTCTTTCAAAAGCGAAAAGAATGGGAACACGAGCAAGAGTATAGATATATTAAACGCTGTCCAAATCTCAAGAAAGAAGAATATTTGGATTATGGCAAAGCCTTAAAATATATCATCTTGAATTCTGCGATTGAAGATGCTGACGTTAATAAATTTAAGAAGATGGTTGAGGACTTAAACAAATACGCAGAGAATGTTCCCATATTATTA
>JALEYW010000007.1:0-21047 GCA_022773145.1 Bacteroidales bacterium
ATGCTCGAACAGCAGTTCACGCTGACCGTGAACCAAAATGCCGGACGCGTGTTGGGCGGAACGGTGACACCGCAGACCGTGGCCGGAAACGCCACAGGCAATTCCCAGGTGATAGCCTATACGGTGGACGAACAAGGCACCATCGACTTTCCCGTGCTGGGGAAAATCAGCGTGGCGGGCAAAACGCGCGCCGAAGTGGCCGACTATATCAAAAGCCGCCTGATAGCCCGCGATTTGGTGAGCGACCCCATCATCACCGTGGAGTATGTCAACCTGGGGGTGAACGTGTTGGGCGAGGTCAACCGGGCCGGACACATCGATGTCAACAAGGATCATTTCACCGTGGTCGATGCCATCGCGCGGGCCGGAGACCTGACCATCCATGGCAACCGAAAGGACATCCTGGTGGTGCGTCAGGACGATGGGGTGAATCATGTGTTCCACATCGACCTCACCGACATGGAGTCCACCCTGAATTCGCCCGCCTATTACCTGGAACAGAACGACCTGGTGTATGTTTCGCCCAACGACAAGCGCAAACGCGAGTCACGAGGAGCTGGCAACACCTTTGAGCAACCCTCCATCTGGATTTCCATCGCATCGCTGCTCACGACCATTGCCGCATTGCTATTATAACGGAGGTTATGAGGGATAAGGTTATGAGGTTATAAAGTTACTCGATGTGGCTATCTTGACTACCTCAAACAGTATGCTTATAACCTCATAACCTGGGAGCGAAGCGACCATAACCTTATAACCTTCAACTTGCGGTACTCCCGAAAGCTGCATAGCTTGATTTACAACAAAACTTATCCCATACAATGCCCAACGAATCATCCAAGCGCCGACCGGCCGATGACTTTTTGAACATCACAGACTTTTGGCATCTCTGCCGTTCACATTGGAACTGGTTTTTGGTGTCCGTCATCGCTTTCATCGGCGTGGCCTTCTACTATATTTCCACCACGGCACCGCTGTATATGTGTGAGGCGGCTGTGATGGTGAAACAGGAGAGTCAGGCCGGTACGGCGGCCAAGAACACCTCCGGCGAAAATTTCGACAACCTGACCCTGGTGCAGCAGAGCAACAATGTGGTCAATGTGCAACGTGAGCTTACCTCGCTCCGCGTGCTCACCGAGGTGGCGCGCCGCATGGAGCCACGGGCCACGGAGGCGGAGGTGGACCAGCTGGCCGGACAGATACGCTCCCGGCTGAAAGCCAAACTGACGGACGAGAAGTCGACCATCATCAACCTGGAGTACCACGACCTTTCGCCCCGAAAGGCCAAGGAGGTGCTGGGCACCGTGATACAGGTGTACAACGAGATGTGGCTCAGCGACAAAAGTCAGGTGGCACTCTCCGCATCGCGCTTCATCGAGGAGCGTTTGGCGGTGATCGAACGGGAGCTGGGCAGCGTGGACGACAGCATCTCCACCTTCAAGGCACGCCACAAAATTACCGACCTGAGGAGCGTGAGCGATGTCTATCTGAACCAGCAGACCGAATCGGACGCCGAAATCCTGCGCCTGAACAACCAGAAGTCCATGGCACAGTATATCTTGGGCATATTGCAGGACAAAGCGGCACATCACCAGTTGCTGCCCACCAACTCCGGCATCAATAATTCCGTGGCCGAATCGCAGATAGCACAGTACAACACTATGCTCTTCCAACTGAAGAACAGCATGTACGGCACATCACGGCAAAACCCGCTTATCATCAAGCAGGAGGCGGCACTTGACGACCTGCGCGGCAACATCCTGGCCACCATTTCCAACCATATCAAGACGCTCGACATCCAGCTCCAGGCTTTGCAGGGCTACAGCGGTGAGGCTGGCCAGCGCATCTCCTCCAGTCCGGACCAGGCCAAGCATCTGGTCTCGGTGGAGCGCGAGCAGAAGGTGAAGGAAAGCCTCTACCTCTATCTGCTTCAGAAAAAGGAGGAAAACCAGATAGGCATGACCTACACCTCGCTCAACACGCAGGTGCTCGACATGCCCCATGGCAGCGAACAGCCCACCTCGCCCAACAAGCGCAACGTCTATTCCGGCGCTTTGCTCCTGGCATTGCTCCTGCCTGCCGTCATCCTCTTTGTGCGCGAGAGCCTCGACAATACCGTGCGCGACAAGTACGACATAGAACGGCGTACCTCCTTGTCGCTCATCGGTGAAATTCCCCAATATGCCAGTGCCAAACAGAGGGCGTTGCAGTGGAAGCCGTGGCTGTGGCGGCGGCGCAGGCAATCGGATATGTTTGCCGTGCAGTCCGGGTCGCAGAACTTCGTGAACGAAGCGTTCCGCCTGCTGCGTACTAATCTGGAGTTCATGACTTCAGGGCCGGGGGACAAGAACGTATATATCGTGACTTCCAGCTATGAAGGTTCGGGCAAGACTTTTGTCAGCATGAACCTTTCCATGGCTCTGGCCATCAAGGGGCAGCGTGTGCTCTTCATCGATGGCGATATGCGCCATGCCTCCGCCTCGCATTATTTCAAATGTTCCGAAGCGGGCCTGGCCGACTATTTGGGTGAGAAACAGACTGACCTGGACACGCTCATCGTGCCTTACTCGGAATATCCCAATCTCCACATCCTGCCTGTGGGCACCATTCCTCCTAACCCCACAGAACTGCTGGCCACCGACCGGCTCTCGCGGTTGCTCGACGAGGTGCGTGGCCGATACGATTTCATCTTCATTGACTGTCCGCCGGCCGAAACGCTGGCCGATACAGGCATTATCGAACGATTTGCCGACCGCACATTGTTCGTTATCCGTGCCGGCCTCTTCGTACGTGCCCGGCTTTATGACCTGGAGGCCGACGTGCAGGGTGGAAAGTACAAGCACCTGTCGTTGGTGCTCAATGGCATCAAATCGGGTGGCCGGTATGGCTACCGCTATGGCTATCATTACGGTTATCACTACGGTCATTATTATGGCCGGAGCTGAGGCGCAGGGGGAAAGAGAGGGTATGATTAACTTAGGTTATCAGGTTATGAGGTTATGAGTTTATGAGTTTATGAGGTTATGAGTTTATGAGTTTATAAGGTTATAACATAACTATTTGAGCGGAAGAACATTCCATCGTTCAGTAAGTAACTTTATAACCTCATAACCCTGGGAGCGAAGCGACCATAAACTTTTAACCAGTCCCTTCCTATACATTACGCAACAGATGACAGACAGCCAAACACGTTCGGCCAACCGGCGCATCGTCAAGAACACCGCCTATATGTATGTGCGCCTGTTCACCATGATGGTGATAGGGTTGTACACCTCGCGGTTGGTGTTGGAGATTTTGGGTGCTTCGGACTACGGTTTGTTTTCCGTGGTGGGCGGTGTCCTGGCCATGTTCACCTTCATCAGCGGTTCGCTCACCTCCGCCACCTCGCGTTTCCTCAACGTGGAGATGGGAAAGAAGGACGGCAATGTCAACCGCATTTTCAACATCAACGTGCTGCTGCATGTGTTGTTGGCCTGCATCATCCTCCTGTTGGCAGAGAGCATCGGACTGTGGTATATCTACAACAAGCTGAATGTGGCAGACGGCAAGCTCGATGATGCCGTGTTCGTCTATCAGATGTCCATCCTTACCGCCTGTCTGGGCATCGTTAATACTCCTTACCAGAGCCTCTTCATAGCCCATGAGCGTTTCCGCTTCCTGGCCGTGCTGGACATTGCCAACTCCTTCGTACGGCTGGGGTGCATCCTGCTCCTTTCGCTCTACCATGGAGATTATGCCTTGCGCCTTTACAGCATCATATTTTGCCTGACTACTGCCAATTCGTTCGTGGTGTTCCATTGGCTCGCCTGGCGACAATGGGAAGGAACGGTGAAGTTCCGCTTGGTCAGAGGGTGGAAGAATTACAAGGAGGTGCTGGTGTTCGGCAACTGGAATATGTTGTCCACCGTTTCTTACATGGCCCGCTCGTCAGGTTCCGACCTTTTGCTCAACTCCTTCTTCGGCACTGCCGTGAACGGCGCGTTTGCCATCAGCAAGACGGTCAGTCAGTGTATCGGCACCTTCTCCAGCAATTTTGATAGTGCCTCATCTCCGCAAATCATACAGGCATACGCAGCGGACGACAAGGCGCGCGTAACGTACCTGGTCAACAAAATCGGACGTTACGGCCTGCTCCTTTTTATCTTCCTTTATTTCCCTCTGAATATCGAACTGGATTATGTCCTGCATCTGTGGTTAGGAAAAGTGCCTGAAGGAGCCTTAGAGTTTACCCGCTTGAATTTGCTTGTGCTGGGCGTGTCGTTAAGCTGTGGCGGCTTGGGTCCCTTGTTGCGTGCTTACGGACGGATCAAATGGTTCCAGATAGAACTGAGTTCCTTTTTCCTCATCTGCATACCCATTGGTTACGTGTTGTTTTACCTGGGCTATCCGCCTTATACCATCCTGGTGTTGTTTATGCTGGCCGACCTTCTGCATCGCATCGTGCAGTTGGTGTTGTTCCGCCTCTTTGTACATTTTGACTCTCTATTATATGTAAAGGAGGCGTATTTGCGACCGGCCTTTATCGCTGTGCTTTTGTCTGCATTGACTCTTTGGTACAGCCAGCATCCCTTGGAAACCGATGCCGGACGGCTGACGGTGATAGCATTGACCGGCGTGGTGACGGTACTGCTGATTGTGTCCTTGGGGCTGACCAAACAAGAACGTAATACTTTCTTATCCCCATTTAAACATGAGAATTAAGGACCTGCCTCATATTGATAAAGAACGGTTGATACGTTATCTGGCAAGGTGCTTTCCTTGCGAGTACACAATTGGTACAAGGCAAATTCCCTTTTGTGCGTGCTGATTTCTATGAGGTGGAGGGAAAAGTGTATTTCGCTGAGCTTACATTCACTCCCAATTGCAATTACTTGCTGAATTACAATGAACCTTTCCTTCAGCGGTTGGGCAGCAAATTGAAATTGCCCAAGAGATAAAATATGAAAACACAGGCAGTTTACATAGCAGTAAGTTCGGAGAGAGATTGTTTCTTTGAACAGGTTTGGGTATCGGCATGGTCGTTGAAGTACTACAATCCGCAGATGCGGGTATGTTGTTGTGTTGATGACCGGACGTACAGTAACATACAAGGAACCTATAGGAAGAATGCGCTGGAATGGATAGATGATTTAGTCCTGATACAGGTACCCGATGAACTACCAAACAGAGAGCGTTCTCGCTGGATTAAGACCAATCTGAGAGAATTGGTGGAGGGCGATTTTCTCTTTATAGACTCTGACACCGTTATCTGTGGCACTTTGGCAGACATAGACAACAAACACGGTGATGTCATGATGGTGGAGGACTATCATTGCAATGTGTCGAGATACCATCATGAAAAATTGCTGAGGAAGAAACTTAAAAAAATTTCCGGCAAGCCTTATAAGGGGAATCATTACTACAACAGTGGCGTAATTCTTTGTCGTGATACGGAAAAGTCCCATGCCTTCTATGCTCTTTGGCATGAAAATTGGAAAAAAACACTCGCTAAAGGGGTGGTGACAGACCAGCAGTCTTTGGCATTTACGGTCGAGGATTTTGATTGCGTACAACCCTTGGATGGTATGTATAATTGTCAGCTGAGATACTCCATTAAATATTTACACAAGGGAGTAATCCTTCATTTCTTCAATTGTGAATATCCGCTGAACACCTCTCACCCTTTTTTTCTGCCAAGTGAGTACCAAACGGTGAAACATGATGGGGGATTGACTGAAGACTATAAGCAAAGGATTTTGAATTGTAAGTCCCTTTTTGAAGTAGATACTTGTATGGCTGGAGGCAAGGAAACTGTTTTCCGCAGGGATTATGCAGATGTGTTGTTATTTGATTTATACAACCATAACCCACGGGTATATGCGTTTATAAATGTGTGTGCCCGTGCGTTCCTGTTTCTGCAGCGAAGTATGAAAAGGTTTTTTAAAATGTAATTTCTCGCTAAGCCAAAGCGAGCAAGTTCTCTTTAAATAAGGGTTGGCTGCGGTTTGGCAATTCAAGTAAACTTGATTTCTTGACATTTTCGGCTGCGCTCGGCATAGCCCGAACAGTTCGGCTCTGCACTCTCTTGCACGAAAATTGCGCTCACCTTGCAGGATATTTAATATTGTGTATATGATCAGTATTATCGTACCTATTTACAACAGGGAGCAGACGCTTCGCAAATGCGTAGATAGCATTCTGCGTCAAACCTGGCAGAATTTTGAATTATTACTCATTGACGATGGAAGTCATGATGGATCTGGTGCCATCTGTGATGAGTATGCAAGAAAAGACAATCGCATCAAGGCTTTTCACAAGAAGAATGGGGGAGTCAGTTCGGCGCGAAATGTGGGGCTGGAACATGCCCGGGGAGAATGGGTGTCGTTTGTGGATGCCGATGATTTCGTGGGTGAGCATTTTCTTGAGTATTTCTTTATGCACGGTTGTGATGCAGATTTGTTGGCCCAAGGAATTACTATAGTTGATGCCAATGATTTGGCGATAGATATCAAAAGAGAACACGATGATTGCCTGACAGGGGTCAATATAATTGATTACGCACTCAAGGGAATACAGATTGATTTGTTTGGATACAATGTTTGCAAACTTTTTCTCAGAAGTATTATTGTTAGAAATCATTTGCGTTATAATGAGGACATCCAACAAAGAGAAGATGTGCTGTTCATGATGGAATATTTACAGTTTGTCCGTCGAATTATTACTGTAAATGCGCATCAGTATTACTATTGGAAACCAGCATTAGGGAAGCAATATCGTAGCCAGGACCATATCGGGCTGAATATGAGGCTTTACAGAACCATGCTGAAGGCCAGATATGCAGAGGAAAGAAGAAGGGAAATTATGGGACTTTTCTATGGATATATCCTTGGCAATCTGTTTTTTACAGATAATATTGTCCCGAAAGGTCAATATATTGAACCATTCATTCAGCAGTTTTATGCTTACCGCCATGTGCTTCCATTTTGGTGGTATCGCAAAAAGATGATGCCCTTTGTGTTGTTCTTCCGCCTTTTTGATTGCAAAGCTCTATATGTCCAAACATTACGAATGATTGCGAAAATATGAAGGTTTCCGTAGTTATCCCTGTATATAATGTAGAGCAATACATAGGCCGATGTCTGGAATCGGTGCTCACCCAGACGTATGAGAACATTGAGGTGGTGGTGGTCAACGATGCCACGCCCGACCGGTCCATGGAGGTGGTGAGACAATATCAGGCTAAGGATAAACGTATCAAGGTGTTGGAGCATACCACCAACAGCGGGCTGATGACGACCCGCCGCGATGGGTTTGAGGCGGCAACAGGCGATTACATCTTTGTGCTTGACTCCGATGATTGTCTGCCACCCAGGGCCATTGAAAAACTGGTGAATAGAGCAAAACAGGGGCTTCCCGACATTGTGGTCGGGCAGTTGTTGAAAAAAATTGTAAATGGAAACACCCTGCTGATTGCCAGCAATCCACTGGATAGTTGCCATAAAGAGCAAATATACAAGGCACTGCTTGAGGAAAAACTGAAGCATAGTGTGGCCGGTAAATTGTTTAGAGCAAGCCTTTTGAGAGAGAAGAGTATTCAAACTTTCGAGCATGTCACCCTTTCGGAAGACGGTTGCCTGTTTTATCAACTTGTCGCTCTGTGCAATCGAATTGTGACACTTGACGAAGTGGTGTACTATTATATGTCAAACAAGGCATCGAGTACGAATGTAGCTTATTCGGAGAAGCAGGTGGAAAGCGTTATCATAGCGAACCGCGTGATGGCTTCCTGCGTGGCACCCTATCCCTCGCTGAAGAGATTGGCCGATCACAAATTCACTTTCAATATTTTCCGGCTGTACATGGAAAAGATTTCCATGAGGAAATTGGAAGGGCTTATCGCTAAGCACCACATGACCACTTATGCTTTCCGACCAGGCAATCTGCAAAAGTTGACGATGGGAGATTATTGGTTTCTCCTAAAGCGATTTGTGCTTGTAAGGATATTATGGCTCAAATCAAAAAGATAAAGCGGACATGCTGATAGCTCCCAAACTATTCTTCATTCTGTTTGTTCCCTTTTTCCTGCTGTTCTATTCAGAACCTGTGAAGTTGGGAGCTTTCCCTGTTTCACAGCTTTGGAAAATCCCTTTGGCGATTTATATGTTATATGCTGTTTTCCAGTATCGCAGGAAAGCTGCACCCGTATGGTCGCAGACACAATATTGGGTCTCGTTGAAGTGCCTTTTCAATGCCGGTTACTTCAGTGACTTTGCCAACAACCTGCAATACGGCATCAAGTTCCTGTTCCTGCCCTTGATTTATAACTTCATTGCATCGAAGCTTCATGGCATTCGTTTGTTGGAAACCATATTGTTGACAATCTGCCAATATTTCGTGCTGACGAACATCCCAATGTTCTTGGGGTTGAAACCAATCAGTTCTGGACATGACTACGGTTCGTTTGTGGCCTACTCGGGCGTATTCCAGAATCAACATGCCATGTCGGTCATTATGGGCATTTGCATTGTGGTTATCCTGTATTTCTTCAAACGGGGGCGTTTTGATAGCTATTTCAGCAAAGGGTTCAATCTGGTGTTGCTGGGCATTGCCGCCTATTCCATGTATTTGGGGTTTGCCCGCACAGGCTGGCTGATGTGTGTGTTGGCCATCATTATCCTGTTCTGGCCGAGAAATCTGAGTGTGAAGCAATTTGTGGGCATTGCGGCTGTTGGTTCCCTTTTGATAGGTGGTTTTGCTTACATGATGGCCACCAATGAACTGTTCTATGATCGTGTGGTAGGAAACAACATTACCACCCATGAAAAGATGAACATAGACTCGGGGCGGAGCGAGTATTCGGCTGCTGCTCTCGACCGTTACCTTAACGGAAGTGTGTTTGAACAACTATGTGGCATGTCAACCGCAGACGAGATGGAAGCCATTTATCAGGCAACAGGCCTCAGGGTTGGTGCTCACAATGGCTTTGTGGATATGCTTGCCCGAAATGGCATCGTGGGTTTGATGCTCATGTTATGTTTCCTTGTATCCTTGTTTGTCTTTATCCGGCGGCGAAGGCAGAGCCAATTGTATAATCTTGCCATGGCGTTGTGGATGATGAACCTTTCGTTTCAGGTTACGCAGGGAGGAACCATGTTCCATTCCGATTTACTATATGCCCTTACCTTCTGTTTGTTGGATACAGACCATCAAATTGAAACAGATGTTACCGTTTAAAGACTGTTTGCGGTTGGGCATCATACGTTTGCGCCATTGGTACCTCACTTCTTTCCTCAAGATGGACATAGCAGAAACCGCATTGGTTTCCGTGGGGGTGCGATTGGACAAGGTAAATCCGAGAGGCATCCATATAGGGGATGATACCTATATCGCATCAGGCACTCGCGTCTTGGCTCATGACTATTGCTTGAAAAAACATGGGGACACCCGTATCGGGAGAAAATGTTTTATAGGAGCAGATGCGATTATCTTGTGCGGCGTAAATATTGGAGATGAGGTCATTGTGGGAGCCGGAAGCGTGGTGACCAAAGATGTGCCTGCTCATTGTATCGTGGCCGGCAATCCTGCCCGCATCATCAGACAGAATATTCAAACGAGGCGTTACGGACAATTAGCGCAGAAGTGATGAACGATTTTCTTCAATCTAACGAGCAAGCTCAGACGCTTAGGCCGAAAGGGCAAAAACAGAAAGTACTTGTCGTTGTTCCTTCGCTGAAATTGGTCGGTGGTGTTTCCTTTCATTATCAAGGGCTTAGACCGCATTGGGCTTCGCAGGTGGAGTATGTGGAATACGGAAAACGTCCCCATTGGCACGCCGCATGGTGTCTGTTGCCTGATTTCCTGCATTATCTGTGGAAACTGCTAATGTTCCGGCCCGATGTTGTCATTGTCAATCCCTCATTCCGTTCCTATCAGCTGAAGCGCGACGGTTTCTATTTATGGGTGGCACAACTCCTTGGTTTCAAGATAGCGGCCATGTTCCATGGGTGGGATTTCTCTTGTAGCCGGCGCATGAAAGCAAAGCAGGACTTTTGGATGAGGATATTCAATCATTGTTCCTTTATCTATGTCCTTTGTTCCGATTTCAAGCGGGAACTCCGCAATATGGGCATAAAGGTGCCCATTTTACCCACCACAACCCAGGTGAACGATGATTTGGTGAAAGACCATATTTGTCAGCCGAGAACAGATGGTGTGAGAAACATTTTGTATTTGGCCAGAGTGGACCGGGCTAAAGGTATTTTTGAGACCTTGGATGCTTTCCGCATGGTGCATGACAAATATCCATACGTAAGGTTGAATGTGTGTGGTTCAAGCGAAGATGAAGCGTTCGTAGATAAGGTGAAACGCTACGTGCAAGAAAAGGCTATCCCTGATGTCACGTTTCATGGCGTGGTGTCCGGAGAAGCAAAACGCCGGGCTTTTAGCCACAATGACCTCTACATCCTTCCTTCTTACGGTGAAGGTTTGGCGACTTCTGTGTTGGAGGCAATGGCTTTCGGACTGCCCGTGCTGAGCAATCCAGTAGGTGGAATAAAGGATTTCTTCGTCAATGGAAAAATGGGTTTCCTCGTGGATAAATTGGTTGCGGCACATTATGCGGAAAAAATCATTTTTCTGATAGAACATCCCGAAGTGTACAATGCCATGAGGGAGTATGTCTCAGCCTATGCCCGTTCGCATTTCATGGCATCGGTTGTAGCAGCCCGATATGAAAAAGATATCACCACCTATTGCCTTTCACATGATGCCAATTAGAGTCATATCCGTTTATCCCTATTTTTCCAATTGTGGTGGAGCGCAGAATGTAACACTCCAACTGGCGACGAAGTTGAATACGGAGACACCGGTTGTACTGGTGGAAACACCTCCGGATAGAGTCCCATTGCGTTACAAATCAGCGGCGCGTTATGAAAAGTTCAGTATCCGTCGTGTGTATCAGTATGCCGGCAGGAATACGGTGTTCATATCCCATCATAGGAAGTCAACTCTGAAGTTGATGTTGATGAAGGCCCTTTTTCCCAAGAAGGTTCATGTCATTCACGTGGCGCACAGCACATTCACTGACTACAAATGGCTGGGGTGGTTTCCAGATACAGTGGTGGCCATATCGCATGGCGTGGCAGACAACCTGAGAGATTTCTTCCATGTGAAGGAAAGAAAAATCAAGCTGATATATAATGGCCTTCCAGACCGGTATAAGGGAAGACACATCAGGACGGATGACAATCAAATCCGCATCCTTATGGCCGGAAAAATCTGTCCTTTGAAGCAACAGGTGAAACTGGCCAAACATTTGAGCAAAGGATTGGATTCCCGTATCCACCTTTTCTTTGCCGGTGAAGGCCCCGATGCGGATAAGCTGATTGAAACGATAGGCAATCATCATCAGTTTCACTATCTCGGACAGATTGACATGGAGCAGCGAATCAACGATTTTGACTACTTGCTGTTGTTCTCTGAGAAGGAAGGTCTGCCCTTGGTGCTTATTGAAGCCTGTATGCACGGAATTCCGATGATTACCAACGCTATACCCACAGTGTTGGAAATCAACGAGGACAAGCGCACCGGATATGTGTTCGAGGATATGGACAAGTTGCTCGCAGGCATCAACCATTTGCCCCAGCCTCACAGCGAAGCCTATCGGGGAATGTCACAAAATGCCCGAAAAAAATACGACATTTTCTTCCGGGAGGAAACGATGATAAAGGCTTATAAAGATTTGATAGTCAACACTATTTACCAAAAGCACAATGAATAAGGTCAACATTAAAGGCATTGATATATTGCCATTTCGGAGCTGTGGAGAATTGGCCATGTACGTAGACCAACACCCGGGCATTCTCATAGCTGTAAATGCAGAAAAAATTTTGAAGGCCACGCCCTTGACCCAAAGCATCATCAATCGAAACATTGGTTATTGCGACGGTGCCGGGCCGCTGATGGCTTTGAAAAGTATGGGCTACCTTGAAGCCATAAAAATAGCCGGATGTGAGTTGTGGCTCTACCTTGTTGCACATTTCCATCGTCAGAAAACCTTTTATTTGGTGGGAGCCAAACAGCAAGTCATCGAAGAAACGGTGGCGAAACTGAAAGCAGAATACAATGGCATTCACATTTTGGGTTACCGAAACGGCTATTTGCATTCAGAAACGGAAAAGGAAGAATTGATAGACGACATTGTCCGAAAAAAGCCCGATGTAGTGTTTGTGGCCATGGGCTCTCCCCAGCAGGAATTGCTCATGGAGGAAATGCTTGCCAAACACAAAGCCATTTATCAGGGGCTTGGCGGCAGTTTCGATGTGTACACCGGACACGTAAAACGCGCTCCCAAGTGGTGGATAGACCATAATGTGGAGTGGTTGTACAGACTTATCAACCAACCCCAGCGTATCAAACGGCAGATTATTCTCGTGAAATTCGCTTGGTGGATCTTGACAAGGAAATTTAAATAATGACGTTGCGTGGTGGCTAAAGGTTATGTCCAGAGACAACCTTTTACCTCGTCTTCATACTTTATAGCTATATGGTTAACGTAATAGGATTAGGCTATATCGGACTGCCTACAGCCCTGATGCTGGCATCGCATGGGGTTGAAGTGGTCGGTACAGACTACAACAGTGATTTGGTCAATACGCTGAATGCCGGGAAGACCACATTCAAAGAAGAGGGATTAGATGAACTATATTCCAAGGCTGTGGCCTCTGGCATCAAGTTCACGAATGAATATCAGCGTGCGGAGGTTTACATCATTTCCGTGCCGACACCCTACGACAAAAGCACGAAGAAAGTGGATGCCCGTTTTGTGGAAGCTGCTCTGCAACAGGTGGTGAAGGTAGCTCCCGAACAGGCCACGGTGGTGATTGAATCCACCATTTCTCCGGGTACTATAGATACCTATCTTCGCCCCATTGTGGGAAATTTGCCTCTTCATCTGGCTCATGCTCCCGAACGGATCATACCGGGAAATATGGTCTATGAATTGCTTCACAACAACCGCACCATCGGAGCTGACGACCCGGAAATCGGAAAAAAAGTAAAGGACTTATATGCCACCTTCAGCCGGGGTGAAATTGTCCTGACCGACATACGTACAGCGGAAATGACCAAGGTCGTGGAGAATACTTTTCGTGCCGTGAACATTGCCTTTGCGAATGAACTTTCGCGCATTTGTCGGCACGACAATTTGGATGTGTATGAAATCATCCGCATCTGCAATATGCACCCTCGGGTGAATATTCTCAATCCTGGCCCTGGTGTGGGTGGGCATTGCATCTCGGTAGACCCTTGGTTTCTAGTGGGCGATTACCCCCAACTTTCCAAGGTCATCCATGAGAGTATGAAAACGAACGACAGCCAGCCTTCTTTCATCTTGCACCGCATTCACGAAATTATGCGCCAGCACCACCTGGCCGATGCCGGCAGGGTAGGGCTGTACGGTATCACTTACAAGGAGGATGTAGACGACTATCGCGAATCGCCCACCTTGCAGCTGTTGGAGGCGCAAAGGGAGCATCTTGCCACACCGCTCAAATGCTACGACCCATTTCTCGAAAACCACATGGTGACGGAGAGCCAAATGACTAACTTTGAAGAGTTCTTGGAGAACATAGACTTGGTGGTCATCATGGTGAAGCACCAACACATCCGGCAGCAGTGGGAAAAGCTTCGTGGCAAAATCATCCTTGACTGCCACAACATCTGTCCCTTGACTCCTGTTTATCATATATAAAGGTTATCCTATTTCCTATCCCAAAAGGTATGAAGAAAGTAATGTTGGTTTTTGGCACCCGCCCAGAAGCTATCAAAATGGCTCCGTTGGTCAAGGCCCTGCAAAATAGCCAGACGCAATTTGAAACAGTAGTATGCGTTACTGGTCAACATAGGGAAATGCTTGACCAAGTGTTGGAGGTGTTTCAGATAACCCCTGATTACGACCTGAACATCATGAAGCCAGGGCAGGATTTGTGTGACATCACGACTCATGTGCTGCAAGGTATGAAGGAAGTGCTCTGCCAGGTACGCCCTCAACTCGTGCTGGTTCATGGCGATACCACCACCTCTATGGCTGCGGCTTTGGCCGCTTTCTATCAGCATATTCCCGTGGCTCATGTCGAAGCCGGCTTGCGTACTTATGACAAATATAGTCCTTGGCCTGAAGAGATAAACCGTCAGATGACCGCTCGCATCGCTTCCTGGCATTTTGCACCCACCACTCGCAATCGTGACAACTTGCTGAATGAAGGAGTGGAGGCCAAAGATATTTTTGTGACAGGCAACACGGTCATAGACGCACTTCATTGGATGCTGCAGAAAGAAGGCATAGTTCCCTCAGCCAATACCGAAGGGCGGAGAATGGTGCTTGTCACCTGCCACCGGCGCGAAAATTTCGGGGAGGGACTGGCCAATGTGTGTCGTGCCATTCAGGACTTGTGCTTGAAGTATCCCGATGTGGATTTTGTCGTGCCTATGCATCCCAATCCCCATTTGCGGAAAACAATACAAGATATTTGGGAATTAGGAGAGCGGCCTGACAATCTGATTTTGAGAGAACCTTTCGACTATCTCGGATTTATCAAGACAATGGCCAAGGCAACCCTCATTCTGACGGATAGTGGGGGAATACAAGAGGAAGCGCCGGGGCTTGGCAAACCTGTTCTGGTAATGCGTCAAACCACAGAAAGGGCAGAAGCGTTGGAGGCCGGCACCGTCAAATTGGTAGGAACATGCCGTGCAACGATTGTTCGCGAAGCATCCCGCCTGCTGGATGACGAAGCTGCCTATCAACACATGGCCAAAGCTGTTAATCCATACGGTGATGGGACGGCCTGTGAAAAAATTGTGCGCATTCTGCAAGATACTCTTGCACATTCATTCTGATTTGTTCTTTTTATCCTCAATCCATGAAAAGAATCTTTCTAATAATCATCATACTTCTCACAGCATTCCCTGTTTCATACGGCGAAGAAGCGGACTCCATGGTCGTGGTTCCGGAAGTCTCGGTTCGCTTCACAGACCCGCTTTACATCCAGCTTTACGGAGGCATCAACAAATCGGCCAACGAAAACCTGCCTTGGAGCGAATTTTCTTCCTATCCGTGGTCCGGCGGATGCTTCGTCGCGGTGGGACAGGAACTGACACCGCTGTGGGGCTGGCGTGCCGTGGTGCGCTACAACCACAACAAAAGCCGCAGCGTGCGGCGGTGCGAAACGTCCGACACCTGGGGATGGGACAACCTGGGATTCTTCGGCGACCTCACTTTCGACCTCACCGATGGCTTGTCGTTCCTCCGTTCCGGCTCTTCCCGGTTGTTCAACCTCAAGGCTTTCGCCGGTGTCGGTATGGCCTATACCTTTGGCTTCCCCGAGCAGTATCCCCTTTCCTACACCACGGCCTATTCCTCCAGCAGCCGCGTGCTGCCCGCCGCGAGAGCCGGCTTGTCCGCCTCTTGGAGGATAAGCGACAACTGGCGGCTCGGTACAGAGCTGAGCCACACGTTCTTTGCCGACAATTTCAACGGGGTCAAAACCGGCGCGCCGTTTGACGGGCGCACCAATCTGAAGGTCGGCGTAACCTGGTTGTTAAACAAAAAAGAAAAAGCACCGCAGCGCAAGGTGCAGACTGACAGCCGTCTGCATGAAATCCCCCTCCTGCCTTACTGCATCCCCGACCCAGAAGGATCTAAGCATCGCAGCGTGGCAGGCCGCGCTTTCCTCGACTTCCCCGTCAACGAAACCGTCATCTATCCGAAGTTCCGCCGCAATCCCAGCGAGCTGAAGCGCATACAGGCCACGGTTGACAGCGCGCTATTCGACAAGACCATCCAGGTTACCCGCATCTCGCTCCACGGCTACGCCTCGCCCGAAAGTCCTTATGACAACAACACCCGTTTGGCCAAGGGGCGCACGGCGGCACTGAAAAACTACCTGCGCGACCGTTATGAAGTGGACGATGAACTATTCACGACAACCTATACTCCCGAGGACTGGCAGAACCTGCGCGCCTTTATCGAAGCGGGCAACCGCCGCCGCGTCAAGGACGATGTGTGGTATGAAAGCGCAGCCATCCTCGAAACCCCGCCCATGCCCGACGAAGTGCTGGCCTGGCAGTCCGAACTGCTGGAGGTCATCGACCGCCAGATGGACCCTGACGAAAAAGAACTTCTGCTGAAACAAGTGGGCGGCGGCAAACCCTACCGTTGGCTTTTACAACACATTTATCCCGGCTTGCGCCACACGGACTACGTCATAGAATACGTGGTACGGCAGTACCCCGTCAAAGAAAGCCGCAAACTCATCTACACCCATCCCGAGGCTTTGAGCCTGAAGGAAATGTACGAGGTGGCGCAGAGCTATCTCGAGGGGAGCGATGACTGGCTTGATGCCCTCCTCATCGCGGCCCGCCAGTTCCCCGATGACGAAAAGGCCAATCTCAATGCAGCATGTGCCTGTGTGCAACGGAAACGGCTCCTCGATGCCAAACGCTTCCTGCAAAAAGCCGGAACGTCCGAGGAAGCGCAGTACGTTTCACGCGTCATTCAGGCCATGGAAGGCAGGAAGGGCTGGAAAATGGAGAACGGCCGGATAGTATGGACACAAAAAACTACAGAAGAATGAAACACATCCCATTCATATGCTTTGGCATTGCCGGACTGTTGGCCTCGTGCAGTGTGGACGACGGTTATACAGCGCAGCAACGGGCTGAGGCGGCTTTTCAGGAGCAACTCAAAGGCGAGGTGAGCAGTTTGCAGTGGTGGCGCACTACAGTCAATGTGCAGGTGCAGGTAACCACCGACGAACCGGTGAAACTCTGGCTCATGTCCTCCGAGCAAGGTGGCACACTCTACGATTACTGCGAGACATCCGGCTCCGGTGTTGTCACACTCACCGCGCCTCAGGGGCAGGGACAGACCCTCTACCTCGTCAGTGAATGCCAGCGCACGCTCTCTTCGCAGACACTGACCTTGACCGGCAAACTCAGTGAGTCGCTCACGCTCAACACTCCTTCCTCCTCTGCCGCTCCGGTGCCCGGTGGCCTGTATGCTTCAGCACCCTCAGGGCTTTCCGAAGCCTCCCGTGCAGCGGTCGACCGCTCCTCGCTTTATGGCAGCAGCATGAGGTCGGATGCCGTTTACTATGAATTCAGTGCCGACCTGATGCGTGACTATTACAGCATGATGAACAAAATGTCGCAGGAAGGAGTCAATGCCAAAACGGGGGCGGGGCTCAACTGCGACTATGAGCTGGAGTCCAACGGCCCGTTCTCCATCACCTGGGTGGCTGGCAACTGTATGTCTCGCACCTCCCATGTTCTGGGCTACTATTATCACTCGCCCGGCACTTATTCGGACATCCAGTACGTCGACGTTTCCGAAACCGAAGTGTTCGACTACATTGACGGCTTGGCCAAGGTGCAGTATCAGGTGGACGATGCGGCAGCTCAGGAACACGGCGTGCTGGCGAATTATTGGTACGATGCCAATTTCGACTTGAACGACACTTGGGACAAAATATCTCCTATCGCAGCCCGTCAGGGCGATGATGCCTACAATATCATGGCAGCTTATAAACGCTATGGCCAGTCGCTCACCGCGTTGCGCGGCATCTCCTTCACCATTGACGTGCCCAAGGGTAAACGCATCGGCTTCTACGACCGGTGGGAAACACAGCCTGCCCCCGAGCAGTACGACCGTCTGGTGCGCTACGGTGTACAGCCCTACACCTCGCGTGAAAAATTCAAGGGAACAAGCTATTCTGCCGAGGGCATGAACAGCTTCAACAGCAAGGGAAATTTCCGCAGTTTCATCGAGCAGCATCCGAACGTCACATGGATGGGGTTGGAGAACGACTGCACCGGGGGCGACCTGGACTGCAACGATGTCATTTTCGGCGTGACTGCTGAGTTGGAAATCTACAAGCCCAGCATCGTCGAGCCGGATCTCCGCCCCAAAGGTGAATACAGCGACTGTCTGCCCTGGACCATTGCCTACGAGGATGTGGGACGTGAGCCGGATTACGACTTCAACGATGCCGTCATCCTGCTTCAGCCCAATTACGAGAGCGAGGAATGCTGCGTTACGGTCATGGCTGCCGGCTCCACTTCGCGGATGTACCTGCACTACGACGGCCCCGACGGCGACCAGAACCTGGGCGAAATCCACGAATTGCTGCAAGGCAGTGCCAATTCGCCCATCAACACCGCCAACTCCATGGCTTCCACGCCCTTCGTTGAGGTGGCCTGTGTGAAATGGCCCAAATCCTATGCCATGCAGACCGATGCCCGGCGTTTCTATATCGAGATTCAGCGTGGCACCTGCGGCGACTGTACCGATGTCATCACGCTGGCCGACGAGCCGGGCCGGATGCCCGAAGCCCTGTTGGTGGCAGGAAGGTGGAACTGGCCGCGTGAGGGCGTGAACATCTGCAATGCCTACAATATCTTCCCCCTGTGGGCCACAGACAACACCAAACGCACCTACTGGAGCTGGTACCAGTCGTCACAGTCAGGACAGATTGTGTCGTATTGAAGTGCCTACGAATGACTGGTCAAGTGAATAATTACAGACTTGAGATAAAAACAAGAAAACAAAAACAACTAAATTATTATCTTATGGGAAAACAGTTTAAAATCAAGCCAATGCAGTTGGGTATGGCTGCAATGTGCCTCACGCTGTTCACCGTACTGACGGCGTGCAGCGAGGATGCCGGACTTAACATCGGCCAAAATGAGGATGTGCTGAAGGAGTGGCCCGAGCAGGTCGACTCCAATCAACATTGGATAACTTCCATGACCGTACAGCTCGACATAGAAGCCGATCAGGAAGCCGATATTACGGCACAGACCATCCTGAACGATCGAGTCACCATTTTGGGACAGAAGCACATTAAAGGCAGCAACGTGATGTTCGTCAATGTGCCTCAGGGAATTGGAAGCAGTTTCGGTTTGGTGTACGACGACGGTTCCGTGTCGAAGAAATACCGTCGCATTGACCTCACGGGCGAACCTGAGCAGCAAGTGTCGGTCGACTTTACTGCCGAAGCACCAGCAATGGCTCAAGCTGCACCGGTAGTTGCCGCACCCTCCAGCAGGGCGGCCACCAATACTTCGCTTTATGGTAGCAGCGTCATTGCTGATGCCGGCTACATGAACTTTGGCAGCTGGGTGTGGGATGCCATTGCCAATGCTGTGCCTGAATCGGTGAATGCCAGCAGCAACTATGCTACCCTGGTTGACTATGAAATCAAGGCTGACGGTTCGCTGTTGCCCGGCGGCTCTTATATTGCAGACGAAGAGATTTACATTTCCTTCCTGTATGGGTTTACCGGTCAGAATGCATCACGGGTGTTGGGCTATTACTACCATTCGCCGGGTGTTTATACAGACATTGTTTATCAGGACATTTCAGAAACTTTGGCTCTCGATTATTTAAATGGCAATGCCAAGGTGCAATATCAGTTGGACGGCAATACCGGGGCGTGGTATGATGCCAATTTCGACTATATGGATGCCGAAGGATTGCCCTTGCCCGACCCGATTTCCGGTGGCAACAATTCTACCGTCAACGCTGACAAACGAACTGTAGCCAATGACACTAAACGCCGGGGTGATGATGCCTATAATGTATTTAAGGTGAGGAAGGCCTATGGCGACCGGGTGACGGGTATCAGGGGCTTGACCTTCAAGATTAATGTTCCGGCAGGCAAGGAGTTCGGCTTTTATCTGCGCGAGAATTCGGCCTTGTCCGACGCTCAGAAATCTAACCTGAAGGACATCGGTGTGCCTGATGACAGAATGCCCAAATATTCCACCAACTTCTCCAATGCCCTCATGAACAAGGTGAAGGGTGCCAATTCCTTCCGCAGCTCCATGGCCATTTACGACAATTTCACTTTCATGGGCATTGATGACAGTATGGATGGCGGCGACTACGACTGCAACGACATCACCTTTGGCTTGATGAATGCCAAGGGCGAAAAGTACATTCCCAATTTTACCAAAAGGACTTTGGAGAGTGTTTTGAACGATAGTACGCTGAAGGAACATCCCGAATACGCCAATCCCCCCAAGGAAGAAGGCGGTAATACCGAAGCTGATTTGCAGTCATGGACCATCGCCATGGAGAACGGAGGAACGGACATTGACTTCGACTTCAACGATGTGGTGCTCAGCATCACCCCCGACACCAGGAACCAGATTGCAAGCGTTGAACTGCTGGCTACCGGTGCCATGCGCAAAACGGAGTTGTACTATAACGGCAACCTGATTGGCGAGGTACATGCACTGCTGGGTCAGAACGATTTCACCCAAACCATCAACACCGAAATGACTGATGCTTCGGTTGATCCCGCTCCCTTGCCTTCGATTGAATGGCCCGAGAAATTCACCATTGAGGGTTGTCGCGACAAATTCATGCTGAAGGTGTATGACGAGAACGACGGTTCTCTGCTGCGCATCGTCTACCCGGGTGAACTGCTGGGAAGCAAGAAAAACATTCCTCAGTCGCTCTGTGTGGCCGGCAGCTGGTCATGGCCGCAGGAAAGGCAGCGTGTCCATGCGGTTTATCCCCTTTTGGGCGACTGGGCCGTGAATTTCAGTAATCCTGAGTTTTGGAACTGGTATGCACAACCCCATCAGGAAAAGGTGGTCAACCCCAAGAAGAAGAAGCACTAAATGGGAGGATTTCTGTGAGGAAATGTATCGATTTATCGCTCTGATAACATAGTTTCCGGTTATCCCGACATTTGCAAGCAGGCAAGGGCAGACATATTCGTGTCGCTCTTGCCTGCTTTTTTCAGTTCGCCCGACATGGGCATAATCTAATGGGTGAAAGTCCCGAGCGCGCCCCGATAGCGGGAAGCGCATAGCCTGAGGCAACGGTGTCTACCGCGAGGAGAATCGGAAGGAAGCCAAGGACAAAAGTCTGGCTCCACGCACAGAAACTTGATACAAGGCTCAAAGTCAGGGGTAAGGTTGCTGAACAAACCAAAGCCCGATAGCTATCCGGACTGACGCGAGTAAATCAAGGGAGTATAAGACTGAAAGATTATGTT
>JALEYW010000053.1:0-30029 GCA_022773145.1 Bacteroidales bacterium
CTACCGCTAAGGTAGAAGGAATTAACAATAAAATCAAGGTAATGAAAAGAAATGCGTATGGATTTAGGGATGAGAAGTACTTCACACTACGACTCTATGCCCTGCATGACTGTCGCATCACTCGAAATGTCGGATGAACCTCTTTTTTTTGAGACGACAACTTAGACAACAGAGGACAACTTTTTTATTGTCTGTCTGCATGGTTCGTCCACACAGACAACTTCTTTTTCGCGGCTGTTGTCTGAGTTTTTCAGCACATGGCGGGCGCAGCAAGCTGGCAGTTGTCTTTGGTTGTCCAAGTTGTCGTTTTCAGGAGAACTTGGGACGAATATTTTTTTTGAGACGACAACTTAGACAACAGAGGACAACTTTTTTATTGTCTGTCTGCATGGTTCGTCCACACAGACAACTTCTTTTTTGCGGCTGTTGTCTGAGCTTTTCAGCGCATGGCGGGCGCAGCAAGCTGGAAGTTGTCTTAGGTTGTCCAAGTTGTCGTCGTCATTTCACAAGTCCGCCACTTGTGAAAAAAAGTCCCGGACTATTTTTTCCTACTCGTCGAGTTGAAAAAAATAGTCCGGGACTTTTTGTCGCGCAATGTGCGACGCTGCCGACGCACCCTGCGAGGGGATGGCTTATTCCTCGGTGTTTTCGTTCACAAGCTCCAGGTATTTCAGGCTTGCGTAGCCCGTTCGTCCGTTGTATTCGATGCGGAGGAAACCGTTTTCGCTTTCTTCAGATTTCACGCGGTCGCCTTGTTTCAGTGTGCCGATGACGCGGCTGGTCTTCTTGGGTTTGCTGCGCACATTGAGGTAGGCTGCGGTACATTCGTAGGTGGGGGTGGTGTCGGCCACGACTTCTGTGGGCTCGTCAGCATAGCGATCGAACCATTCGGGATGTTGGCTGCTCACACAGACGCCTGCCACCACGCCGATGGCCAGCAGCAGTGTCCAGCCGTTCCAGAAGAGAAGGCGGAAGCCGTACATGATGACGTTGACCCCCACCACAATGGCGAAGGCGGCGATGTACCACATGATGACACCGACTATGATGGCGCCGATGAGGGCAAAGATGCCCGCTACGATACCATGTTGAATAAATGTGCTCACCACGAAAATCAAACACCCGATTCCGATAACGACCATGGCCGCCAAACTGAACCAACCCAGCACGTCTTCCGTCTTTTCCGCAAACCAGTTGCCAATGTCGGCCACCGTGTCGTTGAACCTTGACCACAGCGAGCGCCGCCGGAACGTGCCGGAGGTTCGTGGGGTGAAGCTCTGGGTGTTGCGGGGAATGTTGATGACCGGTCTGGCTGAAGTCAGATTGCCAAACGACATGTTGTTGGGATTAAACCCTTCGGGTAGTGCCATAGTTCGTAAGTTGGTTGTTAAGATGCAGTGAGTGAATGAATGGATCGGGAGGTTTTGTGGCGCGCCACGGCGGTCAGCAAGTTATGCAGACGTATGCAATGAGGCCGATGACCAATAGCAACGTCCAGCCATTCCAGAAGATGAAACGAACGACGTATGCGATGATGTTGACCAAAATGGTGACGATGGCTGAGATAATCTTCCACATTATATAGCCCGCAATAACGGACGCAAAGAGAGAAATGATGGCCTCCGCGAAACCATGTTCGTTGTATTCCTCTATGATTAGTTGGATGTAGATGATGATGATGGGGATGATGGCCAGCAGGCGTAGACAGAGGATGATGGTATCCGTATTGTCGGCGAACCAGTTGCCGATGTCGGTCACGCCCTTGTTGAACCTTGCCCATAGCGATGGCCGGCGTACGGTGCGGGCGGCGGGGCGGACGGGGCGTTGCCCGTTGCGCGGTATCCGGAACGCGGGTCTGCCGGCAGCCAGGTCGCCAAAGGACATGCTGTTGGGATTAAACCCCTGGGGTAGTGCCATTGTTGAAAAGTATTTGGCCGTTTTCGGCGGATATGAAGATGGGAATGTCTTTGTTGACGGCACCATCCACCATGGCGTTGGTCAAAGGGTTGATGATGTGGTCGGTGATGGCGCGTTTGACGGGGCGTCCGCCGAACTCGGGCCGGTAACCGTGTTCCACGATGAAATCTACGGCGGTGGGGTCGATCACGATGACGATGCCCCGGTCGCGGAGCTTCTCCTGTTCCTTCTTGAGCACGATTTGGGCAATCTCGGCCACGTTTTCGCGGCTCAGGGGGTGGAACATGACGATGTTGTCGATACGGTTGATGAATTCCGGGGCAACTCTTTGGCGCATTTCCTGCATCACCTCTTCGGTACACCGCTTCACTTCGTCATCGGTGGCCTCGCGGCCGCAAAGGGTGCGGAGTATGTTTTGCTGCCCCATGTTGGAGGTCATCACGATGAGCGTGTTCTTGAAATTAACTACCTTGCCCTGGCCGTCGGTCATGCGTCCGTCGTCGAGCACTTGCAGGAGTGTTTCAAAAATCTTTGGATGCGCTTTTTCGATTTCGTCGAACAGGATGACGCTGAACGGCTTCCGGTAAACGGCTTCGGTGAGCTGGCCGCCCTGCTCAAAGCCTATGTAGCCCGGAGGGGCACCGAAGAGCCGGTGGGCGGAGTGTTCCTGCTGGTACTCGCTCATGTCGATGCGCACCATCTGCGCCGGGTCGTTGAAGAGGAACTTGGCGATGGCCTTGCACAGCTCTGTTTTGCCCGTACCCGTGGTACCGAGGAAAAGGAAGGAGCCTATGGGGCGCGAGGGGTCGTTGAAGCCGAGACGACTCCGCTTGATGGCATCGGCAACTGCTTTGACGGCTTTGTCCTGACCTACCACCGAGGCGTGGAGCTCCTCTTCTATGTGTTGCAGACGGTCGTTGTCGTCGGCCGCCAGGTCGTTGACGGGAATGCCGGTCCACTCTGTGATAACCTGCTTCACATCGTTTTCCTCCATCACATCGCGGTCGGAGAAGAGCAGGCGGAGTTGTGCGGCGGCCTCGTCGATGAGGTCGATGGCCTTGTCGGGGAGTTTGCGGTTGGTGATGTAGCGGGCAGAAAGTTCCACGGCGGCTTTGCACACCTCGTCGGGGATGGTGATGTGGTGGTAATGCTCGAATTTGGTTTTGGCTCCCTGCAGAATGAGGATGGCGGAGGCGATGTCCGGCTCGTCGACTATCACTTTCTGGAAGCGGCGTTCAAAGGCGGGGTCCTTCTCAATGCGCTTGTACTCGTTGAGGGTGGTGGCTCCGAACAGCTTGATTTCGCCGCGGGCCATGGCGGGCTTCAGGAGGTTGGCGATGTCGTTGTCCGAACCGCTGTTGGCACTGATGAGCATGTGTATCTCGTCGATGAAGAGCACGAGTTGTGGGTCGGCTGCGGCCTCTTCCAAAACGCTCTTCATCACTCCTACGGCATCGGGCAGGGACTTGATGGCGGAGAAGTCGAGGCTGTAAAGCTTGAGCCGGGCCAGGTCGGCGGGCACGTTGCCCTGGAGCAGACGGAGGGCGAGTTCTTCGGCGATGGCCGTTTTTCCGGTACCGGGTTCGCCCACTAACACGGGATTGTTCTTCGAGCTGCGGGCCAGGATGAGGAGTACGCGCTCCAGTTCCTTGTCGCGCCCGATGGCGTGGTGGATTTTGCCGTTGGCCGCCAGCTCCAACATGTTGATACAGAACTTCTTGATGGTTTCTCCCGTGGTATCGTTGTCGGCCTCGTAGTTTCGTTGTGCCGCTCCAGGCTGTGAAGCTGCCGGTTGCTGCGGCGAGACTGTGGGTTGCTGCTGTGCGGCGGCGGGACGCTGCGGCGAGGTGGCGGCATTGCCCCACGACATGGACGATCCGGCCCCGGCTTGTGGCGGACGGGCCGGTGAGTTGGTGGGAACGAGGTAGGTGGCAAAGGCTTCGTCGTTTTGTTGCAGCAGGGCCGCCATGATCATGCCGGCAGAGGCATCCATGTTTTGCGAGGCCACGAGTTCAAACACTGCCTCGATGGTGGGGTGAAACACCATGCCTTCGCCAATGGGCAGGTTGGGAAAGTCGGCCATGCCCTGTGCAATGCTTTCCATGGAGGCATGGGGGTCGTAGCCGTGTCGCTGCAACACTTGGCACACTTCCTCGCCTGCCATCGAGGCCAGGCCGCCCACTAAATGGCAAGGCATGACTACGTGGCTGCCGGCCGTGGAGGCAATTTGCGCGGCCGCCTGTATGGCTTGAAGTGTGGTGGGAGAAAAACGGGAAAAGTCGATTTGCTGCATCTAACCTTGGAGCTTGTTGTAATTTCGTTTGCGGAGGTGTGGAAAGTGGAGGATGATGTGCTGATAGTGGCTTGGCTCTCCGGTCGAAGAGGTAATAAAGTTCGTCAGAGTGCGCCACATTTTCTGTGCTGCGAAGCTTTCTAACGGTAACCTCACAACCTGACATCCTCATCAGCCAATCTCTTGTAACCTCCTCAACTAAAATGGATTCAAGTTTCGGAGGTTATGAGTTTGAAGGTTATGAGGTTATAAAGTTACTTGGTGGGCTACTTTGACTGCGTCAAACAGTATGATTATAACCTCACAAACTGGAAGCGAAGCGACCATATCCTCATAACCTTCAACTTTGCATAAGATTGGCTACGGCTCGGCATTTTAAGCAAGCTTATTGCACTCGCCTTGCACAATCTTTGCATAAGATTGGCTACGGCTCGGCATTTTAAGCAAGCTTATTGCACTCGCCTTGCACAATCTTTGCATAAGATTGGCTACGGCTCGGCAATTTAAGCAAGCTTATTGCACTCGCCTTGCACAATCTTTCGATACTTCCGAAAGTTGAAAAATGGGTGATTGTAGGTGAGTCTTCGCTTGTGTGGGGCGTGTCGGCACGCGTGGTCGGGGTGTCGACACCGGTTGGTGAAGAGAAGGACGCAGCCATCCTGTTGCGAGGGTGGCTACGCCCTTGATAGTGCTTAATCGGGGTTGTTCTGGGGTTCCGGCTCGGTTGGAATTTCTCCCAGATCGAGGCCGGTGAAATTGCCGGAGCCCATGGCTTTCAGCGATTTGAGGAATGTTTCGTCGGTGACGAGCTGTTCCTTCTTTCCGCAAAGCGTGCAGTTTTCGTCGTGGGAGATTTGTATGCCGTACCACTTCATGATGGTGGGCATTCCGTCGGTGTTGTTGAAACTTCCCCAGTTGGCGTACTGCCGTTCGCGGCGGTTTGCCCAGATGTAGTAGTTTGCCTTAAACTCCTCCTCTAATGAGGTGATGCCTGAGGCGGTTCCGCGGGAGAGCTCTACGAGTGCGAGTTTCACCATCATGTTGCTGATGGGCTCAATGTCGGCTCCGAGTCCCACCTGTACGAATGCTTCGGCGTCCTCGGCCGATACGTAGGCGGGAATGTGGCCTGCGCGGCGGGCTGAGGCTTCGTTGCTGATTTCCTGGTCGCTCTGGTCGTACCAGTCGCTTCCCAACAGACAGAAGTAGCAGGGTTCGCCGGGGCGATAGATGAACACGTCGCCGCCTTCGGCACGTGTGATGGCGCGGCCGAAGATGCCCACCTTTTCATGCTTGACAAGCAATTCGGAGGTGTGGTAGCGCGACTGATTGTTGTCCGTGCAGCACATCACGACGTCGGCCTTGCGAATTTCTTCCTCCAAGAGGCCGAGATTTTTGTTGATGTCGAGGGGCAACTTGTCGACTACGGCATAGGGGTTCTTGCCTTTGATGGCGTCGGCCACCGCGTCGGTTTTGAGTCGACCCAGGTCGTTGAGGGTGCAGACGTGGCGTGAAAGATTGTGCAGCTCCACGCGGTCGAAGTCGGCCAGCGCGAACTGTCCTACGCCGGCTTTGGCCAGTTCCACGGCGATGGGTGAACCGCCGCTGCCCAGTCCGATGATGAGCACGCGCTTTCCGGAGAGGATGTCCAACTCGATGAGGCCCTTGTTGCGCTTGTAGAGATTTTCTCGCGAGGGGATGACGGTCACTTCCGTGCCTTGCGTGGTGGCGGTGCCATCTTCGTGGATGTCTACCTGCAAGCCGGTGTCGGCGTTGTGCGTGGCGCCGGTTTTGGCAAAGCTTACGCGGAAGGTTTCGCCGAAGGCGTGTTCCCGGGGGGTGAAGTGCAGGTGCGTAACGTCTTCATTCTCCCACCGGTAGCCATAACCTGTGGCGGTTTGTTCGGCAGAAGCCATAAAAGATGCCAGCTCTTCGCCGTCGATATAGTAGACGGGCCGGCCGAAGTCGGGTTCTGTAATCATAGGTGTCAGATGTTGAAGAAGGGACGCTTCGACACGTCGTTCACGGGGCTTTGTTCGTCTGTTACCTGCTCGTTTCCGCTCAGTTCGACAAAGGTCATTTTATTCTTGTCCCAAACAATTTTTTTGCCATTGTTTTGTCCTTCCTGCTGCTTGCGCATAGCGTCGGACAGCTGATCGAGGTCTAATTCTTGTGCCATGTGTCAGATGGTTTTTATGAGGTTTGTTGATATTCGTCGGGGGAGTTTTTGGGGATATGGGCCGTGGCGTGCGGGTTATCCTATGGTTTCTCCATGCTGTCCCATGTGGCGGAGATAGTACTCCATGTCTTTGCCCGTGCGCAGCGTCTGTTCGTAGATGTTGAGCCAGAGCACGCAGCGCACGTAGACCATCCAGAGCGACATGTCGGGCCGCCAGGCATCGGGGTGGTAGTGGCAGATTTGCGTCCAGCCGTTGACGTGGGGCGAGAGCGTGTGGTTGGCGCTGCTGGGCTCGTTCATGGGGTTGCCATGGCAGTCGCGGAGCATACACTCGACGTAGGCATTGGGTTTTTTGGCGGGATAGTTATCCAGCTCCATGCGCAGGACGTACACCTTGCCGCTGTTGGTGCGGGCGGCGATGCGGAGATAAGGAGTGTCGGTGTGAAGGTCGCCAAAAACGAACGACTTGGTGCCACCCATGTAGTGGCTGATAACTTGCTCTTCGAGCTGTCTGCGTTGATTATCCATTGTATTGATTTTTTGTTTCCTTTATTTTTTGTTCCAGTTGCTGCAAGAGTTTGGCCAGCATGTGTTCGTCGTCGAGCAGCGGGTGTAGATAGTCCGTTACGTCGGTTCCTTCGCGCAGGGCTTTGTTCTGGTAGCCTGTCATGACGCATGCCACGAGGTATGCCTTGAGTAGGGGGGTGTCTTTGCGCCATTGGAGCAAATCTACGTAGACCTCGCCCGCCGTGTGGAACATTTCGTACAGATTGATGTATTCAATCTCTTCCGGGTAACCCTTCAGCGAAGGCCGTTCGGGAGAAAATTGTTCGATGCAGCCATATTTTATTTCGGGTGGGGTGAGTGGAAACTCTGCCGGCAGGGTGATGCGCACCACGGTCTGCCTGCCTTCGTGGAAGGGGTAGGCCACCACGTCCCATGTGGGGCGTTGGGTTTCAGTGTTGCGCACTGCCATTCCGGCCGGGAGGGCGGCGGAGAGTTGTTCGTCGACCTGTTGCGTCAGTTCGGCGAGTCGGCGTTCGCGAAGGTCCTCTTCCGTTTCCGTTTCGGCAGTTGTGGGTGCGGCGGCAACGATGTTTCCGGCCGGTTCGAGGCTTGGCGCCACAGGTTCCGGCTTTGGGATGAGATAAGCCAAGCGTTCGGCCACCCATCGGCCGAAGGTGGCGGTGAGGTGTTCTTCTCCGATTTCCCAAGGCTGTGTTCCGTTGTCAGGCAGTTGCTGGCCGGACTGGTCTTGCAGCACCGGGCCCTTCGAGGGGAAGCCATAGGGCAATTTGATGTTTACGCCGGCTCCCTTGATGGCAATCTGCGGTTCGCCAGTGGCGAGGATTTCTGCTTTCACGGCGTAGTTGGGCAACATGGACGCCACCATGGACACGAATGCCTTCATCACTTCCACGTTTTCCGCATTTTCGGTGAGCCAATGCACCTTCACGTTGGCCGTTTCCCTGACCGTTTGGCTCACGGTGCGGATGGAGCCGTGCGAGGCGTGCTTCGTGTAGGGGTGAATGAGCATGTGGGCTAAATCCCTGTCGACGAGCTTGCGGTAGGGGCTTTCCATTCCCACCACGTCCCAGGCCGCCTGCACGTAGTCGCGGGGCATGTTTTCGTGGAAGTTGAATGGGTTGACCGTGGTGTGCGTCCGGGTGCAGTTGCCGATGCAGAGCAACAAGCGGGGGAAGCCCGGTTTGCCCACACCGTACTGCATGGTGTTGACGTCGCCGCCGCTGGGATGTGCCAGTCCGAGCTGGTGGTGCGAGTGCCACTCGCCAATGTGTTGCAGGCGGTAGCGCCGATGCAACTCCCGCCCCACGCTTTGCAGATAGTCCTGATCTTGAATGAACTGGGTGGGGTGGTGCATGGCATGGCGGCCCGGACCGATGGCATAGGCCACAACGGGTACGCCGGTAGCGGTCCAGAAACCAAAGAGTTGACCTCCTGTTTCTATGTCGGTATAGTCGAGGATGCAACGGGACATGTAGTCCAGCTCACTTTGGTAGATGATGGCCGTGCGCGCCGGACGATTGGGGTCGTGGTCGGATTGGGCGTTACGGTTGCCGGCATCGTGCGAGTTGCGCTGGCTGTTGGAGCCTCGATTGGGCTTGTTGTAAAAATTGAAGAAGGTCATGGTGGTATCAGTAGGATTAGCGTTTGAGGTGTGGGAAGAGGCCACGGACAAGTGTCCGGCTGCGTTCAGGGAAGAACAAGCATCCATACATAAAGTGGCATCTTCGCCATGGGAGAAACGGGCTGTAACCGTTCTTCTGCAGGCGAAGATGCACATTATTTTTGAAAAACAGACATTTGTTAGTTGAAAAATCCACCAAACCGTGTTTTGGGATTTTTTTTTTGAGAAATTTTGTGATATGAATTCAGAAGAAATGTTGAAAAGTATTGAAGTGAAATGGTGAGGTGTAAACTTCAACCGAAGGCGGGGTAGGAAACGCTTGCTGCTGTTCGCCTTGCTGTTGCCCTCTGCTGCTGCTACTGTGCAAAGAATTGCTGTACACGTTTCAGCTGTATGCCGTAGTTGAAATTCTGCGTATCTCTGATGCCCGCAAAGTTGACTGCCACCAACTGTCCGTATTCGTTGAGCACGGGGCTGCCGCTTGAGCCGGGCAGACTGGGGATGGTGTACATCATCTTGTCCTCGTCGGGCATCTGTGAGATGGTTCCGCCGGTGATTTGTGCCTTTATTCCCTGCGATGTGTTCGACACGGTGAAGCCGGCGTTGTAGCCAATCATGTAGAGCTTCTGTCCCGTTTTCATTTCCTTGGCATCATCATCGGAAAAGAGGTTCTTGATTTTGTCGAGGAAGGATTCGTCCTGCTCCTCGTTGACAGCGAAGATGTGTTTGCCCTCCGGGGTTTGTTTGTTCTTGAGTTGCAGTGTGGCCAGGTCAATGTTTTCTTTGTCTGATACTTTTATGACGACGCAAGGCACGAGGTCGGAAAATTTGGTGACGTAGGTGTCGTTGTAGGCAATGCCCACTTCGCAGATGGTTTCCACGCTGAGGTCGGAGAGGTCCATTGTCTTGAGCGCTTCCTTGGTTTCCTTGTAGTCGTCGTACTGCTCTTTCAGCTGCGCTTGCTCCGCTTTGATTTCGTTCAGTTTGTTTTCATCCACATAGTACTCCTGTAAAAAGGGGTTGTACTGAACACAGTCCGACTTGGACTGTTCCAACGTGTCAAACTTGTCCGAAAGTTCCTGCATGGCGATGTTGAGGATTTCGCCCATGGCACTGAACACGCGGCGCACGGAGTTTTTGGCATCCTTTACGGCTATGTGCGGATTGGCCACGTGGTTGTTAGTCAGGATGGTCCCTTTGTCCGACACGAAGAAGCCTGTGCCCGTCAGCACCTGGCGCTTTTCGAGAATTTCGTTCTTGTCCATCGTCCAGTCCTTCAGGTCGCCATCTTCATCGAAGTCGGAGAAATACCATTCCTTGCCGGTGGGTAAAGTTATCTTGTGGTAGTACTGATTTACTACCATAACCACACCGCTGCTGCACTCGTTGTAGAGCTCGTCCGACGTTTTTGTGCTATCACATCCCGTCCATCCCATTAACATGATGATGGAGAGGGTTATAAACAAATATTTTTTCATACCATCAAAAGGGTTAGGTTGGTTATTCCCATGATTTGAAGTCCAGCCGCAGGTTGGTGCGAAGAGAAAAGCAGAGGCTTTCGATGTGTGCGAGGCGTAAAGCCAAATCGCGGCGTAAAGGTAAAAAGAAAATGACTAAATGAAAGAAAAATATAAAAAATCCTATGTTTTTTGTCCGAACTGCCTGATTTTATAAAACTTTTCTGAAAGCCGGGATAGGGGACGGAAGGGTGGGGTGCGGGAGGTGAAAAACCTGATTACGGATGGGCGACAAAAAGTCCCGGACTATTTTTTTCAAGTCGACGAGTAGGAAAAAATAGTCCAGGACTTTTTTTTACAAGTGGCGGACTTGGGGAATGAGGACGACAACAGAAACAACAAAGGACAACTTCCTGCTTGTAGTTCCCGGGATGTGGTGAAAAACTCGGACAACAGTTGCGGGAAAGAGGTTGTCTGGGTTTGCGTCATTGGCGGGTGGGAGATATAAAAGTTGTCCTTTGTTGTCTAAGTTGTCGTCTTCAGAGAAAAGGAAATGGAGCGTGGCAGCGAGTGCAATGGGTTGTGCCGATTATCGGCATATTTCTTTCCAGAGTTGTTGCAGTCGGTGCAGCACCTTGGGCTTGCTTTTGGCCAGATTGTCTTGCTCGTAGCACGAACGGGAGAGGTCGTAGAGCTGAGGCTCCCGGCTGTTACCCGTTTCTATCTTTGGTCCCCAGGTGATGATGGGTTCGCCGTCGGAGGGCGCAATGTATTTGTAGCGTTGCGTACGTAGCACCACGTTGCGGTTGGCCGCCATGCTCAAAGCGTATTTGCGCGGATGTTTGTCGCGCCCCAGCCAGGTGGAGAGGTGGTTCTCGCTGTCGGGGGCTGCTCCTTCTTCCACTTCGATGCCGGCCAAGGCGGCGAGGGTGGCGGGGGCGTCGATGAGAGAGGTCAGGGCATCGCTGGTACGTCCGCCTTTCACACCGCCGGGCCAATAGACAATGAAGGGAACTGCCGAACCTGCCTCGAACGAACTGTATTTCCCGCCGCGCCACGGACCACCCGGACGGTGAGAGCCGGCCAGTTCTATGGCCTGGTCGGCATAGCCGTCGTCGAGCACCGGACCGTTGTCGCTCGTGATAATAATCAAGGTGTTGCGGTCAAGGTTGCGTCGGCGGAGTTCCGCCGTGAGCTGCTGCACCGTCCAGTCAAATTGCAGGATGGCCTCGCCCCGCAGTCCCATGACGCTCTTTCCGCGAAAACGCTCGTGGGGCATTCGCGGCACGTGTACGTCGTTGGTACACAGATACATGAAAAAAGGCTCCGAGCGGTGGGCTTCGATAAACGAAACGGCGTGCGCCAGGATGCTGTCGGCAATGTTTTCGTCCGTCCACAGAGCTTTGCCGCCGCCTTTCATGTAGCCTATGCGCGAAATGCCGTTGACGATGCTCTGGTCGTGGCCGTGGCTGGGGCGCAGCTTGGTGAGCAGATGCGGATGGGTGTGTCCGGTGGGTTCGCCGGCGAACGGCTGTCGGTAGCTCACTTCGATGGGTGCCGAAGCGTCATGATTCGCCACCCGTCCGTTTTCTATGTAAACGCAAGGCACGCGGTCGGCTGTGGCTGCCATGATGTAGTGATAGTCGAAGCCCAAGTCGCGGGGCGAGAGGTCGAGTTGTCCGTTCCAGTCCTGCGCGGCGGTTTTGCTGCCCAGTCCCAGGTGCCATTTGCCGATGGCGGCGGTGGCGTATCCCGCCCGGTGCATGAGGTCGGCCAGGGTGGTTTGTTCCGGTTGGATAATCATGCCCGCATTGCCCGCCGCCACGTCCGTTCCGGTCCGGCGGAAGGGATATTGTCCCGTGAGCAGGGCGTAGCGCGAGGGGGTGGAGGTGGAGGCGCAGGCGTGCATGTTGGTGAAACGCACACCTTGGCGGGCCAGACTGTCTACTGCGGGCGTTTGGATGCGCGTGGCTCCATAGCAGGACAAATCGCCATATCCCAAATCGTCGGCCACGAGAAGAATGATGTTGGGTTTCACGTTTTGTGCCCAAGCCGGGAGCGACAGCAGGGAGAGTAGCGGCAGGAAAGTCTTTTTCATATTTCGGAAATTAGATTGAAGGTGCAGGAATAAGCAGCAGGGATTGCCGGAAAGGAGAAGCGGACGGAGTGATTGGAGGAATATTCAGAAAGGAGATACGTAAAGTATATGAAAAAAGCGGAGTGGTGGGAGCCACGTCCGCTTTAGGATAGACAGCAAGGGCTATACCCGTGTTGCCTCGGTGATATTTTCTATCTCCTTCAGTCGGGTGCAAAGCGCCTCTACGTCGGACGTGTCGTAAACGGCGATGGTGAGAGTGCCGTCGAAGATGCCGTCGTTCGTGTTGAGGTTGATTTGGCGCAGATTGAAGTGGGTGAGTTTGTGGAGCAGGTCTGCGATGGAGTAAAGCACGCCTTGTGCATCGATGCCCCGGATGGCGATGTTCACATTGTGGAGTCGGGTGCGGTGGGTACACCATGCGGTGGCAATGATGTTGTTTCCGTAGCGCGACTTCAGCTTCAAGGCCGTTTCACAGCTACGTTTGTGCAGTTGCAGTTCTCCATTCGGCGCGATGTATCCCATAACGTCGTCGCCGGGAATAGGGTGGCAACAGGAGGCCATGACGCAGTGTCCGAGCACCTCATCGGTGATGCGGAGCGTTTCCTTTCGGTTGAGTTTCAAAGCCCAGTCCGGTCCGAACTGCTCGTTGGCTTCGGTCATGTTGTCGTCGTCCGCCGTTGCTGTATCCTTGTTCCCGTTGGCGTTTCGGTTGGCCATGAAGGGAATGAAGCGACGCCAGCGCGACTGTCCGTGGCCGCTGCTTGCCGCTTCCTGCTCTTTGATTTGCTGCCACAGCGTGGCCGACAGCACCAGTGTGCCTTCGCCGAGGCGTTGGTAGAGTTGTTCTACGGAAGGCTGGCGCAGCGTTTTGCGGATGCGGTCAATCATGGCTTCGTCGGCGGGTTGCTGTTGCTCTTCGAGGAACTGTTTGAGCAACTGCTGTCCGCGTGACTGATTGTCGCGTGCCTGCTTACGGAGCGATGCCTGAATTTTTGCGCGTGCCTTGGCTGTGGTGGCATATTCCAACCAGTCGGTATGCACTTGGGTGTTGCGCGAGATGAGTATTTCCACTTGGTCGCCGCTGCGTAGCTGGTAGCTGAGGGGCACCAAGCGGTGGTTCACCTTGGCCCCGATGCAGTGTGAGCCCAGGGTGGTGTGGATGGCGTAAGCGAAGTCGAGGGCGGTGGCTCCCTTGGGCATGGATTTGAGTTCGCCTTTGGGGGTGAACACCATGATTTCCGCTGCGTAGAGATTGAGCTTGATGTTGTCGAGGAGGTCGAGCGTGTCGGGCTGCGGGTCGTCGAGGATTTCCTTGATGGAGTTCAGCCAGCGGTCCAGCTCCGTCTCGTCGTAGGCGGCCTCCTTGTCCTTGTATTTCCAGTGTGCGGCGAAGCCGATTTCGGCGATGTCGTCCATGCGGTCCGAGCGGATTTGTACTTCCACCCACTGGCCTTGGGCCGACATGAAGGTGTTGTGCAGGGCTTGGTAACCGTTGGTCTTGGGGTTGGAGAGCCAGTCGCGGAAACGGGTGGGATGGGGCTTGTAAATCTCCGTCAGGGCCGAATAGATGCGGAAACATTCATCCTTCTCGTGCTGGCGGTCCTTCGGAGTGAAGATGATGCGGATGGCCAGTATGTCGAAAACTTCCTCAAAGGGGATGTGCTTTTTCTGCATCTTGAGCCAGATGGAGTAGGGGCTCTTTACGCGCGCTTTGATGGTGTAGTTCACGCCGAGAGCGTCGAGGCGTTCCTTGATGGGCGGTGTGAAGCGTGCGATGATGTCGTCGCGTTCGATTTTCGACTGTTCTATTTTCTCCAACACGGCTTCGTATTCCTCCGGGTGCTCGTAGCGGAAGCTGAGGTTCTCCAGCTCTGTCTTGATGCGGCTGAGTCCGAGGCGGTCGGCGATGGGCGCGAAGATGTAGAGCGTTTCGGCTGCAATTTTGTACTGCTTTGAGGGCAACATGGACGAGAGGGTGCGCATGTTGTGCAGACGGTCGGAGATTTTGATGAGGATGACGCGGATGTCATCGCTCATCATGAGCAGCAACTTTTTGAAAGTTTCCGCTTGAAGGGAAGCTCTTTCACCGAAAATGCCGCCCGAAATTTTCGTTACGCCTTCTACGATGTTGGCAATCTTGGGCCCGAAGAGATTGGATAGGTCTTCGTTGGTGTAGTCCGTGTCCTCCTCCACGTCGTGGAGCAGTGCGGCACAGATGGAGGTGGAGCCGAGTCCGATTTCGCCGCAGGCAATCTGCGCCACGGCGATGGGGTGGAGAATGTAAGGCTCTCCCGAACGGCGGCGCACGCCTCTGTGAGCCTGTTTGGCAAAGTTGAATGCTTTCGTGATGAGGTCTACCTTGCGGCGGTGGTTGGTGGCAAGGTAAGTGTCGAGCAGGTGTTGAAAAGCTGCGTTAATCATCTCTTCATCTTTCTGTTCCTGCGTGGTAAGCTGGGTGTGTGATTTTTGTTCGTCCATGGTGATTGTCTTTTGTTTTTAATGTGGATTGAATGTTAACTGTAAGGCCAAGCCCTGCTCGAAAGAGTAACCGGCCGTTTCGGAAGCTGGATAAGGTTAGAGGAATGTGTAACGATAGTCGCGAAGTGGTGATTGAAAAAGGGAGCAGACGGAGTGGTAAGCAAGGAAGTGAAGTTTCCGGAGGAGGAAAGCAAATGTCACTCGTTTGCTTGCCACTCTGTCCGCTCCCAAACGGAGAGAGAGGTTTATTTTACGCGGATTTTCTGTCCTATATTGATGAGATTACCCTTGATGCCATTCAGCTGGCGTAGCTTTTTCACCGTAGTGTGGTTGCGTTTGGCAATGTCGCTCAAGGTATCGCCGCTACGCACGGTAGTGGTTTGGGCGCGTTGTTTGGTTTTCGATTTGCGTGATGCCTTTTGGCTGCTTTTTGCCCTGCCGGAGGTTTTGGAGGAACGCGAAACGGAAGTGGAGGTGCGGCGCGTCGATGCCACTTCGGGCACGCTCACCGTGGCGCGGCGGGTGAGGAGCTCATCCGCCCGGTAGTTGTACACCGAGTCCTTGAGGTCGATCAGCGCAGTCAGCGCTTCGGTGGGCAGACAGAGCGACATGGTGCCCACAGAGCCCGGGATGACATCCGTGCGGTACTGCGGGTTGAGCGCACGCACGGCATCCATGTCGATACCCGTCAGGGCGGCCACCTGCTCCATGTGGAGGTCGCGGCTAATCTGCAAGGTGTCAGTCGTCACCGGGTACTTCGTTTTCATGGGGCAGATGTTGTGCTCGCAGTAGTAGTTCATCACGTAATTGGCGGCGATGAAAGCCGGCACGTAGCCCCGTGTTTCTGCCGGGAGGTAGGGGTAGATGGTCCAGTAGTCGTGAGAGCCGTTGGCGCGGTGGATGGCCTTGTTGATGTTGGCGGGTCCGCAGTTGTAAGCGGCAATGACCAGGTTCCAGTCGCCGTAGATTTTGTACAGGTCGCGCAGGTAGCGTGCCGCAGCCCAGGTAGATTTGTACGGGTCTTGCCGTTCGTCAATCAGGCTGTTAACAGTCAGATCATAGCGTTTGGCAGTAGCGAGCATGAATTGCCACAGTCCCACGGCTCCTGCCCGACTTTTCGCTTTCGGTTCCAGGGCACTCTCGATGAAGGGCAGGTATTTCAGTTCCAATGGCAGCCCGTAGTAGTCCAGGGCCTCCTCGAAGATGGGCACATAGAAGTTTCCTGCGCCCAACATGTACGACACGCTGCGCCGCAGGCGGGTGCAGTATTGGTCGATGAACTTCTGCACCACATTGTTATACGGCATTTCCATCACCACCGGTAGCCGTCGGAGACGGTTCTGGTACTCTTCGGCCGAGAACTCCGGGTTGGTGTTCGGGTCGACGCAGGTGGTGTCGGGATAGAGATATTTTTTGGCCATCCACTCGTTCAGAAGCGAGTCGCAGCTGAGTGTCATGCCCTCGGGCAGGTCAATCACCTCGTCGCGGCCGCTTTGGTCATCGTGAACGGTAATTTCCGTTTCGTAAGTCTGCGCTGTGGCCGTCATGAAGCCGGCTGCCAGCGAAAAGAGTAGGGTTTTTATTTTATTCATCAGTCGTGGCTTGAAAGATGTAGGTTGAAAACTAAAAAGTGAGGCAACATCCGACGCCGTAGGCCGTGTTTCGGCCCGTCGAAATGCCTTGTGTCTCCATCACGGCGGGGCGCACGCTCATGGAGAGGTCGGGAGAGATGTCAAACTCCGAGAGTTGTGCATCTACGTAAGCGTCGACCACCGAGAGCAGGTAAACCCCTACGAAGCAGAAGGCACTCAGGTCGCGGTAGCGCCGGTAGAAGTCCTTCTTCCGCTTGAAGAGTTTTTTGAACTGCTCCTCCCGCCCCGTGATGTCGTAGCGTGGCGGCAACATCTCCAGGTAGGAACACGTGCGGGGGTCGTCGTCCATGATGTCGAGGTAAGCCTGCGAATAGTCGCGGTACATCTGCTGGTTCCACATCAGGGCGTAGGTACAGCCCAGGAAACCTCCGTAGATGAAGGGCAACTTCCAGTACTTGCGGTTGTATATCTGTCCGGCGCCTGGCAGCACCAGCGAGAGCCACAAAGCCCTCTTGGGGTTCGGCACGAAACGTTGCCGCGGCAGTTTGGGCTTTCCTACTTTGCGGCTCACGGAGTCGTTGAGCGAAGCCAGCTTCTCGTTCGTCCGGTCCCGGAGTGTGTCGGCATGGGTTGCCGTTGTTTCGTTGGGTCGGAGCTCACCGGGAGGCAATGTGTCGGGCTGTTCCGTTGGAGGAAGAAATGCGTTGTCCGGCATGTCGTTTGCAAAAACGGGTAAAGCCGAAGCCCTTTCGGAGGCTTCGACTTTTGAGGCTTGGGCCACAGTTTTTGCCGAATGTCCGGCGGTGGAGCGTTCAGGCAAGGCAGCCTGTGCGTCAAGGCCGGCGCAGGCAATAGTCCAGATGAGGAAATGCCAGATATAATGCCAATTCATCAAACTTCTTTAGTGGTTTGTGAGCAGTGAAGGGAGCGCATGGAGTTTCCGTAGGTTGAAAGTGCGGTAGCACGACGAGCTTCCGTTCGCTTCAGATTTTGTCGAGCATAGCGATGATGCGTTCCAGTTCCTCCTCCGAGCCAAAGGGGATGGTTATTTTGCCTTTCCCTTGTTGTGAACAAGTCATTTGCACCTTGGTGCTGAACACCTGTGCGAGGCGGTTGCGGAGTTCGGCATACTCTTCGGGCAAGCTTTTGCCCGCCGCTTTGAGTGTTTTCCGGCCGCTTTTGAGTGTTTCGCCGCTGTTGAGTGCTTTCACCATCTCCTCCACCTGTCTGACGGAGTAGCCCTTCTCTTTGATTTCGCCGAAGAGCTTCACTTGGAGCGAAGGCTTGTCCAGTCCGAGCAGTGCGCGGGCATGTCCCTGGTCAATCTCTTTGTTTTGCAGGGCCACCTGCACCTGTGCCGGCAGTTTGAGGAGTCGGAGATAGTTGGCTATGGTTGCTCTGTTTTTCCCCACCTTTTCCGAGAGCTTGTCCTGCGTCAGGTCATACTGCTCAATGAGATTTTGGTAAGCCAATGCAATTTCGATGGCGTTGAGGTCCTCGCGTTGGATATTTTCCACGAGTGCCATTTGCATCATGTTCTCATCGTCGGCCGTTCTGACGTAGGCCGGTATGGAAGTGAGGCCCGCCATTTGCGAAGCCCTCCACCTGCGTTCTCCGGCAATGATTTGGTACGTGCCGTCCTCCATGAGTCGGAGCGTGATAGGCTGAATGATACCGATTTGCCGTATGCTTTCGGCCAGTTCCTGGAGTGCTTCGGTGGCAAATTCCCTTCGGGGCTGGTTGGGGTTAGCTTTTATTTTAAACACCGGCACCTCGCTGATGCTGGAAGAGCCACTGGTGTGTACTTCCTCTTCAGTTGAAATCAGGGCATCCAGTCCCCGACCCAGAGCCGGAAATTTCTTGTGAGCTACCATGTGTCTTTGCTGTATTTATAAGTAAGGAGTGCGTGCATCGGTTGCCGTGGCTGTTTCGTTTCGGCGGTTGAGCGTTGCGCCGCCCCTTATGCTTTGTTTTTGTTGATGATTTCCTTGGCCAGGGCTAAGTGGTTTTTCGCGCCGGTAGAGTCGGCATCGTAGAGGATGGCCGGCAGTCCGTGGCTGGGAGCCTCGGAAAGTTTCACGTTGCGCTGTATCACCGTTTTGAACACCAGTTCCTGGAAGTGGCGCTTCACCTCGTCGTAGATTTGGTTGGCCAGTCGCAAGCGGCTGTCGTACATGGTGAGCAGGAATCCTTCTATTTCCAGTTCCGGGTTTAGTTTGCGTTTTACAATCTTGATGGTGTTGAGCAGCTTGGAGATACCTTCCAGCGCGAAGTACTCGCATTGCACCGGAATGATGACCGAGTTGGCCGCCGTGAGCGCGTTGACCGTGATGAGGCCGAGTGAGGGCGAGCAGTCAATGAGGATATAGTCATACTCATTGTGGAGCGGGGCCAGCATGTTTTTGATGATGCGTTCCCGTCCTTCAAAGTTCAACATCTCTACTTCCGCTCCCACCAGGTTGATGTTTGAAGGTATTACATCCAGGCGTTCGATGTCCGTGGTGTAGATAGCTTCGTGAACGTCCACGCCGTTGATAACGCATTCGTAGATAGAACAATCCACCTTGCTCAAGTCGACGCCTAATCCCGACGAGGCGTTGGCCTGTGAGTCGGCGTCAATGAGCAACACGCGCTTTTCCAGCGTGGCAAGCGAGGCGGCCAGGTTCATGGAGGTAGTAGTTTTGCCTACACCACCCTTTTGGTTGGCCAAAGCAATGATTTTGCCCATAAGTTGTGGGTTGGTTAGAAAACAGGGCCCGCACTTTTGCCGTCCGCCCTGCTGGGAGGGGTGGCTCTCGGCCGGTGCTGCACCCGGAGGGGCGGTTCTCAGCGGCCGTTTGTGCAGGTCCACACAATTAGCGAGGCAAAGGTATAAAAATTCAGCGAAATCTACGGCACTAAACTATTTTTTGTACTTTTGCCGCCTCAATAATGTATATGGAGTGTATGAAAAACCGGTTTGGTTGCACGAAACCCAAATCCGTGCCGACCGTTGTATTTTCAGCCTCCTCCTGAATAGCACTTTAATTCGCGATGCGTCCATATCTTCTTCTGTCCAATGATGACGGGGTGCAGGCCCCGGGGCTCAACTTCCTCATCGAAACGCTCCGTCCCTACGCCGATCTCCTGGTGATGGCTCCCGATTCAGCCCGTTCGGGGTTTAGTTGTTCCATCACCGCCGCCCATCCGCTCACTTACCGCGTGTTGCGCCGTGAAGAGGGGCTTACCGTGTGCGCCTGCTCAGGTACGCCCACCGATTGCGTGAAGATGGCGCTCAACCTCTTCCCCGATCGCAAGCCCGACCTCGTGGTGGGTGGCATAAACCATGGCGACAATTCTTCGGTCAACGCCCACTATTCCGGAACCATGGGCGTGGCCATCGAAGGTGCGCTTCAGGGCTATCCCTCGGTAGCCTTCTCGTTGTGCGACCACCGTGAGGATGCCGATTTCTCACCTTTGCGGCCTTATCTCGTCGACTTCATGTTCAAGGCCATAGCCGTGGGCTTGCCGCCGTTCACTTGTCTGAACATCAATTTCCCTTTGGCACCCCGCTTCAAGGGTGTGAAGGTGTGTCGCATGGCCCGTTCGCGCTGGCAGAAAGAGGTGGAGCACCGCCGCCACCCCTGGGGAGCCGACTACTACTGGCTCGTGGGTGAGAACGTCGAATTGGAGCCCGAAGCCACCGACACCGACCGTTGGGCCCTGGCCCATGGCTACGTGGCCGTTACGCCCACGCAGCTCGACGTTACGGCGCGTGAGCTGATGGAGGTGTTGCAGGATATACTGTAAAATCCTGCCTGTTTTCTTACATTCCCGACCGATTTGCCCAAGGAGCAGAATAGGTCGGTTTTCGTTTTACAAAAGGCGGTTTGCCTGCCCTTTTGCACTGTCAGCCAGATGAAATATTTTCTCATAGCCGGCGAGGCCAGCGGCGACCTTCACGCTGCCCACCTCATGAAAGCTTTGCTTGCCATCGACCCTTCGGCGAGTTTCCGCTACTACGGCGGTGACTGTATGCAGGCCGTGGGCGGCACCCTCCTGTGCCACTACCGCCACTTGGCCTATATGGGTTTTGTGCAGGTGGCCCTCCATCTGCCCACCATCCTGCGCGGGTTGCGCCGGTGCAAGGCCGAGATAGACAGTTGGCGGCCCGATGCCGTCATCCTGGTGGACTATCCCGGTTTCAACCTCAAGATAGCCAAGTACGTCAGCCGGCAGGCCCTGTGCCCCGTCTATTATTATATCTCGCCCAAAATCTGGGCCTGGAAGGAGCACCGCATCCATGCCATCCGCCGCTACGTTGACCGACTCTTCTCTATCCTCCCCTTCGAGGTGGATTTCTTCGAGAAGAAGCACCATTATCCCATCAGCTATGTGGGCAATCCCACCATGGACGAAGTGTCGGCCTACCTCAGCGAGCATGGCCAGCCCCGTCCCGACGGCCACACCATCGCCCTGCTGCCCGGCTCGCGCCGGCAGGAGATAACGGACAATCTCAGCCGTATGCTGCAGGCCGTGAAGCCACTTTGCATGGAGGGCGGCGGCGAACCGGCATGGCACATCCGCATCGCCGTGGCACCGTCCATGCCCCGCGACCTCTACACCGCCATCGTTCAGCGCGCCGGCCTGCCGGCCCGCAGCGTGCAGTTAGTGGAGGAGCGGACCTACGACCTCTTGCACCACGCTACGGCGGCCCTCGTCACGAGTGGCACTGCCACGCTCGAAACGGCACTCTTCCGTGTGCCCCAGGTGGTGTGCTACTTCATGCGTTGCGGTTGGTTAGTATCGCGCATCCGCCCCTATTTCCTCAAGGTGCCCTTCATCTCCTTGGTCAACCTCATCGTGGGGCGCGAAGTGGTGCCCGAGCTGGTGGCCGGCGACATGACGGCGGAGGAAGTGCGCCGCCGCCTTCTCCACATCCTGCCCGGCGCACCGGGGCGTGCCGCCATGTTGCAGGGCTATGACGAACTGGCCGGCAAGCTCGGCCAACCCGGTGCCCCCCGACGTGCGGCGGCAGAAATCACGCAGCTGCTGCGCGGCAAACATTCATCCCTTTAATCTTCAACATCATCTTCTTATGAAAGAATTCATACAAACCGAAGTCAAAGCCGAAACCGCCATCCTGGTGGGACTGATCACGAAAAACCAGAACGAGCGCAAAACGGCTGAATACTTGGACGAACTGGCTTTCCTGGCCGAAACGGCCGGTGCGGTCGCCGTGAAGCGTTTCACGCAGCGCATGGACGGCCCCTCGTCCGTCACCTATGTCGGAAAAGGCAAGTTGGAGGAAATCCGCGCCTACATCGTGGCCGAAGAGGAGGCCGAGCGCGAAATCGGCATGGTCATCTTCGACGATGAACTCTCCGCCAAGCAGCTGCGCAACATCGAGAAGGAACTGAAGGTGAAAATCCTGGACCGCACGAGCCTCATCCTCGACATCTTCGCCATGCGCGCCCAGACCGCCAACGCCAAGACGCAGGTGGAACTGGCGCAGTACCGCTATATGTTGCCGCGTCTGCAACGCCTCTGGACCCACCTCGAACGCCAAGGTGGCGGTTCCGGTTCCGGTGGCGGCAAAGGTTCCGTGGGTTTGCGCGGCCCGGGCGAAACGCAGCTCGAAATGGACCGCCGCATCATCCTGGGACGCATGGCACTGCTCAAGCAGCGGTTGGCGGACATTGACCGGCAGAAGACCACGCAGCGCAAAAACCGTGGCCGCCTCATCCGCGTGGCACTGGTGGGGTACACCAATGTCGGCAAGTCCACCCTCATCAACCTGTTGGCCAAATCCGAGGTGTTTGCCGAGAACAAGCTCTTTGCCACCCTCGACACCACCGTGCGCAAGGTAATCATTGAAAACCTGCCCTTCCTGTTGGCCGATACCGTGGGTTTCATCCGCAAGCTGCCCACCGACTTGGTGGATTCCTTCAAGAGCACCCTCGACGAGGTGCGCGAGGCCGACTTGCTGGTCCATGTGGCCGACGTGTCGCACCCCGACTTTTCCGAACAGATTGAGGTGGTCAATGCCACGCTGCACGACTTGGGGTGTGCCGACAAGCCGCAGCTACTGGTGTTCAACAAGGTGGACGCTTACACCTGGCAGGAGAAGGAGGCGGACGACCTCACGCCGATGACGAAGGAGAACGTGTCGCTCGACGAGCTGAAGAACACGTGGATGGCCCGCCTCGGCGACGACTGCATCTTCATCTCCGCCCGTGAGCGGCAGAACATCGAGGCTCTGAAACAGCTGCTCTACACCCGTGTCAAGCAGCTCCACGTGCAGAAGTACCCCTACAACGATTTCCTGTTCGACTATTACGAGGAGCAGTAAGCCCGGGCTCCCGCGCTCCCCGATTACGGATCCATCTGATTATTCTTGATTTATGTTTCGGAGGTTATGAGGGATAAGGTTATGAGGTTATAAAGTTACTCGATGCGGCTATCTTGACTACCTCAAACAGTATTCTTATAACCTCATAACCTGGGAGCGAAGCGACCATAACCTTATAACCTTCAACTTTGCATAAGATTGGCTACGGCTCGGCAATTTAAGCAAGCTTATTGCACTCGCCTTGCACAATCTTTCGGTACTTCCGAAAGTTGAATTCTTGATTACGGATTTATCTGATTAAGCTGATTTATATCAGTGGAATTATACTTTCAAGATAATTGCACTTCTATCTTGAAGTATAACGGCAAGGAAGCCGATGGTCATGAGGTATAGGTGGGGTAATCATACACAAAGCGGCAGGAGGCAGACATCCCGGAGTGGGGAGTGTCTGCCTCCTGCTTGAAAGTAGCCTCCTGCCGGTGGCAGGGAAGGGCGGATTAGAAGCGGTAGTTGATACCGAAAGTGAGGTTGTTGCCGTTCAGGTTGAAGCCGAAACCGTTCTCGCCGAAGGCAGAGTAGTCGTCGTCAGCATCGCGGTAGCCGAGGAAGCCGCAGTGAGCCACGAAGTCAACATTCTTGGCCAGGTTCACGCGGATACCGGGCTTGATACCTACCTGCCAGCCGGTCATGGAATCACTTGCGTTCTTCACCTTGTAAGTGTTGATGCCGAAAGTACCGTCGAGGAAGAGGCTTACAGCACCGAACTTGGCGTAGGTGTAACGGGCATAGGGATTTACGGCGAAGGCGTTCGTTTCAAGGCCGTTGTTGTAGTCGTGCAAGTAACCGAGAGCGATACCGAGGTCCCAACTTTCGTTGAGGTTGTAGCCAATTTCGGGCTGGATGGTGAAGGAGGTGTGGTTGTCGTCAGTGTTGCGCCAGAAACCGGCTTCACCACCTACGTAAACCTGTGCAGAAGCACTGATGCCCGTGAGGGCTACCAAAAGGGAGAGTACAAACTTCTTCATTTTTAAATAAATACTTTAGTTAATAAATGTTTGTGGGCAGCGGGTGTGCCGCCTCTCGTTTGCGAGTGCAAAGGTATGGGCATATCTTGCACACAACCAAGCATTGGGTGCATATTATAGGATTTTTTCGGATTTTTAAGCGTAGATTGAGAAACGTGGCTTACAAAGAGAGTTTCTTAAGGAGTGTTTCCAGGTGAAAAATAGGTTTTAACTGCGTCAGCTTCTCGAAACACCATGTGCCGATGTGTCCTATGCAGACGGAGAGGAGGAAAATGACTGCTATGAAGGCGGCGGCTCCCAAGGGATAGAGCGGGGAGGGGAGGGCGGCGTCGATATCCCGCAGTGTGCCGAAGTAGAGCGGGCGCATGAATATTTGCTGATGGGTGAGGTAGGCGCAGAGGCTGCCGGCGGCCAGCCAGTTGACCGTGCGGCTGTGGAAGCAGAGGCGGCTGAAGTAGAGTACCAGGCAGGCGGCGCAGGCGATGCAGAGGGGATTGGTGTAGGAAGTGAGGATGGAGGGTAAATGCGGGAACCAGGGGTTGCGGAAGTAGATGTGCGCCCAGTAGGCGAGGGTCATCACCACGACGAGTGCCGCATAAGTCCACAGGAAGCGGCTGCGCGGCACTGCCTGCAGCCGGGGTGCCACGTGAAGGCGGAGGTGGCGCCCCAGCAGATAGAGGCCCATGAGGCTGACGGCGGTGAAGCCGCGCTCCAGGTCGCTCAGGGCGTAGGAGAAGGGGATGACGAAGAGATAGAACCCCATGAGGAAACGGCCCAGGCTGCGGCCGTCGGTCTTTTCGACAAAGGCGTTGAGGCTGGGGGTGAAGAGGTAGAGCACGAGGTAGGAGCAGACGAACCAGTAGGTCCACGAGGCACGCAGCATTTCAAAGGCCGTGCCGGGAGCTTCGCCGCGACATATCCAGAGCAGGGCGGACATGAGGCCGGCGGTGAAGAAGGCCAGGAAGCAGAGGCGGAGGAAGTTGCGCCACTTGAAATGCACGCCGAACCAGCCCGTGATGAGCACGAACACGTCGACGCAGCAGATGCAGGCTTCTTCCGTGAATATGATGCCCAACCACCCGAACGGTTCGGCACAGACCACCGAAGGCCGGGGGTAGCCCAGCGTTTCAAAGTTGGCGTGGAGCACCATGACCATGAGCATGGCCAGGATGCGGAGCAATTCCATGTTTGAGCAGCGAGGGGGCATAAGGGGGTGAGGTTAGATTATGGGGGATAAGGTTATGAGGTTATGGTCGCTTCGCTCCCAGGTTATGAGGTTATAAGTTTTGAGGTTATGAGGTTATTGCTGAGGTTATAAGTTTTGAGGTTATGAGGTTATAAGATTACTATTTGAGAGGATGGTATTCAGGCGTTACAGCAGTAACTTTATAACCTCATAACCTAATCCCTCATAACCTATGAAGATAACCTCATAACCTAATGACTTATAAACTAAAAAATCATTTCCACCCGGCCGCTTTGGCTATGCGGAGGGGAATGTCCGTGTTGTCCATCTGTCCGTGGAACTGTTCAGCCCCTTGGCCGATGGCGAAGACAGGGACAAAGCCGTTGGAGTGGCCGCCACTCTGCCATCCGATGAGGGCGCACTCCGCCATGATTTGCCGCGCCGTGTCGGCCAGCGCGTCCACTTTGGCGTAGAGCGTCTGTTTGCCCTCAGCCTGTCCGCTGAGCATCCCCTCAAAAGCCTTTTGCAGCCGTTGCTGCTGGTGGTCGGACAGCTTCACGCCTTCGCCGAAGCCCCAATAGCGTTGCAAATCCTGCTGCATCACCTTCCAGGTGAGCTTCTCGCCCAGTTTCTCGTGCAGCTGTTTCACGTGTGCGCCGTAGGCTTCCACACTCATGCGTTGGTGGCGCAGCATGTCCGTGTGCAGCTCGTACGGGCCACGTCCCAGCACGATGCCGCCCGTTTCGTGGTCGGCGGTCACGACGATGAGCGTTTCGTCAGGGTGCTGTTCATAAAATTCGTAAGCCACGCGGATGGCATTGTCCATGTCGATCACCTCGTGGAACACCGTGGCGGCGTCGTTGCTGTGGCACGCCCAGTCAATTTTCCCGCCTTCCACCATGAGGAAGAAGCCGTCCTTCTGTTGGCTTGACAGGAAGTGGATGCCGGCACGCGTAATCTGTTGCAGCGTGAGGTCTTCCCTGCTGCGGTCAATGGCGTAAGGCAGCGAGTTGCGTTGCACGTTGCTGGCCTTTTCCGTTTGCAGCAGCACCACCTTGTCCGCCTTTTTGCAGCGGCGTTGGTAATCATTGTAGCCCCGGCAGAGCGTGTAACCCGCGTTGGCACACTGTTCGTAGAGCGAGGGCGCGGCCTTGTCCTTACCGTCGGAAGGTTGCAGGAAGTCAGAGCCGGCATAGAAGTCGAAGTCCGCCTTCAGCAAGTCCTGTCCGATGGCGTAGTAAGAGCCGCGTCCGCCCTGGTGCGCATAAAAAGCCGCCGGCGTGGCGTGATCCACGCTCACGCTGGTGGTCACGCCGACAGCCGCCCCGGCCTGTTTGGCCCATGCCGCCACACTCGTGACGGGCGTGGTCAGGTCAGCCAACATGCCGAGCGCACCGTTCTTCGTTTTGTGCCCTGTGGCCAGCGCGGTGCCCGAAGCCGCCGAGTCCGTCACGCCGTTCGTGCCCGAGTAAGTGGTGACGAGGGCAGCGTAGGGAAACTGCGTGAAGCAGAGCGGCACGATGCCTATGCGGCCTTCGAGCGCAGCCAGGTAAGTTTCCGTGCCGTTCACCTGGTTCACGCCCATGCCGTCGCCGATGAAATAGAACACATACTTTGCACGCCCTTCCGCCCAGGCATCCAGGGCGACGAAGAGCAGCAGCAGGGACATTACAGATTTTTTCAACATGACTTTAGGTTTGAAATGCACAATCCGTCAGCTTATTTCCCCCATTCGCTCGGGTTCTTGCGCCATTCGTGGAGCAGCGCCACGTGTTCCTGCTTGATGTAGCCCGTGGCGAGTGCCGTTTCCACCACTGCCTCGTAGTCCGTGAGCGTGGTCAGTTCCACCTGAGCCGTTTGGAAAGCCTCTTCGGCCACGGGGAAGCCGTACGTGTAGCTGGCCACCATGCCGATGACCTCGCAGCCGTGTTGGCGCAGGGCTTCCACGGCCTTCAGGCTGCTGCCCCCCGTCGAGATGAGGTCCTCAATCACCACGACCTTCATGCCCGGTTTCAGGTCGCCCTCGATGAGGTTCGCCATGCCGTGATCCTTGGCTTTGGAGCGAACGTAGGCAAAGGGCAGTCCCAGGACATCGGCCACGAGGGCACCCTGAGCGATGGCACCCGTGGCCACACCGGCCACCGCCTCTGCTTCAGGATATTTTTCGGCCACGATGCGGCTCAGTTCCAGTTTCACGAAGCTGCGCAGGGCGGGGAACGCCAATGTTTTGCGGTTGTCGCAGTAGAAGGGCGACTTCCAGCCGCTGGCCCAGGTGAAGGGCTGTTCCGGTTGCAGTTTGATGGCCTCCACTTGCAGGAGTTTCTCAGCGAATATTTTCTTTAAGTTGCTCATGATAATAAAAGGGTTAAAGTTGTACCCGGCAAAAGTACTCGTTTCTTTTTATCCCGGCAAAGTTGCCGGCTCGTTTATCGTCCGGAAAAACACGTTCTGACCGCCCGGTTGCCGGTAGCCGGAAAGCGCCCCAACAAGTCCAGGACTATTTTTTCGCAAAATTCATCTCTGGCTGTCGGTACCCCTCGGTATCTTCATCACCCTGATATGCTTTTCCGGTGCCACCCTGCCCCTCACGGGCTACTACCTCTGGCTGCGGCGGTTGAGAAACCACCGGACAAGGCAGACAAGGGAATAAAACATAAGAGAGAGCGGGTCATACAACTCGCTCTCTCTTGTATCTGTACTTACTGTGTTTTCTTGCAAAGGTCATTTCTCCCGCAGAGTCTCCAGCTGTTCCAGTAACCGCCGCTGCTCGGGCGGGCAGATGCCTTTCTTGAGCCGTTTCTGGTTATACTTCCACCAGTTCAGCAGGCCACGGTTTTCCTGTTTCCGTTTGTCGGGCAGGTGATGGTGCTCCAGCAAAAAGTGTTTCAGCTGCACGTATTTGTTGGTCCATACCAGTTCTCTTCGTGGTTCAGTCATGGTTCAGGGTGGGGGATGCGTGATACTTTTTCTTCCACCTCAGGAACCAACCCAGTGCCAGCAGGGTGCAGGCAAGGCCGAGCGAGTTGCCTACGGCGGCGGGCAGACCCAGGGCCGTGGGCGATGCAAACAGATAAGTGGTGCAAACGGCTGTCATGAAGAGGGCCGGAATAAGGGCCACCAGGTAGAGCCGGCCGCTTTGCACCAAGTAGACCGTGATGGCCCAAAGGGTGACCACTGTCAGCGATTGGTTGGCCCAGCCGAAGTACTGCCACACCACGTTGAACCCGTCGTTGTTGTCCATCTGCCAAACCAGCATCCCGATGGCGCAGGCAAAGAGCGGCAGGCTCACCGCCAGCCGTTTCGTGATGGGCTGTTGGTCCATGTGGAGGAAGTCCGCCACGATGAGGCGTGCGCTGCGGAAGGCCGTGTCGCCGCTCGTGATGGGGCAGGCCACCACGCCGAGCATGGCCAGTATGCCGCCCACGATGCCGAGCCAGTGGTTGCAAATCAGCGTGACGACAGCCGGTGCAGCCGTGTGGAAACCGTTGTTGCCTGCTCCGGCAATCAGTTCGTAGCCGGGAGCAGGTTCGCCGTAGAAGAAATACATGGCCACCGTGGCCCACACCATGGCCACCATGCCTTCGGTAATCATGGCACCGTAGAAGATGGGCCGTCCCAGCCGTTCGTTTTCGATGCACCGTGCCATGAGTGGGCTTTGGGTGGAATGGAAACCGCTGATGGCACCGCAGGCTATGGTGATGAAGAGGCAGGGGAACAGCGAGTCGGTGAACGAGGCATCCGTGGCAGCACCTTTATTGCCCAGTCCGTCCCAGAGTTCGGGGAGTTGGGGCATCTCGACGAAGAGGCAGACCATCAGCGCCACCGCCATGAAGAGCAGGGAGAAGGCAAAGAGGGGGTAAATCTTGCCGATGATCTTGTCGATGGGCAACATGGTGGCCAGCACGTAGTAGGCAAAGATGACCAGCGTCCACAGGAGGGTGGAGCCACAGAGGTGGCCCAGGATGAGTGCGGGGCTGTAAACGAACACGGCCCCCACCATGATGAGCAACAGCACGGAGAAAACCATCACGGCTGTCCGTGCTTTGTGGCCCAGGAAGCGGCCCACGATTTCGGGCAGCCCGGCTCCGCCCAGTCGCACGGAGAGCATCCCGACCATGTAGTCGTGTACGGCTCCGGCGAAGATGCAGCCCAGCACTATCCACAGATAGGCCGCAGGGCCGAATTTCGCTCCCATGATGGCGCCGAATATGGGTCCCGTTCCGGCAATGTTGAGGAACTGCACCATATATACTTTCCAAGCGGGCATGGGGATATAGTCCACCCCGTCGGGATGTGCCAGTGCCGGCGTCGGGCGTTGGGCATCGGGCTGCATGATGCGTTCCACCAGACGGCCATAAAAAATGTAGCCCACAATGAGGGCTATGAGTGAGAGGGTGAAAGATAACATGGGGAGATGATATAATGAGATAATGTATAATTTATAATGTATAATGAAGGCTACGCCGATGTCATGGTCGTAGGCTTCATTATACATTATAAATTATACATTATAAATTTTCTTACGCTTTGGCAAGCGGAGATGCTTGGGTGTAAGTGCGTGCGGCGAGTTCCTTGTCGAGCACGTAGAGACCGTAGCCGCCGGCATCGCCGAGCATACGGAGGTTGTCGATGATGTTTTGTGCGTTCTCTTCCTCTTCCACCTGTTCGTCGATAAACCATTTGAGCATGCTTTGGGTGGCATAGTCGTTTTCGGCGGTGGTGAGAGCGAAGAGTTCGTTGATGAGAGCGGTTACCTTCTGTTCGTGTGCCAGTGTGCTTTCAAATACGTCGAGTGCCGACTTCCATTCCGTGGGAACGGCATCGATGGGGCGCAGGTTGACACGTCCGCCGCGCTGCAGCACGTAGTTGAAGAGGATGCGTGCATGGTCCTGTTCTTCGCGGAACTGCACTTCGTACCAATTGGCCATGCCGGGTTTGCCTTCGGCGGCGCACCAGGCAGACATGGAGAGATAAAGATAGGCCGACCACATTTCGGCATTGATTTGGGCGTTGAGCGCCTCTTCTACTTTTTTGTTAAGCATAAGATGTTGTTTTTTTATGTTTGGCGTGGCAAAGATAGTGCAAGGCGAGAGCAAAGAAAAACAAAAGCCGCAGGATTTTGATTTTTCTTTGCCGAGCCGCCGCCTATCTTCGCGCAGCAGAGTAGTGCAAGGTGAGAGCAAAGAAAAACAAAAGCCGTGCAAGGTGAGAGAAAAGGCAATAAAAAACATAAGTTTTTTAAAATGCCTTTTCCGAACCGCAGCCGGCTTTATGTAAAAGCCGCAGGATTTTGATTTTTCTTTGCCGAGCCGCCGCCTATCTTCGCG